>NZ_JAQIRJ010000004.1:0-517464 GCF_032601995.1 Klebsiella sp. 141153 | reverse complement strand
GACTTGGTATTCATTTTTCGTCCGAGGACGTTAAGAATCCATGTCACTTTGAGTGCCCACACAGATTGTCTGATAAATTGTTAAAGAGCAGTTGCGACGCGCTTTAGCGCTCTGTCGCGAGGTGGCGTATATTACGCTTTCCTCTTTCAGAGTCAACCCTGAATTTCAGAATTTTTCTCTTCAACCGAACCGGCTGTTTGTGTGAAGTGATTCACATCTGCCGTGTCAGTGGGTGCGCATTATAGGGATCCCATTTTTTTGCACAAGCCTTTTTTCGATCTTTTTTTCTGAATGATGGTTTTTCGCGCTTTTCGCGCTGTTATTGCTCAAATAGCTCAATTTTTATCAGAAAAAGGGGTTGCGGGAGCGCCTGAAAGCTACCAAAGTCTGCTTATCTACCCTGATGTTGAGGCAGCCATGTCCAGTAATATACGTCCTTATAAAGAATTATTTCCCCAAATCGGTCTGCGGGTGATGGTGGATCCCAGCAGCGTTGTGATAGGCGACGTCAGAATTGCCGATGATGTAAGCATTTGGCCACTGGTCGCCATCCGCGGCGACGTGAACTATGTGTCAATCGGCGCACGTTCGAATATTCAGGACGGCAGCGTCCTGCATGTCACCCACAAGTCTTCTTATAACCCTGAAGGTAATCCGCTGCTCATCGGTGAGGATGTTACCGTCGGGCATAAGGTCATGCTGCACGGTTGCACTATCGGCAATCGCATTCTTGTCGGAATGGGGTCAATTCTGCTGGATGGCGTGGTAGTAGAGGATGACGTGATGATCGGCGCCGGCAGCCTGGTTCCGCAAAACAAGCGTCTGGAAAGCGGATACCTCTACTTTGGCAATCCGGTAAAACAAATCCGCCCCCTGACGGAGGCGGAATATGCAGGGCTGAAGTATTCAGCCAACAACTATGTGAAGTGGAAAGACGACTACCTGGATCAGGAAAACCAGACCCAACCCTGAGGGTCTTCTTGCCGATCGCGAATTAGCGCTTCCGCTTCATCTTCCAGATCCCAGCGATGTTCACTAAATAGAGCCAGCCACTGCGCTGGCTCATCGCCACCGAATCGTTGCTGCAGTGTCTTACTCCGAATAGCGCAGGTTAACTGCATACCATTGACCAGCGCCGGGAATAGGATGCATTGCCGTTCAGCGTCCCACTCTTCTCTATCGGGAAATTGGATCGCCTGGTTCACGCATTCAGTTCCTGATGTAAAACGGCAATTACCGGAGCAATTTCCGGTAGCGTACCGTGCCACAGCAGAACGGCATGTGCGGCCTGAGCCACCAGCATACCTAATCCATCCGCCAGTTTTTTAGCGCCATACTGCTGGCACCAATGCAGAAATGGCGTATTTCCTTTCTGATAAAACATGTCATAGCAGTAAACGTCGGCATGAATTAACGAGGAAGGTATTGCCGGGATATCGCCACTTATACCGCTGGACGTCGCGTTAATAATGAGGTCAAACTGGTGGCCTTCCAGTTTATCCAGCGGTAACGCGCTAACGCTGCCGGTATGAGCAAAAAGCGTTGCCAGCTCATGAGCGCGGGAAAAAGTACGGTTAACAATAGTGACCGCGCAATCTAAAGAGAGCAGCGGTAACAATACACCACGCGATGCGCCGCCTGCGCCAATCAATAAAATCCTCATACCAGGTTTGATAAACCCCAGGCGCTCTAAATCGCTTAATAACCCTATGCCATCCGTATTGTCGCCAAGCAGACGGCCATCTTCCAGGCGCTTCAACGTATTGACTGCACCAGCCAGCGCGGCGCGTTCAGTGAGTTCATCGGCACGGGCAAAAGCTTCCTCTTTAAAGGGAACGGTCACGTTAGCGCCCTTACCGCCCGTGTTGAAAAAAGCGTCCAGGGTATTCACAAAATCATCTAATGGCGCCAGTACCCGACCGTAGGGGTGCGCAATATGTAACTGTTCGGCAAACAACTGATGAATGGAAGGCGACTTGCTATGCGCTATAGGGTTACCAAAAACGGCATAAGTTTCCATAAATTACCCCTGGCGGAACTGTTCACCCGTCAGGGCATCACGGATTTCAGATGGGTTTTGCCGCCCGCCCGTTGCGCCATCCACCACCGGGAAACTATCGCCAAACTGGGCACGTACTTCAGCAGTAGTCCGGCACGGCGGCTGACCGGTTAAGTTGGCGCTCGTTGAGACCAGCGGCTTTCCGTAGGCTTCACATAATTCAATTACCAGTGGATGATCGGTAACGCGCACGGCCAGCGAATCAAAGCGCCCCGTCAACCAGCGTGGAGTATCCGGACGCGCCGGGAACACGAACGTCACCGGGCCGGGCCAACAGGAAAAGATAGCTTCACGCTGGGCGTCGCTTAATCGGGAATCATCAATATACGGTTCCAACTGTTCAAAGCTGGCGGCGATAAGAATCAGTCCCTTTTCAACAGGGCGCTGTTTTAACGCCAGAAGACGCATCACGGCCGTTTCGCTATCCGGATCGCAACCAACGCCAAATACCGCTTCGGTTGGATAGGCGATAACATGTTCATTATTCAGTACCGCCACAGCCTGTGCGACGGTTTCTGAGGGCAGGTTTTTATTCACTTATTTGTTCCGCCGGGATCGGCTTTCCACATTGTTTACTGGCGCAAAAGCGTTTAACGCCCTGCGCCGTTTTCTTTTCTATTAATAGCGGGTAATGGCATTCAGGGCATTCGCCCGCCACCGGTTTAAAATTAATAACGAACTGGCAATCAGGGTAGCGATCGCAGGAGTGAAAGGTTTTACCGAAACGGGAGCGACGCTGCACCAGATGACCCTGTCCGCATTGCGGACACGCGATAGCGGTCTCATCAGGTTTATCAATCAGCTCGGTATGTTCGCATTCGGGATAACGACTGCAGCCGATGAACATACCAAAGCGCCCCTGGCGTAACACCATAACAGCGCCGCAAGATGGGCACTCTTGCCCCTCCAGTACCTTGACGATATGTCCATCCGCCTGACTTTTCAGGGGACGGACATAGTCACAGTCCGGATAGTGAGAACAGCCGAGAAACGGGCCATGTTTCCCGGAACGAATCACCAGTTCGGCCCCGCACTGCGGGCAGGGCTCGTTTTTACGCACCGAAAACAGTGCTGATTTGGTCATAACAACTCGATGTTGCTGCAATAAGATTAATGCAGCATACCTTCATTTACTTCGAAGAGTAATTCTTCCATTTGCTGATAGGCGTTTTCACAGCCCGGAATATTAAACAGAACCATCAGGATCACCCATTTCAGGTCTTCCAGTTCAAACTCTGCCGTATCCAGCGCCAGTACGCGCTCTATCACCATTTCTCGCGTTTCGAGGTTCAACACCTGGATCTGCTCGAGGAAGAGTAAAAATCCTCGACAGCTGGCATCCAGACGCTGGCACTCTTCATCGGTATATACCCGAAGAGAGAGCGGGTCGGAGGCGAGCTGCATGGGTTCAACGAGACCTTCCTGATAATCAGCCAGTTTCTCGAGCCACATTAACGCGTTATAGATGTCTTCCCGCTCAAAACCTGCATCGGTCAGATCCCGCGTCAGTTTGTCCTGATCCACGCGCATTTCTGCTTCGTTATGGATATAAGTCTCAAACAAATACATGAGTACGTCGAACATGGCTTGCCCTCCTTAATCGGACATAGCCGCCGGGTACAGCTGCGATCCAGCCTGCTAACTCCAGTTCAAGTAGCTGAGCTACGGTTACTGGCACAGATTGGCCGGCACGTTCAGCGACAACGTCAACAGGTGTTACCTCATCTCCTACGTTAGCCAGGAGCTCTGGAAATGGCAATGCTACAGGGGGCTGATCTGCGTAATTATTTAGCAAATCAGCGGTCTCTTCCCGCGCTGACAGCTCATATTGCCAATACTCAAGGATCTCTTCCGGTGCGGTAACGGGAACCGCTCCCTGCTTTATCAGCCAGTGCGGCCCTTCAGAGCCAGGATTGCCAATTGGCCCAGGCAGGGCAAATACATCTCTACCCTGTTCCAGCGCGCAGCGGACAGTTACCAGGGAACCGCTTTTCAAGGCGGCCTCTATCACCAGAACCCCAGCGCTTAACCCGCTGATAATCCGGTTGCGGCGTGGGAAATTCCCCGGTAACGGTCGCGCAGAGAGAGGAAATTCGGAAAGTAGCGCGCCGCCGCTTTCCTCGATCTGCTTTGCTAAAGCCCGATGCCGGTGCGGATAGATATCAGATAAACCATTGCCTAATACGGCGATGGTTTTTCCCTTTACCGCCAACGCCCCGCGATGGGCAATGCCGTCAATCCCCAACGCCAGACCGCTAGTAATGGTCAAGCCATACCGCGCTAGCGCTTCACTGAATGCCTTTCCCCACCGCGCGCCGTACCACGAGTGCGCGCGGCTCCCAATGATCGCCAACTGTCGGCTACACAAGAGATCAACATTACCGCTCACCAGCAGCGCGCCGGGATAATCGTCGATAGCGCGTAGCTGCGGCGGGTAACGTGCATGATCCGCTGAAAGCAAATGATGTTCTGGTTGCTCTAACCATTGCAGTGAGGCGTCAATCTCCTGTTGCTTAGAGGCAAGAAACTGCATTGCCTGCGCTTTAGTTAAACCGGCCTCATGCAACGTTTCATTATCCGCATGACCTGCGCCAGCCAGCCATCGCGCAACAAATACCATTTTATCGCCGTACAGGTTATTCACCCGCATCAGACGCAACCAAATCTCCGTGGGCGTCATCCGTTCCCCCTGCCATTAGCGGCTCAGCCAATCCTTGTGATTGGTTAGCGAGACTGTCAATTAGAGGGGGTTTTGTCTAGAATAGAGGTAATAATCTTATCAACTACTGAATACGACTCTGGATCTTTATGGCAGTTTTGCAAGTGTTACATATTCCGGACGAGCGCCTTCGCAAAGTCGCCGAGCCGGTCAAAGAAGTGAATGCAGAAATTCAGCGTATCGTCGATGATATGTTCGACACGATGTACGCTGAAGAAGGTATTGGTCTGGCCGCCACGCAGGTGGATATCCATCAGCGTATTATCGTTATTGATGTCTCGGAAAACCGTGAAGAGCGCCTGGTGCTCATCAACCCAGAGCTACTCGAAAAGGACGGCGAAACCGGCATTGAAGAAGGTTGCCTGTCGATTCCGGAACAACGTGCGCTGGTTCCACGTGCCGAAACCGTAAAAATCCGCGCGTTGGACCGTGAAGGCAACGCTTTCGAGCTGGAAGCTGATGGCTTGTTGGCTATCTGTATCCAGCATGAAATGGATCACCTGGTCGGTAAGCTGTTCATTGACTATCTGTCGCCGCTCAAACAGCAGCGCATTCGCCAGAAAGTTGAGAAACTGGATCGTTTACGCGCCCGTGCCTGATAACAAGGATTAACGTGTCACAAACACTACGTATCATTTTCGCCGGAACCCCCGACTTTGCAGCGCGTCACCTTGACGCGCTGTTGTCGTCTGAACATCAGGTGGTTGGCGTATTTACTCAGCCCGACCGCCCTGCTGGTCGCGGCAAAAAATTGATGCCGAGCCCGGTAAAAGTGCTGGCTGAAGCCAACAATCTACCGGTCTTCCAGCCATCCTCCCTACGTCCGCAGGAAAATCAGCAACTGATTGCCGATCTTAACGCCGATGTTATGGTCGTCGTGGCTTATGGACTGATCCTGCCGAAAGCGGTTCTTGAAATGCCGCGTTTGGGCTGCATTAACGTTCACGGCTCCCTGCTTCCTCGCTGGCGCGGCGCAGCGCCGATTCAGCGTTCGCTATGGGCTGGCGATGCCGAAACCGGTGTCACCATCATGCAGATGGACGTCGGTCTTGATACCGGCGACATGCTGTATAAGCTCTCCTGCCCGATTACCGCGGAAGATACCAGCGGTAGCCTGTACGATAAGCTGGCCGACCTTGGCCCAGAGGGTCTACTGGCGACCTTAGCGCAGCTGGCCGATGGTAGCGCAGAGCCTGAAGTTCAGGACGAATCGCTAGTCAGTTACGCCGAGAAGCTGAGTAAGGAAGAGGCCCGTATTGATTGGTCGCTTTCCGCAGAACAGCTCGAACGCTGTATCCGCGCATTTAATCCCTGGCCAATGAGCTGGCTGGAAATCGATGAGCAACCAGTGAAGGTGTGGCATGCATCCGTTATTGCAGAATCCGCCAACGCAGAGCCAGGCACTATCGTTGCAGCAACCAAGCAAGGGATCCAGGTTGCCACCGGCAACGGTATTCTGAATCTGGAATCACTGCAGCCGGCAGGGAAAAAAGCGATGAGTGCCCAGGATTTACTGAACTCTCGCCGGGAATGGTTTATCCCCGGAAACCGCCTTGCCTGACGCACTTCTCTTCTAAAGCCCGGGTTCGCCGGGCATTTTTATTTTTGCGCTTATGAAAAAGAATAGTAATTTACGCAGCCTGGCAGCCCAGGCTATTGAGCAGGTCGTAGAGAAAGGCCAGTCTTTAAGCAATGTTCTGCCGCCGCTTCAGCAAAAAGTGAGCGAAAAAGACAAAGCGCTGCTGCAGGAGCTGTGCTTCGGCGTCTTGCGTACCTTAAGCCAACTCGAGTGGCTGATTGGTAAACTAATGGCGCGTCCGATGACCGGCAAACAGCGTACCGTACATTTCCTGATCATGGTCGGCCTGTATCAGCTACTTTATACGCGAATTCCCCCGCACGCCGCGCTGGCGGAAACGGTGGAAGGCGCGGTGGCAATTAAGCGTCCGCAGCTTAAAGGGCTTATCAATGGCGTATTACGCCAGTTTCAGCGCCAACAGGAAGAGCTGCTGGCCGAATTCGCCCAGCATGAGAACCGGTATCTCCATCCTAAATGGCTGCTTAAACGTCTGCAGCAGGCCTGGCCGGAACAATGGCAGGATATTGTGTCAGCTAATAATTTACGCCCGCCAATGTGGCTGCGTGTGAATCGCAGTCATCATTCGCGAGATGAATGGCTCTCTCTGCTGGAAGACGCGGGTTTACAGGGTTTCGCTCACCCGGACTATCCGGATGCCGTCCGTCTTGCCTCCCCGGCCCCGGTCCATGCGTTACCGGGATTTGAAGAAGGCTGGGTCACCGTTCAGGACGCCTCAGCTCAGGGCTGCATGCGCTACTTGCAACCGGAAAACGGCGAGCGCATTCTCGATCTCTGTGCGGCGCCGGGCGGCAAGACGACGCATATTCTGGAAGTCGCGCCGCAGGCAAATCTAATGGCGGTCGACATCGACCAGCAGCGTCTGTCTCGTGTCTATGACAACCTGAAACGTCTGGGTATGAAAGCGGAAGTGAAACAGGGCGATGGCCGCTATCCTGAACAGTGGTGCGGCGATGAGCAGTTCGACCGTATTTTGCTTGATGCGCCATGTTCGGCCACCGGCGTTATCCGTCGCCATCCGGATATTAAATGGCTGCGCCGGGATCGCGATATCGCCGAGCTGGCGCAATTACAGGCAGAAATTCTCGATGCCACCTGGGCTCATCTGAAACCGGGCGGTACGCTGGTCTATGCGACATGCTCTATTTTGCCGGAAGAGAATAGCCAACAGATCGCCGCCTTCCTGGCCCGTACCAGAGATGCCGAACTCCATGAGACAGGGACGCCGGAAAACCCGGGTCAGCAAAATCTGCCAGGGGCGGAAGAAGGCGATGGCTTCTTTTACGCTAAGCTAATCAAAAAGCGGAATTAATGGGTCACTGCTGATGAAGATTATTATTCTTGGCGCCGGACAGGTAGGCGGCACGCTGGCGGAAAATCTCGTCGGCGAAAACAACGATATTACCCTGGTCGATACCAATGGCGACCGTTTGCGCGGTCTGCAGGATAAGTTCGATCTCCGCGTCGTTCAGGGCCACGGTTCTCATCCGCGCGTGCTGCGTGAAGCTGGCGCCGATGATGCCGATATGCTGGTCGCCGTGACCAGCTCAGATGAGACCAACATGGTGGCCTGTCAGGTCGCCTATTCGCTGTTTAATACGCCGAATCGTATCGCCCGAATTCGTTCACCGGATTACGTTCGCGATGCCGATAAACTTTTTCATTCAGAAGCGGTACCAATTGACCATCTGATTGCTCCGGAGCAATTAGTCATCGATAACATCTACCGTCTGATTGAATATCCGGGCGCGCTTCAGGTAGTGAACTTCGCTGAAGGGAAAGTGAGCCTGGCCGTTGTGAAGGCTTATTACGGTGGACCACTGGTCGGTAATGCACTATCAACGATGCGTGAACATATGCCGCACATCGACACGCGCGTTGCGGCAATTTTCCGCCACGACCGACCAATTCGCCCACAGGGATCAACCATCGTTGAAGCTGGCGACGAAGTCTTCTTTATCGCCGCATCGCAACATATTCGCGCAGTAATGAGCGAACTCCAACGTCTGGAGAAACCCTACAAGCGCATTATGCTGGTCGGCGGCGGCAACATCGGCGCGGGTCTCGCGCACCGCCTGGAGAAAGACTACAGCGTGAAGTTGATCGAGCGCGATCAACAGCGTGCCGCTGAGCTTGCCGAAAAGCTGCAGAATACGATCGTCTTTTATGGCGATGCGTCGGATCAAGAGTTACTGGCGGAAGAGCATATCGATCAAGTCGATCTCTTTATTGCCGTCACCAATGATGACGAAGCCAATATCATGTCGGCAATGCTGGCCAAGCGGATGGGCGCGAAGAAGGTCATGGTGCTGATCCAGCGTCGCGCTTATGTCGATCTGGTTCAGGGAAGCGTGATTGATATTGCTATATCGCCGCAGCAAGCCACTATTTCTGCACTGCTGAGCCACGTACGTAAAGCTGATATTGTCGGTGTTTCGTCGCTACGCCGCGGCGTTGCCGAAGCGATTGAGGCCGTCGCGCATGGCGATGAAAGCACCTCTCGGGTAGTTGGCCGTTCAATTGATGAAATTAAACTGCCGCCGGGAACGATTATTGGCGCGGTAGTGCGCGGTAATGACGTAATGATCGCCAATAATAATTTACGTATTGAGCAAGGCGACCACGTAATTATGTTCCTGACCGACAAGAAATTTATCTCCGACGTTGAGAGACTATTCCAGCCGAGCCCGTTCTTCCTGTAATTACAATGGGCGTCGCTCAGACGCCTTTTTATTATCCCTTATTTATCAATGGATAATATTTTCCGGCAATTATTCAACAGCAATGGAAAATGGAAATACATTTGATAAACTTATCAATGTCAGCTGGCTCAAGGAGAGTAAAATGGGTATGTTAAAAGAATTCCGCGAATTCGCAATGCGCGGGAATGTTGTCGATTTGGCAGTGGGTGTCATCATTGGTGCAGCATTCGGTAAAATTGTATCGTCTTTAGTGGCCGATATTATTATGCCTCCGCTGGGTTTGCTCATTGGCGGGATCGACTTTAAACAGTTCGCCGTTACGCTACGCGATGCGCAGGGAGATGTCCCGGCCGTTGTCATGCATTATGGCGTGTTTATTCAGAACGTCTTCGATTTCATCATCGTCGCCTTCGCGATTTTCATGGCGATCAAACTGATGAATAAACTGAACCGTAAGAAAGAAGAAGCGCCTGCCGCTCCGGCGCCGAGCAAAGAAGAAGTACTTCTGAGTGAAATCCGCGATCTGTTAAAAGAACAAAATAACCGTTCTTAATCAGCACACAGAAAGCAGAAGGCCAGTGGTAAAAAAGCGATTCGCTTGCTTGCCGCTGGCCTCCCGGTCATTACGTCCTGCATGTTTTTCTTTACGTTGATAGCTTCCTTTCCCTTTCTTATTTTTCTCAACGCGCTGTCTGAATAATGGGTCATGCAGTAATGCCTCAATCGCATTATCTTTAATTTGCCCTTTGGTATGCTGATAGCGACTCATAGTAACTCCAGTGAATGTATGAATTCGGCGCGAGTGTAGATCCGCGCGCGGAAAAAATCAACGCCCGGCATGGCTACCGCTGGCGCCTTGCTCTAAAGCTTCAAGAATTGAGCAGTAAACGCTACTGTGCGCCGTGCCGCAGCAGGCATCATTCAGCCGCTGTAAAGAACGCCGCATCGTTTCCAGTTCTTTAATACGCGCTTCGACTTCACTTAGCCGGGCCTGGACGATCCCTTTAGACTCCTGGCAAGTATGATGTTCGGGATCGATACGGATCGATAACAGTTCGCGGATCGACTCTAGTGTAAAGCCTAATTGCCGGGCATAACGGATAAAACGCAGTCGCTGCAGATCGTTATCCGAATAGAGGCGAAAACCGCCTTCAGTGCGGATGTCGTGATCCATCATTTGCTGCTTTTCATAATAGCGGATGGTATCCGGGGTGACATCAGCCAGTTTGGCCAGCTCGCCAATACGATACATAGCTACTCCTCGTTCATTTTGTGCCACAGTCTATCGGCATAATCACCGCGTAGAAAATCGGTATTCATCCCTGCCTGACGTAATTTCAGCTCAAACAGAGTCAAGCGACGGTTTAACTCGGCATACCGCGGGTCGTCATGCTCAACGGTCTTGAGTAGGTCGCTCAACGCCATGGCATCTCTACGTAACTCGAGTTCAGGTGGTAAACAGCCGGCATTTTTTAATAAGCGGTAACCGGCGCGTAGTTCCGGCGGCACATGTGAATCATCATCCAGCGCCAGCGGTTCGCCGCTGCCCGTCAGATTATCAAACTCGCCTTTAGATTGTGCGTCGAGGATGTGGCGTTCTGCCCACTGGTCCAGTAACCACATTATACGGCTCCCAGGGATGAACAAAAAGAGTACAGATAGTGTAATGAAGTGGGGTGGCGGTAGATATAAAAAAACCCGCCGGGGCGGGTTTTTTTACGTTACTACAGATTACTCTGCAGCAGCTTCTGCTTTCAGCTCAGCACGATCAACCAGCTCGATGTATGCCATCGGCGCGTTGTCGCCTGCACGGAAGCCACACTTCAGAATGCGAGTGTAACCACCGGCGCGGCTCGCGAAACGCGGGCCCAGCTCGTTAAACAGTTTTGCCACGATCTCGTTATCACGAGTGCGGGCGAATGCCAGACGACGATTAGCAACGCTATCAGTCTTGGCAAGAGTAATCAGCGGCTCAACTACGCGACGCAGTTCTTTCGCTTTCGGCAGGGTCGTCTTGATGATCTCATGACGAACCAGCGAACCTGCCATGTTACGGAACATAGCCTGGCGATGGCTGCTGTTGCGGTTCAGTTGACGACCACTCTTACGATGGCGCATGACCTTATCCTTCTCAGTAAAACCTTAACCTGTGATCCGGTTACTCGTCAGCAATGCTTGCCGGCGGCCAGTTTTCCAGGCGCATGCCCAGAGACAGACCACGTGAAGCCAGCACGTCTTTAATCTCGGTAAGAGATTTTTTACCCAGGTTCGGCGTTTTCAGCAACTCAACCTCGGTACGCTGTACCAGATCACCGATATAGTGGATAGCTTCTGCCTTGAGGCAGTTAGCAGAGCGGACAGTCAATTCCAGATCGTCAACAGGGCGCAGCAGGATCGGATCGAACTCTGGTTTCTCTTCTTTCACTTCCGGCTGACGTACATCACGTAAGTCAACGAAAGCTTCCAGTTGTTCAGCCAGAATGGTTGCCGCACGACGAATCGCCTCTTCAGGATCGATTGTGCCGTTGGTTTCCATCTCGATGACCAGCTTGTCCAGGTCGGTACGCTGCTCAACACGCGCGGCTTCAACATTGTAGGCAATACGCTCTACAGGGCTGTAGCAGGCGTCGACCAGCAGACGGCCGATTGGGCGCTCATCTTCTTCCGAATGAATTCGGGCAGAAGCCGGCACATAACCGCGACCGCGCTGAACTTTGATGCGCATGCTAATAGATGCGTTCTCATCGGTCAGGTGGCAGATCACGTGCTGCGGCTTGACGATTTCGACATCACCGTCGTGGGTAATGTCGGCTGCAGTCACAGGGCCAATGCCAGATTTATTCAAAGTAAGGATGACTTCATCTTTACCCTGAACTCTCACCGCCAGCCCTTTCAGGTTGAGCAGGATTTCAAGGATGTCTTCCTGAACGCCTTCTTTGGTGCTGTACTCGTGCAGTACACCATCAATCTCAACCTCGGTCACCGCGCAACCCGGCATCGATGAGAGCAGAATACGGCGCAGTGCGTTACCCAGAGTATGGCCGAAGCCACGCTCTAAAGGCTCAAGGGTCACCTTGGCGTGCGTCGAACTCACTTGCTCGATATCGACCAGGCGCGGTTTTAGAAACTCTGTCACAGAACCCTGCATTGTGTCCTCTCTTTGGTACTAAGCTTTACTTGGAGTAAAGCTCGACGATCAGGTGTTCGTTAATGTCCGCAGACAGATCAGAACGCTCCGGCTGACGCTTGAACGTACCTTCCATCTTGCCAGCATCAACTTCCAGCCAGGTTGGCTTTTCACGCTGCTCAGCCAGCTCCAGAGCGGCTTTCACGCGAGATTGCTTTTTCGCTTTCTCACGGATGCTAACAACGTCATTCGCTTTTACCTGATAAGAAGCGATGTTAACAACACGACCGTTTACCATGATAGCCTTGTGGCTAACCAGCTGGCGTGCTTCAGCACGAGTGGCGCCGAAGCCCATACGGTATACAACGTTGTCCAGACGACCTTCCAGCAGAGCCAACAGGTTTTCACCGGTGTTGCCTTTCAGACGTGCTGCTTCTTTATAGTAGTTACGGAACTGACGCTCCAGCACACCGTACATACGGCGAACTTTTTGCTTTTCACGCAACTGCACACCATAGTCAGACAGACGCGGCTTACGCGCACCGTGCTGGCCAGGAGCTTGTTCAATTTTACACTTGGTATCGATCGCGCGAACGCCAGACTTAAGGAATAAGTCAGTGCCCTCACGACGGCTCAGCTTGAGCTTAGGACCCAAATATCTTGCCATTTTCTTTCTCCAACAATCCTAGAAACGAGGCGTTATACGCGACGTTTTTTCGGCGGACGACAACCGTTATGAGGGATCGGAGTCACATCAGTAATATTAGTGATGCGGAAACCAGCGGCGTTCAGTGCACGAATAGTAGATTCGCGACCTGGACCCGGACCTTTAACCATAACTTCCAGATTCTTGATGCCGTATTCTTTTACGGCTTCTGCGCAACGCTCTGCTGCAACCTGAGCTGCAAACGGAGTGGATTTGCGAGAACCACGGAAACCGGAACCACCGGCTGTTGCCCAACCCAGCGCGTTACCCTGACGATCAGTGATGGTAACGATGGTGTTGTTAAAAGAAGCATGGATATGAGCCACGCCATCAGAGACTTGTTTTCTTACACGCTTACGTGCACGAACTGGTGCCTTTGCCATTATTCAATCACCCCGATTATTTCTTGATCGGTTTACGCGGACCCTTACGGGTACGTGCGTTGGTCTTAGTACGCTGACCGCGAACCGGAAGACCACGACGATGGCGTAAACCACGGTAGCAACCAAGGTCCATCAGACGCTTGATGCTAAGGGTGATTTCACGGCGCAGATCACCTTCAACGACAAATTTACCTACTGCTTCACGCAGAGAATCAATCTGTTCTTCAGACAGCTCACTGATCTTAACATTTTCAGCGATACCCGTTTCAGCGCAGATGGCTTTAGAGCGGGTCTTGCCGATACCAAAAATTGCGGTTAAAGCAATTACGGTATGTTTCTGATCAGGAATGTTAATGCCTGCTATACGGGCCACTATGCACTCCTACTATTTAATATGTACGTACCATGCTGAAAAGCCCGTTTTCAGGATACTCAAATGGAAACGTACAGACATACAAAAGATTGGCTGGCTAATCTAGCCAGCTCAACCCAACTTTGCAAGAAAAATATGCGAATAAATCAGCCTTGGCGCTGTTTATGCTTTGGCTCGGCACTGCAAATCACACGGATGACACCATCACGCTTAACGATTTTGCAGTTACGGCATAATTTCTTGACGGAAGCACGAACTTTCATTTTTACTCTCCGTAACTTCTCGGGCGACCAGTTAGCGGCCGTAGCCTTTCAGGTTCGCCTTCTTCAATGCAGACTCATACTGACTAGACATCATCAGAGTTTGCACTTGAGCCATAAAGTCCATAATCACGACGACAACAATAAGCAGCGAGGTTCCACCGAAGTAGAACGGCACTTTCATTGCATCACGCATGAACTCCGGGATCAGGCAGATAAAAGTGATATACAACGCACCGACCAGAGTCAGGCGGGTCATTACTTTATCGATATACTTCGCCGTTTGTTCTCCCGGACGAATTCCTGGTACAAATGCACCGGACTTCTTCAGGTTATCTGCTGTTTCACGCGGGTTGAAAACCAACGCCGTGTAGAAGAAACAGAAGAAGATGATTGCAGACGCATAGAGTAACACATAAAGCGGTTGCCCAGGCTGCAAATACAGCGAAATTGTTGTCAGCCAGTTCCAACCAGTACCGCCCCCGAACCATGACGTGATGGTCGCCGGGAACAGAATAATACTGGAAGCGAAAATTGCCGGGATTACCCCCGCCATATTCACTTTCAGCGGTAAATGTGTGCTCTGTGCAGCATAGACACGACGACCCTGTTGACGCTTAGCGTAGTTTACCACAATGCGGCGTTGACCACGTTCAACGAATACAACGAAGAAGGTCACTGCAAATACTAATACTGCAACCAACAGCAACAGGAGGAAGTGCAGGTCGCCTTGACGCGCTTGCTCGATAGTATGGGCGATGGCCGGCGGGAGTCCCGCAACGATCCCGGCGAAGATCAGGATCGAGATACCGTTTCCGATACCGCGTTCGGTGATCTGTTCGCCGAGCCACATCAGGAACATAGTCCCTGTGACCAGACTAACAACAGCGGTGAAATAGAATGCAAAGCCCGGATTAATCACCAGGCCCTGCATACCAGGCATATTCGGCAGACCGGTAGCAATACCGATCGACTGGAATATAGCCAGCACCAGAGTACCGTAGCGGGTGTACTGGCTGATCTTACGACGACCAGACTCCCCTTCTTTCTTCAGTTCTGCCAGCGGTTGATAAACAACGGTCAGCAGCTGGACAATGATCGACGCCGAAATATACGGCATGATCCCCAGAGCAAAGATAGAAGCACGGCTGAGAGCACCACCAGAGAACATGTTAAACATTTCAATGATGGTGCCTCGCTGTTGCTCAAGCAGTTTGGCAAGTACAGTGGCATCAATACCAGGGATCGGAATAAAAGAGCCAATACGGAACACAATCAGCGCACCGATAACAAACAGAAGTCTGCGTTTCAGTTCGCCAATTCCACCTTTGGCACTTTGAAAATCTAATCCCGGTTGTTTAGCCATCTGCTACTTATTCCTCAATTTTACCGCCAGCAGCTTCGATAGCAGCACGAGCGCCTTTAGTCACGCGCAGGCCACGAACAGTTACCGGACGAGTTACCTCACCAGACAGGATCACTTTCGCGAACTCGATCTGGATACCGATAATGTTAGCCGCTTTCAGCGTGTTCAGGTCTACCACATCGCCTTCTACGTGAGCCAGATCAGACAGACGAACTTCTGCGGTGATCATTGCTTTACGAGAAGTGAAGCCGAATTTCGGCAGACGACGGTACAGTGGCATCTGACCACCCTCGAAACCGCGACGTACGCCACCGCCAGAACGAGAGTTCTGACCTTTGTGACCACGACCACCGGTTTTACCGAGGCCAGAACCGATACCACGACCCAGGCGTTTACCCGCCTTTTTGGAGCCTTCGGCCGGAGACAGAGTATTTAAACGCATCTCTTACTCCTCAACTTTAACCATGAAGGAAACCGCGTTGACCATACCACGAACAGCAGGAGTATCCTCGCGCTCTACGGTGTGACCAATACGACGCAGACCCAGGCCAAGCAGCGTTGCCTTGTGTTTCGGCAAACGACCGATTGCACTGCGGGTTTGAGTAATTTTAATAGTCTTTGCCATGGTTTATTTCCCCAGAATTTCTTCAACGGATTTACCACGCTTGGCAGCGACCATATCTGGAGACTTCATATTTTCCAGGCCATCAATAGTTGCACGAACCACGTTGATCGGGTTGGTGGAACCATATGCTTTAGCCAGAACGTTACGAACCCCAGCGACTTCCAGAACGGCGCGCATTGCACCACCGGCGATGATACCGGTACCTTCGGAAGCCGGCTGCATGAATACACGAGAACCCGTGTGAGTACCCTTAACCGGGTGCTGCAGGGTGCCAGTATTCAGCGCGACGTTAATCATATTGCGACGGGCTTTTTCCATCGCTTTCTGGATCGCTGCTGGAACTTCACGCGCTTTACCGTAACCAAAACCTACGCGACCGTTACCGTCACCAACTACAGTCAGAGCTGTGAAGGAGAAAATACGACCACCTTTAACGGTTTTAGATACGCGGTTAACCGCGATCAGCTTTTCCTGCAGTTCGCCAGCTTGTTTTTCGATGTGAGCCATCTTACACCTCTACCTTAGAACTGAAGGCCAGCTTCACGGGCAGCATCTGCCAGTGCCTGGACACGACCATGATATTGGAACCCGGAACGGTCAAAGGAAACATCTTTGATGCCTTTTTCCAGAGCGCGTTCAGCAACAGCTTTACCCACAGCTGCAGCCGCGTCTTTGTTACCGGTGTACTTCAGTTGTTCAGAGATAGCTTTTTCTACAGTAGAAGCAGCTACCAGAACTTCAGAACCATTCGGAGCAATTACCTGTGCGTAAATATGACGCGGGGTACGATGTACCACCAGGCGAGTTGCACCCAGCTCCTGGAGCTTGCGGCGTGCGCGGGTCGCACGACGGATACGAGCAGATTTCTTATCCATAGTGTTACCTTACTTCTTCTTAGCCTCTTTGGTACGCACGACTTCGTCGGCGTAACGAACACCCTTGCCTTTGTAAGGCTCAGGACGACGGTAGGCGCGCAGATCTGCTGCAACCTGGCCGATCACCTGCTTATCAGCGCCTTTCAGCACGATTTCAGTTTGAGTCGGACATTCTGCAGTGATACCGGCCGGCAGCTTATGTTCAACAGGATGAGAGAAACCTAAAGCCAGGTTTACTACATCCCCTTTGACCGCTGCACGATAGCCTACACCAACCAGCTGAAGCTTTTTAGTGAAGCCTTCGGTAACACCGATAACCATTGAGTTCAGCAGGGCACGCGCGGTACCAGCCTGAGCCCATCCGTCTACGTAACCATCACGCGGACCGAAGGTCAGAGCATTATCTGCATGTTTAACTTCAACAGCATCGTTGAGAGTACGAGTCAGCTCGCCATTCTTACCTTTGATCGTAATAACCTGACCGTTGACTTTAACGTCAACGCCGGCAGGAACAACGACCGGTGCTTTAGCAACACGAGACATTTTTTCCTCCGATTAGGCTACGTAGCAGATAATTTCGCCACCAAGACCAGCTTGGCGCGCTGCACGATCAGTCATAACACCTTTAGAGGTAGAAACAACTGCGATACCCAGACCCGCCATAACTTTCGGCAGCTCATCTTTACGTTTGTAGATGCGCAGACCTGGGCGGCTGACACGCTGAATGCTTTCTACAACAGCTTTACCCTGGAAATACTTAAGAGTCAGTTCCAGTTCCGGCTTGATGTCGCCTTCAACTTTAAAATCTTCAATAAAGCCTTCTTCCTTCAGCACGTTGGCAATTGCCACTTTCAGCTTGGAGGAAGGCATGGTGACCGCAGCTTTATTCGCGGCCTGACCGTTACGGATACGGGTCAGCATATCCGCGATCGGATCTTGCATGCTCATCTGTCTTTACTCCCGTGATTCAATTGGTGACAATTACCAGCTAGCCTTTTTCAGACCCGGGATTTCACCGCGCATAGCGGCTTCACGGACCTTGATACGGCTCAACCCGAACTTCCGCAGGAAACCATGCGGACGACCTGTTTGACGGCAGCGATTACGCTGACGAGACGGGCTGGAATCACGCGGCAGAGTCTGCAGCTTGAGAACAGCGTTCCAACGATCTTCGTCGGTTGCGTTCACATCAGAGATGATAGCTTTCAGTTCAGCGCGTTTAGCGAAGAATTTATCAGCTAAAGCCACGCGCTTTACTTCGCGTGCTTTCATTGATTGCTTAGCCATTAAGTAACCCTACCTTACTTGCGGAACGGGAAGTCAAAGGCAGCCAGCAGAGCGCGGCCTTCTTCATCAGATTTCGCAGTAGTGGTAATGGTAATATCCAAACCACGAACGCGGTCGACTTTATCGTAGTCGATTTCTGGGAAGATGATCTGCTCACGGACACCCATGCTGTAGTTACCACGACCGTCGAAAGACTTAGCGGACAAGCCACGGAAGTCACGGATACGCGGTACAGCAATAGTGATCAGGCGCTCAAAGAACTCCCACATGCGCTCGCCGCGCAGAGTTACTTTACAGCCGATCGGATAGCCCTGACGGATTTTGAAGCCTGCAACTGATTTGCGTGCTTTGGTGATCAGCGGTTTTTGACCGGAGATTGCTGTCAGGTCAGCTGCTGCGTTATCCAGCAGTTTCTTGTCAGCGATCGCTTCACCAACACCCATGTTCAGGGTGATCTTCTCGACCCGAGGGACTTGCATGACAGAATTGTAGTTAAACTCAGTCATGAGTTTAGCGACTACTTCGTCTTTGTAGTAATCATGCAGTTTCGCCATCGTACTACTCCAAATTACTTGATAGTTTCGCTATTAGATTTGAAGAAACGGACTTTTTTGCCGTCTTCGAATCTAAAGCCTACACGGTCAGCCTTGCCGGTTGCCGCGTTGAAGATAGCAAGGTTAGAGACTTGAATAGCTGCTTCTTTCTCTACGATGCCGCCTGGTTGGTTCAGGGCCGGAACCGGCTTCTGATGTTTCTTAACCAGGTTGATACCTTCAACAATGACCTTGCCGGAAGACAGGACATTTTTAACTTTACCGCGTTTACCTTTATCTTTACCGGTTAACACGATAACTTCGTCATCACGACGGATTTTCGCTGCCATGATTCGCTCCTTAGAGTACTTCTGGTGCCAGAGAGATAATTTTCATGAACTTCTCGTTACGAAGTTCACGAGTTACCGGCCCAAAAATACGCGTACCGATAGGTTGCTCGCTGTTATTGTTTAAAATAACGCATGCATTACCATCGAAGCGAATGACAGAACCGTCCGGGCGACGAACACCCTTCTTGGTGCGCACCACTACCGCCTTCAGCACATCACCTTTCTTGACCTTACCACGCGGAATTGCTTCTTTGATGGTGATCTTGATGATGTCGCCTACGCCTGCGTAGCGACGGTGCGAGCCACCCAGAACCTTGATACACATTACGCGACGTGCACCGGAGTTGTCGGCGACGTTCAGCATAGTCTGTTCTTGGATCATTTTAGTGCTCCGCTAATGTCAACTACTACTGGGACCCAAAAGCTGGGTCGTTAAAAAGCCCCATATCGAGGGCGCGGCATTATAACACCGCTTCTGCAATATGGGTAGAAAAAATAAACGGCCCATCGCTGAGCCGTTTATTCGTATTGAGAATGCGTACTCTATTACAGAACCGCTTTCTCTACAACGCGAACCAGCGTCCAGGACTTAGTCTTGGACAGTGGACGGCATTCACGGATTTCAACCTTGTCGCCGATACCACATTCGTTGTTCTCGTCATGTACGTGCAGTTTGGTCGTACGTTTGATGAATTTACCGTAGATCGGGTGTTTCACAAAACGTTCGATAGCAACAACAATGGATTTCTCCATTTTGTCGCTAACTACGCGACCTTGCAGAGTACGGATTTTATCGGTCATTACGCACCCGCCTTCTGAGTCAGTAAAGTCTTAACGCGTGCAACATCACGACGCACTTGCTTCAGCAGATGAGTCTGTTGCAGCTGGCCACTTGCAGCCTGCATACGCAGGTTGAACTGCTCACGCAGCAGGTTCAGCAGCTCAGCGTTCAGCTCTTCAACGCTTTTTTCACGCAGCTCTTTTGCTTTCATTACATCACCGTCTTAGTTACAAAGGTGGTTTTGATCGGCAGTTTCGCTGCTGCCAGGCCGAATGCTTCACGGGCCAGCTCTTCCGGTACGCCGTCCATTTCATAAAGGACTTTACCCGGCTGAATCAAGGCAACCCAGTACTCCACGTTACCTTTACCTTTACCCATACGAACTTCCAGCGGCTTCTCGGTGATCGGTTTGTCCGGGAATACACGGATCCAGATCTTACCTTGACGCTTAACTGCACGGGTCATAGCACGACGTGCTGCTTCGATCTGACGTGCAGTCAGACGACCACGGCCAACAGCTTTCAGACCGAAAGTGCCGAAGCTAACATCCGTACCCTGCGCCAGACCACGGTTGCGGCCTTTGTGCACTTTACGGAATTTTGTACGCTTTGGTTGTAACATCAGCGACGCTCCTTATTTACGGCCTTTACGCTGCTGCTTTTTAGGTTGAGCAGCCGGTTCCGGTTGTTCAACAGCAGCCATACCACCCAGGATCTCACCTTTGAAGATCCATACCTTAACGCCGATTACACCGTAAGTGGTGTGCGCTTCAGAGGTGTTGTAGTCGATGTCAGCACGCAGAGTGTGCAGCGGTACGCGACCTTCACGGTACCATTCGGTACGTGCGATTTCCGCGCCGCCCAGACGGCCGCTAACTTCAACTTTGATACCTTTAGCGCCCAGACGCATTGCGTTCTGTACAGCACGCTTCATAGCACGACGGAACATAACGCGACGTTCCAGCTGAGAAGTGATGCTGTCAGCAACCAATTTAGCGTCCAGTTCAGGCTTACGAACTTCGGCAATATTGATCTGTGCAGGAACGCCAGCGATATCCGCTACGACCTTGCGCAGTTTTTCTACGTCTTCGCCTTTCTTACCGATAACGATACCCGGGCGAGCAGTGTGAATGGTCACACGGATGCTCTTAGCCGGACGCTCGATAACGATGCGAGATACAGACGCTTTAGCCAGCTCTTTAGTTAAGAACTGACGTACTTTAAAATCGCTGTCCAGGTTGTCAGCGAATTCTTTGGTGTTCGCGAACCAGGTAGAGTTCCATGGTTTGACAATACCCAGGCGAATACCATTAGGATGTACTTTCTGACCCATTGCTAGTCTCCAGAGTCTCAGCGATCGGACACAACCACAGTGATGTGGCTGGTGCGCTTCAGGATGCGATCTGCACGACCTTTAGCACGCGGCATAATGCGCTTCATGCTCGGGCCTTCGTCTACGAAAATTTTCGCAACTTTCAGATCATCAATGTCAGCGCCATCGTTGTGTTCAGCGTTAGCAATGGCAGATTCCAGTACCTTCTTGACCAGTACAGCAGCTTTTTTGTTGGTGTAGGTCAGAATATCCAGGGCCTGCGACACTTTCTTACCGCGAATCAGGTCAGCTACAAGGCGAACCTTCTGAGCAGAAGAACGAGCATGGCGATGTTGAGCTAAAGTTTCCATCTCTTCCTCCTACCTTATTTCTTCTTCGCTTTTTTATCAGCAGCGTGGCCGCGATAAGTACGAGTCGGTGCGAATTCACCCAGTTTGTGACCAACCATTTCGTCGGAAACAAAGACTGGAACGTGCTGACGACCATTATGGACAGCGATGGTCAAACCGATCATGTTAGGAAAGATCGTTGAACGACGGGACCAAGTGCGCAGGGGCTTCTTGTCTCCGCTTTCCACCGCTTTCTCTACCTTCTTCAGCAAGTGCAGGTCAATAAAAGGACCTTTCTTGAGAGAACGTGGCATGGCTTATCCTCTAAAATTATTTGCTACGGCGACGTACGATGAATTTATCAGTACGCTTGTTGCTGCGGGTCTTCTTACCTTTGGTCTGCAGGCCCCACGGGGATACCGGGTGCTTACCAAAGTTACGACCTTCACCACCACCATGTGGGTGATCGACTGGGTTCATCGCAGTACCGCGAACGGTAGGACGAACACCACGCCAGCGTGCAGCACCTGCTTTACCCAGAACGCGCAGCATATGCTCAGCATTGCCAACTTCGCCCAGAGTAGCGCGGCAGTCTGCTTCGACTTTACGCATTTCACCAGAACGCAGACGCAGGGTGACATAAGCACCGTCACGAGCAACGATCTGAACGTAAGTACCAGCGGAACGAGCCAGCTGACCGCCTTTACCTGGTTTCATTTCTACGTTATGAACGGTAGAACCAACCGGGATATTGCGCATCGGCAGGGTGTTGCCTGCTTTGATTGCAGCATCAACGCCAGACTGAATCTGGTCGCCAGCTTTCAGGCCTTTCGGGGCCAGAATGTAACGGCGCTCACCGTCTTTGTACAGAACCAGCGCGATGTTCGCGGAACGGTTCGGATCGTACTCAAGACGTTCAACAACTGCCGGGATACCATCTTTGTTGCGTTTGAAGTCAACAATACGGTAAGCCTGCTTGTGACCACCACCGATATGACGAGTGGTGATACGGCCATTGTTGTTACGACCGCCGGATTTGCTGTTTTTTTCAACCAGCGGAGCAAAAGGTTTGCCCTTGTGCAGCTCTGGGTTGACCACTTTAACAACGTGGCGACGACCCGGAGATGTCGGTTTACATTTAACAACTGCCATTGTATTACTCCTCCGACTTACTCAGCGCCGCCGACGAAGTCCAGATTCTGGCCTTCCTTCAGGGTGACGTAAGCTTTTTTCCAGTCGCTACGACGACCGATACGCTGTCCGTGACGTTTAACTTTCCCTTTAACTACCAGGGTGTTAACGACTTCGACTTCGACTTCAAACAGTTTCTGCACAGCAGCTTTGATTTCTGCTTTGGTCGCGTCTTTAGCAACTTTGAGAACGATGGTGTTGGTTTTTTCCATCGCAGTAGACGCTTTTTCAGAAACGTGCGGTGCGCGCAGCACCTTCAGCAGACGTTCTTCACGAATCATGCCAGCATCTCCTCAACTTGCTTAACAGCATCAGCAGTCATTACGACTTTGTCGAAGGCGATCAGGCTAACCGGGTCGATACCAGTCGCATCGCGTACGTCAACCTTGTGCAGGTTACGTGCGGCCAGGAACAGGTTCTCGTCCAGCTCACCGGTGATGATCAGCACATCTTCCAGAGCCATGTCTTTCAGTTTCTGAGCCAGCAGCTTAGTTTTAGGCGCTTCTACAGAGAACTTCTCGACAACGATCAGACGATCCTGACGTACCAGTTCGGACAGAATGCTTTTCAGCGCGCCGCGGTACATCTTCTTGTTAACTTTTTGACTGTGGTCCTGCGGACGAGCAGCGAAGGTTACGCCACCGGAACGCCAGATCGGGCTCTTGATAGAACCTGAACGCGCACGGCCGGTACCTTTCTGGCGCCATGGCTTTTTGCCTGAACCAGTTACTTCAGCACGAGTCTTCTGAGCACGAGTACCCTGACGCGCACCAGCTGCATAAGCAACAACAACCTGGTGAACCAGCGCTTCGTTGAAATCACGACCGAAGGTAGTTTCGGAAACAGTCAGCGCGCTCTGCGCGTCTTTCAATACTAATTCCATTGCTATCCCCTTACGCCTTCACAGCTGGTTTAACGATCAGGTCGCAGCCGGTTGCACCCGGAACACCACCTTTAACCAGCAGCAGGTTGCGCTCAGCGTCAACACGTACTACGTCCAGGCTCTGAACAGTAACGCGTTCGTTGCCCAGCTGACCTGCCATTTTCTTGCCTTTGAACACTTTGCCCGGAGTCTGGTTCTGACCGATAGAACCCGGAACGCGGTGAGACAAGGAGTTACCGTGGGTAGCGTCCTGGGTACGGAAGTTCCAGCGCTTAACGGTACCAGCGAAACCTTTACCTTTAGAGGTACCGGTTACGTCAACTTTTTTAACGTCAGCAAACAGTTCAACGCTAATGTTCTGACCAACGGTGTATTCTTCACCATCTGCCAGACGGAACTCCCACAGGCCGCGGCCAGCTTCTACGCCAGCTTTAGCAAAGTGACCAGCTTCCGGCTTAGTTACACGGTTAGCTTTTTTAGCACCAGTGGTAACCTGAATAGCGCGATAGCCATCGTTAGCCAGATCTTTGACCTGAGTAACGCGGTTTGCTTCAACTTCGATAACGGTTACTGGGATAGAGACGCCATCTTCAGTGAAGATGCGGGTCATACCCACTTTTTTACCGACTAAACCAATCATTGTATCAACCTCTCAATCGCTCGATGACCTGATTAACCCAGGCTGATCTGCACGTCTACACCGGCAGCCAGGTCCAGACGCATCAGAGCATCAACGGTTTTTTCAGTTGGCTCAACGATGTCAACCAGACGCTTGTGAGTACGAATCTCGTACTGATCACGCGCATCTTTGTTGACGTGCGGAGAGATCAGAACGGTGAAACGCTCTTTGCGGGTCGGCAGCGGGATCGGACCACGGACTTGCGCACCAGTGCGCTTAGCAGTCTCGACGATTTCCGCGGTTGATTGATCGATCAGACGATGATCAAACGCTTTAAGGCGGATACGGATTCTTTGGTTCTGCATGAGACCAGAGCTCCAATTATTTTATAGACGAAATGATTACTCCTCATACCCATTACGATTGATGGGAGAGTGTAACCGTTCTTACAGAGTTCCCCGATTGGGAACATTGTTAGGTAGCAAACTGCGCTACCAGGGCTCATATCGAACCGGCCGTCAATTTTGACAGGCCCGCGCATTATACGCAAATTCAGGCGCGACGCAAGTGCTGATTAGAAAATCATCACCACAATTTGCGCGTCTTCTCGCGCAGGCGCTCAGCAATGCAATAACACGATAAATAAGTCAGGAAGAAGCCTTCCATCTTGCACAAATGCGCTTTGCGCAAACGCGCGACGATAAGCAAAGTGAGCGCATTATCCCCGAACAGGAGTGTTCCATGCTTACCGTCCTCCCCTTCTTAGTTTGCTACTGTGCATTAACCCTGGCGTTGTGCCGGCAGGACCTGCTTCACGGTCTTCTTCCCGACAGTCTCACCTGCCCGCTGCTGTGGAGTGGTTTAGTTTTTTACCTGTGTCTTGCGCCGCAGCGGCTAGAAGATGCCGTCTGGGGGGCTATTGCCGGCTATCTTTTTTTTGCCCTGCTCTATTGGCTATATCGCATGTTTCGCAGCTATGAGGGATTAGGATACGGCGACGTTAAATATCTTGCCGCCCTCGGCGCCTGGCACGGTTGGCAAAAGTTGCCACAGCTGGTATTGGTCGCCTCGCTGTTTGCCGGGATGACATGGATGACATTGGCGTTGGTCAGGAGGAGGAAGCAACAACGATGGGATTTGAACAACCCGCTGCCGTTTGGGCCATTTCTGACTGCAGCGGGTTTTTGGTGCGGTTGGCAGACGTTCGCTAGTCTGACACTTTGATCTGCGATTGAAGGTAATTTTGCAGACCGATTTTGCCGATCAGATCTAACTCGGTTTCCAGCCAGTCAATATGGCCTTCCTCATCCGCAAGGATTTCAATCATCATATCGCGACTGACATAATCATGAACGCTGTCGGCATAGGCGATTGCCTCACGCAGGTTTTGCGCGCCTTCGAGCTCCAGCCGTAAGTCAGACTGCAGCATCTCTTCGACATCCTCACCGATGCCAAGTTTGCCAAGATCCTGCAGGTTAGGCAGCCCTTCAAGAAACAAAATACGCTCGATGTACTTATCGGCGTGTTTCATCTCATCGATAGATTCATGATATTCAATATCGTTGAGGCGCATCAGGCCCCAGTTCTTGAACATTCTTGCATGAAGAAAATACTGGTTAATAGCAACCAGTTCGTTTCCCAATAATTTATTGAGATAACTTATGATTTTGACATCACCTTTCATTATAAAGTCCCTCCGCTTCCACTTATTGAAGCGTAGTCCGGGCTATAAGGATGTCAAAAAGAGAAGGGTCGCGATCAGGCGATTTCTTTGAATTCCGGCATGCTGGTTAATTCATCTTCCATCACTTCACGTGCCGCGCGGACGCACTTACCGCATTGATTTCCAACGGGAATAAACTTGCGTAATTGTTGAAAAGATTGCGGTTGAAATTGACGCACAACCTGGCGGATTTTTTTATCGCTAACGCCATTGCACAAACAAACGTACATATAAACTCCCGTTCAATTTATGCACAAAGTTTAAATGAGAATAGTTATGATTACAATAGACTGTTTATTAATTATCCGTAGCGGCGCACTTTATGAATATTTAAACCAACCTGGCTTATCACCAAATCACCGACAGCAAAAAGGGCGCCGAAGCGCCCTTTTTAATTCAAAGCTAACGAATTAGCCCAGAACTTTAGCTACAACGCCCGCGCCAACGGTACGGCCGCCTTCACGGATTGCGAAACGCAGACCGTCGTCCATCGCGATCGGGTGGATCAGGGTAACAACCATTTTGATGTTGTCGCCCGGCATTACCATCTCTACGCCTTCCGGCAGTTCGATGGTACCAGTCACGTCAGTAGTACGGAAGTAGAACTGCGGACGGTAGCCTTTGAAGAACGGAGTATGACGGCCGCCTTCGTCTTTGGACAGGATGTACACTTCAGATTCGAACTTGGTGTGCGGCTTGATGCTGCCTGGCTTAGCCAGTACCTGACCACGTTCGATTTCTTCACGTTTGATACCACGCAGCAGAACACCAACGTTCTCACCAGCACGGCCTTCGTCCAGCAGTTTGCGGAACATTTCAACGCCAGTACAGGTGGTTTTCGCGGTTTCTTTGATACCAACGATTTCAACTTCTTCACCAACTTTGATGATACCGCGCTCTACACGACCGGTAACAACGGTACCACGACCGGAGATGGAGAATACGTCTTCGATCGGCAGCAGGAACGGCTTGTCAATCGCACGCTCTGGTTCCGGGATGTAAGAATCCAGGAAGCCAGCCAGTTCGATGATTTTAGCTTCCCACTCTGCGTCGCCTTCCAGCGCTTTCAGAGCAGAACCACGAACGATCGGAGTGTCGTCGCCCGGGAAATCGTACTGAGACAGCAGTTCACGAACTTCCATCTCAACCAGTTCCAGCAGCTCTTCGTCATCAACCATGTCGCATTTGTTCAGGAACACGATGATGTACGGAACGCCTACCTGACGACCCAGCAGGATGTGCTCACGAGTCTGCGGCATCGGGCCGTCAGTCGCAGCAACAACCAGGATCGCGCCATCCATCTGAGCAGCACCGGTGATCATGTTTTTAACATAGTCGGCGTGGCCCGGGCAGTCTACGTGTGCGTAGTGGCGAGTCGGGGTGTCATATTCAACGTGGGAAGTGTTGATGGTGATACCACGAGCTTTTTCTTCCGGCGCGTTATCGATCTGGTCGAATGCGCGAGCAGCACCGCCGTAGGTTTTAGCCAGTACGGTGGTGATTGCAGCGGTCAGAGTAGTTTTACCATGGTCGACGTGGCCGATAGTACCAACGTTGACGTGCGGTTTTGTACGTTCAAATTTTTCTTTAGACACGGCTATATTCCTTACTATAGTGCTCTCCCCTCAGGAGAGAGCACGGGACTTAGGTTTTAATCCTGTGGATTATTTACCACGGGCTTCAATAACGGCCTGAGCAACGTTGTTCGGCGCATCATCATACTTCAGGAATTCCATGGTGTATGATGCACGACCTTTGGTCAGAGAACGCAGCTGAGTTGCATATCCGAACATTTCAGACAGCGGAACTTCAGCGTGGATCTTAACGCCAGTTACTTCAGATTCTTGACCGCGCAGCATGCCGCGACGACGGCTCAAGTCACCGATTACGTCACCGGTGTTCTCTTCCGGAGTTTCTACTTCAACCTTCATGATCGGCTCAAGCAGAACTGGTTTCGCTTTCTTAAAGCCTTCTTTAAAGGCGATAGAAGCGGCCAGTTTAAACGCCAGCTCAGAGGAGTCAACGTCGTGGTAAGAACCGAAGTGCAGACGGATACCCATATCAACTACCGGGTAACCAGCCAGCGGACCAGCTTTCAGCTGTTCCTGGATGCCTTTATCAACGGCCGGGATGTATTCGCCAGGGATTACACCACCTTTAATGTCGTTGATGAACTCGTAACCTTTCGGGTTAGAGCCCGGCTCCAGCGGGTACATGTCGATCACAACGTGACCGTACTGACCACGACCACCAGACTGCTTGGCGTGTTTACCTTCAACATCGGTAACTTTCTGGCGAATCGCTTCGCGGTAAGCAACCTGAGGTTTACCGACGTTCGCTTCAACGTTGAATTCACGCTTCATACGGTCAACGATGATGTCGAGGTGCAGCTCACCCATACCGGCGATGATGGTCTGGTTAGACTCTTCGTCAGTCCATACGCGGAATGACGGGTCTTCTTTAGCCAGACGACCCAGAGCCAGACCCATTTTTTCCTGGTCAGCTTTGGTTTTCGGCTCAACGGCGATGGAGATTACCGGCTCAGGGAATTCCATACGCTCCAGAATGATCGGCGCATCCGGGTCACACAGGGTGTCACCAGTGGTTACGTCTTTCAGACCGATAGCGGCAGCGATATCGCCCGCGCGAACTTCTTTGATCTCTTCACGTTTGTTAGCGTGCATCTGAACGATACGACCGAAACGCTCACGTGCAGCTTTCACGGAGTTCAGTACGGTATCACCAGAGTTAACCACACCGGAGTACACACGGAAGAAGGTCAGGTTACCAACAAACGGGTCGGTAGCGATTTTGAACGCCAGTGCAGAGAACGGCTCGTCGTCGCTTGCGTGACGCTCAGCCGGGGTATCTTTACCGTCGTCCAGGATGCCGTTGATTGCCGGAACATCAACCGGGGATGGCAGGTAATCAATTACCGCATCCAGCATCGCCTGAACACCTTTGTTCTTGAACGCAGAACCACAGGTTACCAGGATGATTTCGTTGTTCAGAACGCGCTGACGCAGAGCTTTTTTGATCTCTTCTTCAGTCAGTTCTTCACCACCCAGGTATTTTTCCATCAGCTCTTCGGAAGCTTCCGCAGCGGACTCGATCAGGTTCTGGTGCCATTCGTCAGCCAGGTCCTGCATGTCAGCCGGGATATCTTCGTATTCGAAGGTAACGCCCTGGTCTGCATCGTTCCAGTTGATGGCTTTCATTTTCACCAGGTCAACAACACCGGTGAAACCTTCTTCAGCACCAATTGCCAGCTGCAGCGGAACCGGGTTCGCGCCCAGACGGGTTTTGATCTGACCAACAACTTTCAGGAAGTTCGCACCCATGCGGTCCATTTTGTTAACGAACGCAATGCGCGGAACTTTATATTTGTTTGCCTGACGCCATACGGTTTCAGACTGCGGCTGAACACCACCAACTGCGCAGTAAACCATTACCGCACCATCAAGAACACGCATGGAACGTTCTACTTCGATAGTGAAGTCAACGTGCCCCGGGGTGTCGATGATGTTTACACGGTGCGGTTCATACTGTTTAGCCATACCAGACCAGAATGCAGTAGTCGCAGCGGAAGTGATGGTGATACCACGTTCCTGCTCCTGCTCCATCCAGTCCATGGTAGCGGCGCCGTCATGAACTTCACCGATTTTGTGGTTTACACCGGTGTAGAACAGAATACGTTCGGTAGTAGTGGTTTTACCGGCGTCGATGTGCGCACTGATACCGATGTTACGGTAGCGTGCGATGGGTGTTGTACGAGCCATTTGATTCCTCGTTTATTTCTTTAGGCGTTCAGTTAAGTTATCCAGAGCGGGCGACTCATCTGAAACGCCCGCCTGGTGACTATGACTCCGAAGGGATTACCAACGGTAGTGTGCGAACGCCTTGTTGGCTTCGGCCATACGGTGAACGTCTTCACGTTTCTTAACTGCAGTACCTTTGTTGTCTGCAGCGTCAGTGAGTTCGTTCGCCAGGCGCAGAGCCATGGATTTATCACCGCGTTTACGAGCAGCTTCAACGATCCAACGCATTGCCAGGGCATTACGACGAACCGGACGTACTTCAACTGGAACCTGATAAGTAGAACCACCTACGCGGCGGGACTTAACTTCGACAGTCGGGCGCACGTTTTCGAGTGCAACTTCGAAGGCTTCCAGTTCAGTTTTACCAGAGCGCTGAGCCAGGGTCTCCAGCGCGCTGTATACGATAGTTTCTGCAGTAGATTTTTTACCATCTACCATCAGGATATTTACAAATTTAGCCAGCAGTTCTGATCCGAACTTCGGATCCGGCAGAATTTTACGCTGACCAATGACGCGACGACGTGGCATGGAAATACTCCGTTGTTAATTCAGGATTGTCCAAAACTCAAAGAGTTTAGTTTGACATTAATATAAAACGTTTGGCCTTACTTAACGGAGAACCATTAAGCCTTAGGACGCTTCACGCCGTACTTGGAGCGAGCCTGCTTACGGTCTTTAACGCCGGAGCAGTCAAGCGCACCACGAACGGTGTGGTAACGAACACCCGGAAGGTCTTTAACACGACCGCCACGGATCAGGATCACGGAGTGCTCCTGCAGGTTGTGACCTTCACCACCGATGTAGGAGGTGACTTCGAAACCGTTAGTCAGACGCACACGGCAAACTTTACGCAGTGCGGAGTTCGGTTTCTTAGGAGTGGTGGTATATACGCGAGTACATACGCCACGTTTCTGCGGGCAGGCTTCCAGCGCCGGCACGTTGCTCTTTGCAACTTTGCGCGCGCGTGGTTTGCGTACCAGCTGGTTAACTGTTGCCATTAAATAGCTCCTGGTTTTAGCTTTTGCTTCGTAAACACGTAATAAATCGCCTCATATAATATGAGGACGCAGAATTTTAGGGCGGTGCCGAAAAGGTGTCAAGAAATATACAACGATCCCGCCATTACCAGGCCAACTGACCTTCATGTTTGACCGTTAGACTGACGAAATCAGTATAGTCAACCCTGACGACACTGTCCGCAATTTGACCAGCCAGCCCGCGGGCTTCGATATCGTCTTGCAGAGCATGTAGGGTTATGGGGGCGGATTGCAGGATTTCAAGGAAACGGCCGCCGTCAATCGCCGCGACCACGCCATCGGAGAGCAGCAGCAGATCGTCATCTGGCTTCACCAGACGCAGCATCGCATCGATATCGGCGTGCCAGGGAGAGACACTTAGAGTATGAAGCATGTGGGCCTCAGAATCGTAGAATCACGTTGAACTCGTCAAGCCGGGCGCGCAGCGCTTCTGGCTCGAGGCTTTCTGCATCCACCACCCACGGCGTATCGGCGGCCAGACCGCGTTCGCGGGCAGACGCCGCGCATAGCCAACACTGTTCGATGTCATACAGCGATAACAGCTTGAAGGTGGCGATATAATCACGGGCGAGGATTTTTCCCGGCTGCTGGCCAGGGATAATCTGAAACACGCCGTCGCCGACAAAGAACACGCCGAGATCATCGGTAAGCGCCGAGGTCGCCAGTAAGGCGTCCAGCCCTTCCCTGCCGGCTGCGCTGCCGTGCGGCGCGGAAGAAAATACGAAAGCCACGCGTTTCATCAGAACTGCACCATTCTATCGCAGGTTAACGACGCTTCAGCCAGCGCGCCTAGTCCGCTTAAGGTGAATCCCGGCTGCAGATTCTGCGCCGGCAAACCAAGCTGCTGCGCTTCGCGTTCATCGGTCACGCCGCGGCGTAGCGCGGCTGCCACGCATATGTGCAGCGCAACGGCATGTTCATCATGCAGGCGCTGCCAGTGACGCACCAGGTCTACCTCATCGCTGGCAGGGGCCGTCAGCTGATTGGCGTTGTAGACTCCTTCACGATAGAAAAACACGCAGGCCAGTTCATGCCCTGCGTTAATAACCGCCTGCGCAAACTGCCACGCGCTACTGGCCTGCTGAGTACCGTAGGCAGGCCCGGTTACCGTGATGGCAAAACGCATTACTTATCGAGTCCCTGGAAATCACCGCTTTTAAACTGGCGGATGTAGAGGTACACCGTGTGTTTAGAGATATTCAGGCGATCGGCTACCTGGTTAATCGCATCTTTGATATCGAAGATGCCTTTCTCGTAAAGATTCAACACGATTTGGCGGTTTTTCGCGTTATTCGACACGTTGCGATCGGCATTCACCTCTTCAATGGTGAACTCCAGCGTTTGTGCGACCAGGTCATCTACCGACGAGGCGAAGTTGACCTGCGAGTTGACTTCCGGCGTTTCCGGCGGAATGAAAGTGCTCATAATCTGCGAGAACGGGACATCGAGGTTCATGTTGATACAAAGCAGACCAATCACCCGATGTTCGCGGTTACGTATGGCGATAGTCACCGATTTCATCAGCACGCCGCTTTTCGCGCGGGTAAAATAGCACTTCGATACGCTGCTATCCGCTCCCGTCATATCGTGCAGCATACGTAACGCCAGATCGGTAATCGGCGAGCCAATTTGGCGGCCGGTGTGTTCACCGTTAGCGATACGAATAGCGGAGCATTTTAAATCCTGCAGTGAGTGCAGCACGATTTCACAGTGGGAGCCAATGAGCATCGCTAACCCGTCCACCACCGCTTCATAGGATTTTAGGATATCGAAGTCGGTCTGGTCGAAAGGACGTTGATCCAGCAGGTCAAGCTCGCTGGTTTCGTTGGTTAAAAGCGACCTGGACATGTAAAAAAGCACTCCTTTTCAGGAGCCTGTCGTTATCGTCAGGGCAGGCTCATCATCATTATTAAGCTATCTAAAGTAATACAGCGCCTGAGGAATTTTCCAGTTTTAATTATATCTGCTGCCAATAAAAAAGCCGCCGCCCCTGAAGGCGGCGGCTTATGGCAGATTACTTCTTAGCGTCTGCAGCCGGTGCTTCGGCAGCGGCTTCTGGCTTAGCATCAGCCTTCGGAGCCGGTTTGATGTCCAGCAGTTCTACATCGAATACCAGCGTAGAGTTAGCCGGGATACCCGGAACGCCAGTTTTGCCGTAAGCCAGATCCGGTGGGATGACCAGCTTGATTTTGCCGCCTTTTTTGATGTTTTTCAGGCCTTCGGTCCAGCCCGGGATAACGCCATCAAGACGGAAAGAGAGCGGCTCGCCACGGGTGTAAGAGTTGTCGAACTCTTTACCATCGATCAGCGTACCTTTGTAGTTCACCACGACGGTATCGCTGTCTTTCGGCGCATCGCCGGTACCGGCTTTCTCGACTTTATACATCAGGCCGGATTTAGAAGTTTTCACGCCCTTCTCTTTAGCGAAGGCGTCACGGAACGCTTTGCCTTTGGCATCGTTCTCAGTCGCATCTTTTTCCATCTTCTGCTGAGCGGCGGTTTTCACGCGGGTCTCAAAGGACTGCAGAGTGGTTTCAATTTCTTTGTCGGACAGTTTGCTCTTATCGGCAAACGCATCCTGCACGCCGGCGATCAGCTGGTCTTTATCCAGTTTGATACCCAGCTTCTCTTGTTCTTTCAGGGAGTTTTCCATGTAACGGCCGAGGGATGCACCCAGCGCATAAGCGGATTTTTGATCGTCATTTTTAAATGCCGATTTGCTGTCCGCCGCCGGTGCGGCTTTTGCTGCGGTATCGGCAGCAAAGGTCAGCGGTGCATTCAGGGCAACGGCCATCGTGGTCGCCAGCAGCGTTACTTTAAACAGTGATTTCATCCATTTCTCCAGGGCCGGGGCATCTCACCCCAGGGTTATCATAAAAAGCAAAAAACGTACTATAGAACGTTGCAGAACAAATCTACATACGGACCTACCTGAATATCGCCTCATTTCAGACTATTTTTGTATGAATTAGTTTCCTCTCTGACGTTACGATGCTGCGTTAACGCGGAAACTTGAGTAGAATCCGCCCGCAAACAAGACAGAAGAGGCGACCTATGAACGATAGCACAATGGAGACGCGTCTGGCGGAACTGGAAAGCCGACTGGCGTTTCAGGAGATCACCATCGAGGACCTCAACAAAACCGTCACGGCGCATGAAATAGAAATGGCCAAAATGCGCGAACATATGCGCTTGATGATCGAAAAACTGAAAGCGACGCAGCCGTCGCACATCGCGTCACAGTCTGAAGAGACGCCGCCTCCGCATTATTGAGACGTAAAAAAAGCGGGTCTCCCCGCTTTTTTTAGCTATTCGCGCGAACGCGACGCCATTAGTGGCAACCGCAACCGCCGTTACCGCAACCACCTTTGCCGTGTTCATGGTCGTGACCATGATCGTGGCCGTGGCCGCCGCAGCAACCGTCATGACCGTGGTCATGATCGTGATCGTGGCCATGAGCGCCGTGTACGTGACCGTGTTCCAGCTCTTCTGCAGTGGCTTCGCGCAGGGCGACAACTTCTACGTTGAACTTCAGATTCTGGCCAGCCAGCATGTGGTTGCCGTCAACCACCACGAAATCGTCGCCGACTTCGGTGATTTCTACCGGTACCGGACCCTGGTCGGTTTCAGCCAGGAAGCGCATGCCAACCTGCAGTTCGTCAACGCCCATGAAGACGTCTTTAGGAACGCGCTGAACCAGGTTTTCGTCATACTGGCCGTACGCGTCATTCGCGCCGACTTCGACATCAAATTTGTCGCCCACTTCGTGGCCGTTTAATGCGTTTTCCAGGCCGGAAATCAGGGAACCGTGACCATGCAGGTAGTCCAGCGGCGCACTCACCGGAGACTCATCAACCAACACACCGTCTTCTGTACGTACCTGATAGGCCAGGCTGACCACCAGGTCTTTTGCTACTTTCATGATATCTCCTGAGCATGGGAAGAATAGTGGCGCAGATTGTAGCGGAATTCTGCAGCCGTGTACCCTCTAGCTTAAAAAAAGGCGACAGATAACGCTAGTCCGGATGAAAAATGCCGATCACTTGCTCTTCTTTGCGAACGTGTTCGCGGACCTCTTTATCGGCCTCGCGCATCTGATGTCCGCACTTAACACACTCAACAATATCGACATTATTCTCGCGCCACATCGCCAGTGAATCCTGTGCCTGGCACGCCGGACATTTTGCGCCGGCAATAAAACGTTTACGTACCGCCATTTTGCTCTACCTTCTATTCAAACTCGTCCCAGCCGTCCAGCTGCCGGCTTTCTTTCTGCATCTCACGCTCAAAAATCTCTTCCAGCTCGCGCCGGGCTTCCCGCACGCGGGATATCTGTACGGTATCAGTATGCACCGGCATTAACTCGCGAAGCATTCGCATATCGAGGCGTCGAAAGTGTAACTGCGCGCGCTGCGCCTGATGCGGATGCATTCCCAGGGTCACCAGCGCCTTGCGCCCCAATTCCAGGGCGCTGGAGAAGGTTTCTCGCGAGAACTGCGTCACGCCGGCCTGTAATAGCTCATGCGCCTCTACGCGCCCCCGCGCACGCGCCAGAATATGGAGGTGGGGAAAATGCTGTTGGCACATCTCCACCAGCTTCATGGTATCTTCCGGCTCGTTGCAGGTAATCACAATAGACTGCGCCTCTTCCGCCCCCGCCGAACGCAGCAGCTCAAGCTGCGTCGCATCGCCGAAATAGACTTTGTAGCCATATTTGCGCATCAGGTTGACCGCGCTGATATCGCGTTCAAGCACGGTAATACGCATTTTATTAGCCATCAGCAGACGCCCAATCACCTGACCAAAACGCCCGAAGCCGACGATAATCACCTGTGGCTTATCATCCTCGACCCACGGCGCCTCATCGGTATCTTCCGCCGGGTTAAGCCGTCGCGACAGCACTTTATCAATGATCTTCATCAGGAGCGGCGTGGTCATCATCGATAAGGTTACGGTAACCAGCAGCAGCGCCATCTGATCGTTATGGAACAGTTTCTGCGAAGCCGGCATGGAAAAGAGAACAAAGGCGAACTCGCCGCCCTGGCTCAATACGCCGGCGAACTGCGTGCGCTCGGAGCTGCGCAAACCATATACCCGAGCCAATACATAGAGCACCAACGCTTTCACCGCCACCAGCGCGGCAACGCTTACCACCACCCACAGCAGATGGGTGTAGAGCACGCCAAGATTCAGCGCCATGCCGACGGAGATAAAAAACAGCCCCAGCAGCAGGCCTTTAAACGGCTCAATAGCGATTTCCAGCTCGTGGCGATATTCGCTTTCCGCCAGCAGCACGCCGGCGATAAACGTCCCCAGCGCCATCGACAGCCCCAGGGCGTCCATAAACAGCGCGGAACCCAGCACCAGCAGCAGCGTGGCGGCGGTGAAGACCTCACGCACGCCGGAACCAGCGATAAAGCGGAATACCGGGCGCAGCAGAAAACGGCCGCCAATCAGCATGCCGGCGAATGCCAGCACCTTCATCCCTACCGACATCCAGTTGAAGTTATCGTCGCCGTGTCCGGCGAGCAGCGGGACCAGCGCCAGCGCCGGGATCACCGCTAAATCCTGAAATAACAGAACTGAAAAACCAAGCTGGCCGGATTCGTTACGGCTCATTCCTTTCTCGCGCATCAGCTGCAGCGCCATCGCGGTAGAGGACATCGCCAGACCAATACCGCCCACTACGGCCGCCTGCCACGAAAACCCGGTGACCACCAGCAATCCGCCGAGGATCGCCGCGCTAAACAACACCTGCGCCGCGCCGACCCCGAATATTGAGTTGCGCAGTTGCCACAGTTTGGCGGGGTTGAGCTCAAGGCCGATGATAAACATGAGAAACACGACGCCCAGCTCGGAAAAGTGAAGAATTTCATCCACATCGCTAATAAACCCGAGCCCCCACGGGCCAATCGCAATCCCGGCCAGCAGGTAACCGAGTACGGCGCCAATACCCAGCCGGGCCGCCAGCGGAACCGCCACCACGGCGGCAAACAAAAACAGTACCCCTGCTAATAGCAAATCAGCTCCCGCCATTGGCGCCTCCTGTTGCAACAGGATTCGCGAGCCAATCGCGGTACGCGCGGGCGTGGCTTTGCAAATCTTCCGGCCGCTGTCGGCGCGCCCAGTAGACAATAATCGGACTCAGCCAGTGCATGCGGCACATGCCGGCCGTTAACTCAAAAGGGCGCAGAATATCGTTCATCGGATAGCGGTTAGCATCGCGGCGGTAAGCGCTCTCCGGCTCGCCGGTGGTGATCACGCTACGCCAGTACTTTCCCGCCAGTTGATTTCCTCCCGCGCCGCTGGCGAAGCCGCGGCTCAGCACCCGGTCCAGCCACTCTTTCAACAATGCCGGACAGCTCCACGTATACAGCGGATGTTGGAACACAATCACCTGATGCTGACGCAGGAGATCCTGCTCATGGGCGATATCAATAAAAAAATCTGGATAGTGCGCATAAAGATCGTGCACGGTGACATTCGGCAACTGTAAAGCCGGTTCAAGCAACACCCGGTTGGCCACGGAATCCTGAGATTCTGGGTGGGCATACAGCAGCAACACTTTCGCTGTCTGAGACATCATTCCCCTCCCGAACGTCATCTGGCGGCTTGCGAAGCGGCTGCGTCTCGACGCAACCAGAATGACTTTGTCTATCGTCTTCATTTTGGGCTACCATTGCGGCCCAATGGAGCGTTTCGCTTTCACACTACATTATCATAAAGACAAATTAACATAGTCTGAACATACGGCGCCTTATGATTGTTTTCTCCTCGTTACAAATTCGTCGCGGCGTACGCGTCCTGCTGGACAACGCCACCGCCACCATCAATCCTGGCCAGAAGGTCGGTCTGGTGGGTAAAAACGGCTGCGGTAAATCTACGTTGCTTTCGCTTTTGAAAAACGAGATAAGCGCCGACGGCGGTTCCATGACCTTCCCGAGCAACTGGCAGCTGGCGTGGGTTAATCAGGAAACGCCGGCCCTGCCGCTGCCGGCTATTGATTATGTTATTGATGGCGATCGCGAGTTCCGCAAGCTGGAAGCCGATTTACAGCAGGCCAATGAGCGCGACGACGGCCATGCCATCGCCACCGTCCACGGTAAGCTGGATGCGATTGACGCCTGGACGATTCGTTCCCGCGCCGCCAGCCTGCTGCACGGCCTTGGTTTCAGCAACGAGCAGCTCGAGCGGCCGGTCAGTGATTTCTCCGGCGGCTGGCGTATGCGCTTAAACCTCGCGCAGGCGCTGATCTGTCGTTCCGATCTGCTGCTGCTCGACGAACCGACCAACCACCTCGATCTTGATGCGGTGATCTGGCTGGAAAAGTGGCTAAAGGGCTATACCGGTACGCTGATCCTGATTTCCCACGATCGTGATTTCCTCGATCCGATCGTCGATAAAATTATTCATATCGAACAGCAAACGATGTTCGAATACACCGGTAACTACAGCTCGTTTGAAATCCAGCGCGCGACCCGTCTGTCGCAGCAGCAGGCCATGTATGAAAGCCAGCAGCAGCGCGTAGCCCACTTGCAGAGCTACATCGACCGTTTCCGCGCCAAAGCCACCAAAGCGAAGCAGGCGCAGAGCCGTATCAAAATGCTTGAGCGTATGGAGCTTATCGCCCCGGCGCACGTCGATAACCCGTTCCACTTCAGCTTCCGCGCGCCGGAAAGTCTACCGAACCCGTTACTCAAGATGGAGAAAGTCAGCGCCGGCTACGGCGAACGAATTATTCTCGACTCCATCAAGCTGAATCTGGTACCCGGTTCGCGTATCGGTCTGCTGGGGCGCAACGGCGCCGGTAAATCAACGCTGATTAAGCTGCTGGCCGGCGAACTACAACCGCTGTCCGGTGAAATTGGCCTGGCTAAGGGCATTAAGCTCGGTTACTTCGCCCAGCATCAGCTCGAATTCCTGCGCGCCGATGAGTCGCCGATACAGCATCTGGCCCGCCTGGCGCCGCAGGAGCTGGAACAAAAACTGCGCGACTACCTCGGCGGCTTTGGATTCCAGGGGGATAAAGTCAGCGAAGAGACCCGCCGTTTCTCCGGCGGCGAAAAAGCGCGTCTGGTGCTGGCGTTAATCGTCTGGCAGCGTCCTAACCTGCTGCTGCTCGATGAACCGACCAACCACCTTGATCTTGATATGCGCCAGGCCTTAACCGAAGCGCTGATCGACTTCGAAGGGGCGCTGGTCGTGGTCTCGCACGATCGCCACCTGATCCGCTCCACCACTGACGATCTGTACCTCGTACACGACGGCAAAGTCGAACCCTTTGATGGCGATCTGGAAGATTATCAGCAGTGGCTGAGCGATTCGCAGAAGCTGGAAAACCAGACCTCTGAAGCGCCAAAGGATAACGGCAATAGCGCGCAGGCGCGTAAGGATCAAAAACGCCGCGAAGCCGAACTGCGTACGCAAACGCAACCGCTGCGTAAAGAGATCGCCCGTCTGGAAAAAGAGATGGATAAATTCAACGCGCAGCTGGCGCAGGCGGAAGAGAAACTGGGCGACAGCGAGTTGTATGACGCCTCGCGCAAAGCGGAATTAACCGCATGCCTGCAGCAGCAGGCGAGCGCCAAATCAGGGCTCGAAGAGTGTGAGATGGCGTGGCTCGAGGCGCAGGAACAGCTCGAGCGGATGCTGCAGGAAAGTTAATGAATAACCGCCCGGCGGTGAGAGAAAATTCATCGTCGGGACTTTCTGCTTAGGCATCCCGGGAGAGTTTCCGAAATTCATCGCTCAGCCATTCTCTTGAGCCATTTTCATGTAATCTATACCGATTACCCGCAAGACCACATATTGGCTAACCGCCCACTTTTATGCGCGGTATAGTGTTCTAAAAGTTTCTTAATAATCCTGGTACTATGGTTGAAATAACCCCGACAGCAGTGACGCCCCCCGATAACGACTCGCGTGAATTCCATCCGATGCGCGGCGTGGGCAATCGTCATCTGCAAACCATGCTGCCGCGGATCATCCGCCGCAAGCTCCGATTTACGCCGCACTGGCAACGCCTTGAGCTGCCGGATGGCGATTTCGTCGATCTGGCCTGGAGCGAAGACCCCGCCGGCGCGCGCCACAAACCGCGACTGGTGGTCTTTCACGGTCTGGAAGGCAGCCTGCACAGCCCTTACGCCCACGGTTTGATTCACGCCGCCATGCAGCGCGGCTGGCTCGGGGTGGTGATGCATTTTCGCGGCTGCAGCGGCGAGCCGAATCGCAACAGTCGTATTTATCACTCTGGCGAAACGGAAGACGGTACCTGGTTCCTGCACTGGCTGCAGCGCGAGTTCGGCACAGCGCCGACGGCGGCGGTAGGCTATTCGCTTGGCGGCAACATGCTGGGCTGTCTGCTGGCGAAAGAAGGCGACAATATTCCGCTCGATGCAGCCGTCATTGTCTCGGCGCCCTTTATGCTGGAAGCCTGCAGCTACCATATGGACAAAGGATTTTCGCGCGTCTATCAGCGTTACCTGCTCAACCTGCTGAAAGCCAACGCCGCGCGCAAGCTAAAAGCCTATCCAGGCTCGCTGCCGGTCGATCTTCGCCAGCTTAAAAGCATGCGCCGCATCCGCGAATTCGACGACATGATCACCGCCAAAATCCACGGTTTCGCCGATGCGCTAGACTATTACCGACAGTGCAGCGCGATGCCGCGCTTAAGCGATATCACCAAGCCGACGCTGATCATTCACGCGAAAGACGATCCGTTTATGGACCATCATTCAATTCCGCCGCAGGAACAACTGCCGGCTAACGTCGAATATCAGCTCACGGAACAGGGCGGTCACGTTGGCTTTGTCGGCGGTACGCTGCGAAAACCGCAAATGTGGCTGGAGCAACGTATTCCGGATTGGTTAACCCGCTGGCTGGGAGGACAAGCATGATTATTCCCTGGCAGGATCTCGATCCCGAAACGCTGGATAATCTGATTGAAAGCTTTGTGTTGCGCGAAGGCACCGATTATGGTGAACATGAACGTTCGCTTGCCGATAAAGTCGCCGATGTAAAACAGCAGCTTAAAACTGGGGAGGCCGTGCTGGTGTGGTCAGAACTGCACGAGACGGTCAACATCATGCCCCGCAAGATGTTTAACGGCTAAGCGCCATGCCCCTCTAACCGCGAGTGCCTGGCGCGATACGGCGACACACCATCACTTAATCAGGGAGTTGTTATGTCTGCCAAACATCCAGTGATCGCAGTCACGGGCTCCAGCGGTGCGGGCACCACCACCACCAGCCTCGCGTTTCGCAAAATTTTCTCGCAACTGAACCTGCATGCCGCGGAGGTCGAAGGGGATAGCTTCCATCGCTATACTCGCCCGGAAATGGACATGGCGATCCGCAAGGCGCGCGATCAGGGCAAACACATCAGCTACTTTGGCCCGGAAGCCAACGACTTCAGCCTGCTTGAACGCACCTTTTTAGAGTACGGCGAATTCGGCAAGGGCCAGTCGCGAAAATATCTCCATACCTACGATGAAGCGGTTCCCTGGAATCAGGTTCCCGGCACCTTTACCCCATGGCAACCGCTGCCTGAACCGACCGACGTGCTGTTTTATGAAGGGCTGCACGGCGGCGTGGTGACGCCGCAGCATGACGTGGCGAAACATGTCGACCTGCTGGTCGGCGTGGTGCCGATCGTCAACCTTGAATGGATCCAGAAGCTCATTCGCGATACCAGCGAACGCGGCCATTCGCGCGAAGCGGTGATGGACTCGGTGGTGCGTTCGATGGAAGACTATATCAATTTCATCACCCCGCAGTTCTCACGCACCCATATCAACTTCCAGCGCGTGCCGACGGTCGATACCTCGAATCCGTTTGCCGCCAAAGGCATTCCATCGCTCGACGAAAGCTTCGTGGTGATTCACTTTCGCAATTTGCAGGGGATTGATTACCCCTGGCTGTTGGCGATGCTACAGGGGTCGTTTATCTCGCATATGAACACCCTGGTGGTGCCGGGCGGTAAGATGGGGCTGGCGATGGAGCTCATTATGGCGCCGCTGGTCGAGCGCTTGATGGAAGGCAAAACCATTAGTTAAGGGCAAAATAAAACCCCGGTCGCCGTGCTGCCGGGGTTAGTGTCCCGCTACGTCAATTCGTCTCAGGCTTCGATCACTTCGTAAGAGTGGGTGATGTTGACGGCCTTTTCCAGCATCAGCGCCACCGAGCAGTACTTCTCCGCGGATAAATCCACCGCCCGGGACACCGCCGCATCCTTCAGCTCTTTACCGGTGACGATAAAGTGCAGATTGATATGGGTGAACAGGCGCGGCGCCTCTTCACGGCGTTCAGAGGTCAGCTTCACTTCGCAGTTAGTGACGTTTTGACGCCCTTTTTGCAGGATAGACACTACGTCAATTGCGCTACAGCCGCCCGCCGCCATTAACACCATCTCCATCGGGCTGGGCGCTTTGTCCCCGGAGTTGCCATCCATTAAAATCTGGTGGCCGGAGGCCGACTCACCGATGAAGGTTAGACCTTCCACCCATTTCACACGCGCTTGCATAAAATTTAACTCCGCTGTTGCAATTTTCCTGACAGATTACGCGCACATAACAAATCTCGCAACGGAAGGCGACCTGGGTCATGCTGAAGCGAGACACCAGGAGACATGCGGTGAAAGCTATGCTAAAACAGTCTGGATGCTACAGTAATACATTGATGTACCGCATGTATGCTGAGGAGTTCACATTACAGGCTGCATAAATTGAGCAGCCAGCTTCCCAGGCATAGGGAAAAATACGATTGCATGCCCGGATGCCGTGTAGTGTCGGCGTCCGGAGATAGCTTATAACAGAGGATAACCGCGCATGGTGCTTGGCAAACCGCAAACAGACCCTACCCTTGAATGGTTCTTGTCTCATTGCCACATTCATAAGTACCCATCAAAGAGCACGCTGATTCACCAGGGTGAGAAAGCGGAAACGCTTTACTACATCGTAAAAGGCTCCGTGGCTGTACTCATCAAGGATGAAGAAGGTAAAGAGATGATCCTCTCTTACCTCAACCAGGGCGATTTCATCGGTGAATTAGGCCTGTTTGAAGAAGGTCAGGAACGTAGTGCCTGGGTACGTGCGAAAACCGCATGTGAAGTGGCCGAGATCTCTTACAAAAAATTCCGTCAGTTAATCCAGGTGAACCCGGACATCCTGATGCGCCTCTCTTCTCAGATGGCGCGTCGTCTGCAGGTCACTTCCGAGAAAGTCGGTAACCTTGCTTTCCTCGACGTGACGGGCCGTATCGCTCAGACCTTACTGAATCTGGCGAAACAGCCTGATGCCATGACCCACCCGGACGGGATGCAGATCAAAATCACCCGCCAGGAAATTGGCCAGATCGTCGGCTGTTCTCGTGAGACGGTTGGCCGTATTCTGAAGATGCTGGAAGATCAAAATCTGATCTCCGCACACGGTAAAACTATCGTCGTCTACGGTACCCGTTAAGTCGCTAAACGGCGTATTGCTCCGCGCAGTACGCCGTTTTTGTTTCTCCCATGTGGCGCAGGCTGATTTACCACCCGGAAGTCAACTATGCACTGCGGCAAACGCTGGTGCTGTGTCTACCTGTGGCCATCGGGCTTATGCTCGGCCATCTGCAGCAGGGGTTGCTGTTCTCATTAGTTCCTGCCTGTTGCAATATCGCCGGTCTCGACACCCCGCATAAACGCTTTTTCAAACGCCTGATCGTTGGCGGCTGCCTGTTTGCCGGCAGCAGCCTGATTGTGCAATTGCTTCTGGCGCGGGACATCCCTTTGCCGCTTATCCTCAGCGCGCTGGCGCTGATTCTCGGCGTGACGGCGGAAATCAGTTCGCTGCACGCTCGCTTGTTGCCGGCATCGCTTATCGCCGCCATTTTTACCTTAAGCCTGGCCGGCAATATGCCCATCTGGGAGCCGCTGCTTATCTATGCGCTGGGAACCTTGTGGTACGGACTCTTTAACTGGTTCTGGTTTTGGCTCTGGCGAGAGCAGCCGCTGCGCGAGTCGTTAAGCCTGCTTTACCGCGAACTGGCTAATTATTGCGAGGCCAAATATAGCCTCCTGACGCAGCACACTGACCCGACGACCTCCCTGCCGCCGCTGCTTACCCGCCAGCAGAAGGTGGTCGATTTAATTACCCAATGCTACCAGCAAATGCATATGTTAGCCGCCAACCAGCGTAGCGATCATAAGCGCCTGCTGCGCGCGTTCCAGGTTGGGCTGGATCTGCAGGAACATATTTCAGTGAGCCTGCACCAGCCGGAAGAGGTGCAAAAACTGGTGGAGCGCAGCCATGCGGAAGCGGTTATCCGCTGGAACGCGCAGACCGTCGCCGCGCGTCTGCGGGTGCTGGCGGATGATATTCTCTACCACCGCTACCCGCGTCGCTTCCAGATGGATAAGCAAATCGGCGCGCTGGAAAAAATCGCTTATCAGCATCCCGATAACCCGGTAGGCCAGTTCTGCGCCTGGCACTTCAGTCGTATCGCCCGCGTGCTGCGCACCCAGCGCCCGCTGTACGCACGGAATCTGATGGCGGATAAAGAACGGCGCCTGCCGCTACTACCGGCGCTGAAGAACTACCTGTCATTGAAATCCCCGGCGCTGCGCAACGCCGCGCGCATCAGCGTAATGTTGAGCATCGCCAGCCTGATGGGCAGCGCCCTACATCTACCGAAGCCGTACTGGATCCTGATGACCGTGCTGTTCGTGACGCAAAACGGTTACGGCGCCACCCGCGTGCGGATTGTCCACCGGGCGGCAGGCACCCTGGCGGGCCTGGTGATCGCCTGGCTGACCCTACATTTCCACGTACCGGAGAGCTACACGTTAAGCGGTATGTTGTTCATCACGCTGCTGAGCTATCTCATCATCCGTAAACACTACGGCTGGGCGATGGTGGGCTTTACCGTCACCGCGGTATATACCCTGCAGTTGCTAACGCTTAACGGCGAGCAGTTCATCGTCGCCCGCTTTATTGATACCATTATTGGCTGTCTGATCGCCTTTGGCGGAATGGTCTGGCTATGGCCGCAATGGCAGAGCGGCCTGCTGCGTAAAAACGCCCACGATGCCCTGGAGGCCGATCAGGAGGCTATTCGGCTGATCCTTAGCGCCGATCCGCAGGCCCCGGCGTTGGCCTACCAACGTATGCGCGTCAACCAGGCGCACAACGCCCTGTATAACTCGCTTAACCAGGCGATGCAGGAACCGGGCTTTAACTCGCACTATCTGGAAGATATGAAGCTGTGGGTAACCCATAGCCAGTTTATCGTTGAGCATATCAACGCCATGACCACGCTGGCACGCGAGCATACGATGCTAACGCCTGACCTGGCGCAGCGGTATCTGGAGTCTTGTGAAATTGCCCTGCAGCGCTGTCAGCAGCGTCTGGATTCAGACGGGCCGGGCAGCGCGGGCGATGTGAATATTATGGAATCCCAGGACGGGGAAGTGTTGCGTGGGCCGCTCAGCACCCTTGAGCAGCATTTGCAGCGGATCCTCGGCCATCTGAACACCATGCACACCATTTCGTCGGTGGCATGGCGTCAGCGTCCGCATCACGGCATCTGGCTACGCACGACTAAGCGCTAAGTACGTTTTTAACCGCCTGCGCGAAGCGCGCCATCCCTTCGGCGATATCGCTATCATCAATCACCAGCGACGGCACAAAGCGCATTACGTCCGGCCCGGCGTTTAACACCATCACCCCGGCCTCCGCCGCAGCATAGAGGAAATCGCGCGCGCGTCCGTGATGCTGCGGCTTAAGCGCGGCGCCGATTAACAGTCCCATGCCGCGGATGTCGCTGAACAGATCAAACTGCGCATCGATCTGCTGCAGGTGTTCGACAAACAGCGCCCGTTTGGCATTGACGCCCGCCAGCACCTGCGGCGTGTTAATCAGGTTGAAAGCCGCGGTCGCCACCGCACAGGCCAGCGGATTGCCGCCGTAGGTGGAGCCATGGGAACCGGCATGGAAGGCGCTGGCGATTTCATTGGTGGTTAACATCGCGCTAATCGGGAAACCGCCCCCGAGCGCTTTCGCGCTGGTCAGGATGTCCGGCGTCACGCCGTAATGCATATAGGCGAACAATGAACCGGTACGGCCCATACCGCACTGCACTTCATCAAATACCAGCAGCGCCTGATGCTGGTCGCACAGATCGCGCAGCCCCTGCAGGAACGCTGGCGTCGCCGCCATCACCCCGCCCTCGCCCTGAATCGGCTCAACCACCACCGCGCAGGTATGGTCATCGATCACCGCTTTCACCGCCTCGAGATCGTTAAATGGAACATGCACGATATCTGCCGGTTTCGGCCCGAAACCGTCAGAGTATTTCGGCTGACCGCCGACCGAGACGGTGAACAGCGACCGTCCGTGGAAAGCATTATGGAAAGCGATGATTTTGGTTTTGTACGGACTATGGCGAGTGATCGCGTAATGACGCGCCAGCTTGAACGCCGTTTCGTTGGCTTCCGTTCCGGAGTTCATAAACACCACGCGCTCGGCAAAAGTGGCATCTACCAGCTGGCGCCCCAGGCGCAGCGCCGGCTCGTTGGTAAAAACGTTGCTGGTGTGCCACAGGGTCTCGCCCTGCTCGTGCAGCGCCGCCACCAGCGCCGGGTGACAGTGGCCCAGCGCGGTCACCGCAATCCCGCCGGCAAAATCAACGTACTCTTTGCCCTGCTGATCCCAAACGCGGCTGCCTTTCCCCTTCACCGGAATAAACTCCGCCGGTGCATAAATCGGCAGAATGACTTCATCGAATGTGGCGCGGGTGATTGCCGGTTGATCTGTTGCCATGTGATGCCCATCCTTCTGTGTAATGTGCAATGATTGCGATGTTTTAATCACAAAATATGCATAATAAATCACATCATGGCAACTACAAATCAGCGTTTAAGGAAGTTTTCCAGCAACTGGTGTCCCTGTTCGCTAAGAATGCTCTCCGGGTGGAACTGCACGCCTTCGAGATCCCACTGGCGATGGCGGATACCCATGATTTCACCGCTGGCGCTGCGGGCGGTAACGATAAAATCCGCGGGAAGGGTCGGCGGGTCGATAACTAATGAATGGTAGCGCGTAACGGTAAGCGGGTTGTTTAGTCCCTGAAAAACGCCCTCGCCGTTGTGCTCAATCAGCGACGTTTTACCATGCATGACCTGCGCGGCGCGTACGATGGCGGCGCCAAAGACCTGGGCGATGGCCTGATGACCCAGACACACGCCGAGCAGCGGTGTTTTACCGGCATAGCGGCGGATAACGTCCAGCGAAATACCGGACTCATCCGGCGTGCAGGGGCCCGGCGAAATGACGATTTTCTCCGGCGCCAGCGACGCTATCTCTTCCAGCGTTAACTCATCGTTACGCTTAACCAGCACCTCCGCCCCCAGTTCGCAAAAGTACTGGTACAGATTCCAGGTGAAAGAGTCATAGTTATCGATTAGCAGGATCATAGCGGCTCCGGAAAAAACAAAACCGGGCTATTCTACTCAGATTCCCGCGCTTCGCTCACCACTTTACGAAAGATCCGCTCCAGCGGCTCCGGGTCGCCCATCGCGCCCAGCTGGTTAGCCTGGCTCCACGCATCCGGATCGATGCCCCGCCAGTCGAGCAGGTAGCCGGCGTGAATGGCCAACTGTTCGAAGAAGATCCTTTGCGTCAGGCCGTTGCCAAGGCGGAACGGATGCAGAACATTGATTTCGCCGTAGTACCAGCTCAGGCGCTCGACGAAGGTCTCCCGGGGGAGTTCACACAGATAGTCCTCTTCTTCCAGCTTGCGCATCAGCGCGTTACCCTCTTTCTCTATCCACGCGAAGTGGCAAAATGGCGTATCGCCCTGGTAGATATCGATTTCCCGCAGTTTGCCCGCCCATTCAAAGAGATCCTGATAAAGTTGCCGGTGAATGGCGCAGAGATGCGGTAAGCCGCGGCCGCGCGGGCCCAACGGGATCGTCGCCGCACGCAGCGAAGTGAATTCCCATACAGTTTGTTCCAGCCGTTGCGCCTGATGGATACCCAGCCGGTTACGCAGCACATCCAGCGCCGGATAGAGATAGGGGTCGCGACCGTCGCCATATTTATCGCTCATGACGCCTCCTCAGCTCGGCAAGACGCGCCAGCGCTTCCTCAGCCGTCAGGCTAACCAGCGGTACCGTCGCGCCTTCAAGGCGTCTGCTGGCCTGAAAATTGGCGTTGCGGGTCTGTTCCCAGAGCCGGGATTTTTGCTTATCGGTGAGTAAACGCATGGTCGCCTCCCTTATCGTCCCCTGTGTGCCACAAGTATAAGCAGCAATTTCAGGTTACGCAGAGAGGCAAGCCAGGCGCAGGCGGACCGCCCGCGCCAGAAGAGGGTTACGGCAGCACTTTCGCCGAAAGAATAACGACCGGTTTGGACGGAACATTTTGGTACGGGCCGACGTTGTGGGTCGGAACCTGAGAGATTTTGTCGGCGACGTCCATACCCTTCACCACTTTACCAAATACCGCGTAGCCAAAATCACGCTGGCCGTGGTCGAGGAAGGCGTTATCCGCCACGTTGATGAAGAACTGGCTGGTCGCGCTGTCCTGATCGGCGGTACGCGCCATGGCGATCGTCCCGCGGGTATTACGCAGGCCATTGTCGGCTTCGTTTTTAATCGGCGGGTTAGGCTGCTTTTGCTGCATCTGCTCGTTAAAGCCGCCGCCCTGCACCATAAAGCCTGGGATCACCCGGTGGAAGGTCGTGTTGTTATAGAAACCGCTGTTCACGTACTTCAGGAAGTTATCGACAGAAATCGGCGCCTTCTGGCTATTCAGCTCCAACTCGATGTTGCCAGCAGAAGTGGTCAGCAGTACGTGCGGGTCGCCCTTGGCCGCCATGGCGGGGGAGAATGCTGAAATGGCGAATACGGCAGCCATCGCCGCCAGAGTGGATTTGAGCATGGAAATTCCTTAACGGAGCAGAGTAAAAAGCAAGTGCCTTGATTCTAAAGAGCCTTTGCATAGCGGGCTAGCCTTTTACCTAATTTTACTTAGCTGAAACACTTGTTACGAACTGACTCAATCCTCTCGCCGATCACTAATGTGATGGAGATCACATAAATCCATGCAATAAATTCTACATTTCAATATAAACGTTTGCCTTCATCACTTGAATGAATAAAATCTGTGCGCCCGGCGCAGCGTCAACGCGCTTTACCTATCTATTCACAGGCCTGTCATGACTAACAGCAATCGTATCAAGCTCACATGGATCAGCTTTTTCTCCTACGCCCTGACCGGCGCGTTGGTGATCGTCACCGGGATGGTGATGGGGAACATCGCAGATTATTTCCATCTGCCGGTGTCCAGTATGAGTAACACCTTTACCTTCCTCAATGCCGGTATTCTGATTTCTATCTTCCTCAATGCCTGGCTGATGGAGATCGTGCCGCTGAAAACCCAGCTGCGCTTCGGCTTTATCCTGATGCTGTTAGCCATCGCCGGGCTGATGTTCGGCCACAGCCTGACGCTGTTCTCCGCGTCGATGTTCGTGCTCGGTCTGGTCAGCGGGATCACCATGTCGATTGGGACTTTCCTGATTACCCACATGTATGAAGGCCGCCAGCGCGGCGCGCGTCTGCTGTTCACGGACTCCTTCTTCAGCATGGCAGGGATGATCTTCCCGATGGTCGCCGCCGTGCTGCTGGCGCGCAGCATCGAGTGGTACTGGGTTTACGCCTGTATCGGCCTGGTCTACGTCGCTATTTTCGTGCTGACTTTCGGCTGTGAGTTCCCGGTGCTTGGCAATAAAGCGCTGGCGGAAAACAGCCAGCCGGTAGTGAAAGAGAAATGGGGCATCGGCGTGCTGTTCCTTTCCATCGCCGCGCTATGCTACATCCTCGGCCAGTTGGGCTTTATCTCCTGGGTACCAGAGTATGCCAAAGGCCTCGGCATGAGCCTCGGCGACGCCGGTAAGCTGGTCAGCGATTTCTGGATGTCCTATATGATCGGCATGTGGTCGTTCAGCTTCATCCTGCGCTTCTTCGACCTGCAGCGCATCCTGACCGTGCTGGCGGGTCTGGCGACAGTCCTGATGTATCTGTTCATTAACGGTTCGCCGGAGCATATGCCGTGGTTCATCCTGACCCTTGGCTTCTTCTCCAGCGCCATCTATACCTCGATCATTACCCTGGGCTCGCAGCAGACCAAAGTCGCTTCACCGAAGCTGGTGAACTTCATTCTGACCTGCGGCACCATCGGCACCATGCTGACCTTCGTGGTGACCGGGCCGATCGTCGCGGCTAGCGGCCCGCTGGCCGCGCTGCACACCGCGAACGGCCTCTATGCCGTGGTATTCGTGATGTGTCTGCTCCTTGGCTTCGTTTCCCGCCACCGTCAGAACGCGTCGGCGCACTAAGCCTTAGGCCCCTTTGCTTCGGCAAAGGGGCTATTTTTGGTAAAAAACAACTCCTCGCCGCCTTTATCGGTCTGTATCCACGTCTGCGCCAGCTGCGTAGTCGCAATGACCCTTCCCTGACGAATTGACCAACGTACCGGCACCTGGCAGCGTACGGCTTCAAAACCGTTTTCCGCCGGCAAGATCACCAGATTAGCCGGGTTGCCGGTAGCGATGCCGTAATCATTGAGCCCAAAGGTTCTGGCGCTGTTGTGGGTAATCAGCTGTAGACTGTCGTTAATCTGCTGATAGCCCATCAGTTGGCAAACGTGCAGCCCCATATGCAGCACCTGTAGCATGTTGCCGGTTCCCAACGGATACCATGGGTCGAACACATCATCGTGGCCAAAACAGACATTAATGCCGGCCGCCATCAGCTCCTTGACCCGCGTCACGCCGCGCCGCTTCGGGTAGTCATCAAAGCGCCCCTGCAGATGAATATTGACCAGCGGGTTGGCGACGAAGTTAATGCCCGAGAGTTTTAACAGGCGGAACAGCCGCGAGGTATAAGCGCCATTGTAGGAGTGCATCGCGGTCGTATGACTCGCGGTCACCCGGGGGCCGATTCCCTCTTTTAACGCCAGCGCGGCGACCGTTTCGACAAAGCGCGACTGTTCATCGTCTATTTCATCGCAGTGGATATCCAGCGGACGCTGGTATTTCTGCGCCAGACGGAAGGCGATATGCAGCGATTCCACTCCGTATTCACGAGTAAATTCGAAATGCGGGATCGCCCCGACCACATCGGCGCCCAGTCGTAATGCCTCCTCCAGCAAACTCTCACCATTGGGGTAGGATAAAATCCCTTCCTGGGGGAAGGCGACTATCTGCAAATCGACCCACGGCGCTACCTCTTGTTTGACTTCCAGCATCGCTTTCAGCGCGGTCAACGATGGGTCAGAAACATCGACATGGGTGCGAACAAACTGGATGCCGTTGGCGATTTGCCAGCGCAGCGTTTTCCACGCACGGGCTTTCACATCCTCATGGCTTAGCAGCGCTTTACGCTCGGCCCAACGCTCAATCCCTTCGAACAGCGTCCCGGACTGGTTCCAGTTTGGCTCTCCCGCCGTCTGCGTGGTATCGAGATGAATGTGCGGTTCGATAAACGGCGGGATGGCCAATCCGCCGCGGGCGTTAAGCACTTCGTAGCTCTCGCTGCGTGCCTCTCCCATCGGCGTAATGTCGCCGAACCGCCCTTTATCAATCGCAATCTGCCACAACCCTTCCCTCTTTGGCAGATGGACGTTCTGAATTAACCACAGCGGCGTTGTCGACATAGTTTGCTCCCCTGAATATTGCTCATTTCTTCCGCTGCCTTTGTACATAAAAAGAACAGAACGGAAAAGCCTGATTTTTCCATCACTTAGAAAAATCATTATAAATCATGAATATACTCATTAAGTGGTAGGTAAGTTCTAAATTGATTTGTATCAATGAGTGTAGTAGCTGAATCGTTAAGGTAGGCGGTAATAGAAAAGAAATCGAGGCAAAAATGAGCAAAGTCAGAATCGCTATTATCGGTAACGGCATGGTCGGCCATCGCTTTATCGAAGAGCTTCTTGATAAGGCGCCTGCCGGACAATTCGACATTACCGTGTTCTGTGAAGAGCCGCGTATCGCCTATGACCGTGTCCACCTGTCGTCTTACTTCTCCCATCACACTGCGGAAGAGCTGTCGCTGGTACGCGAAGGTTTCTATGAGAAACACGGCGTCAAGGTGCTGGTCGGCGAACGCGCGATTACCATCAACCGCCAGGAAAAGGTTATCCACTCCAGCGCTGGCCGTACCGTTTTCTACGACAAGCTGATTATGGCGACTGGCTCATACCCGTGGATCCCGCCGATTAAAGGCGCGGAAACCCAGGATTGCTTCGTCTATCGTACTATTGAAGATCTTAACGCCATCGAATCCTGCGCCCGTCGCAGCAAACGCGGCGCGGTGGTCGGCGGCGGTCTGCTCGGTCTGGAAGCAGCCGGCGCGCTGAAAAATCTCGGGGTGGAAACCCACGTGATCGAGTTTGCGCCGATGCTGATGGCCGAGCAGCTCGATCAGATGGGCGGCGAGCAGCTGAAGCGTAAGATCGAAAGCATGGGTGTGAAGGTTCACACCAGCAAAAACACCAAAGAGATCGTTCAGCAGGGCACCGAGGCGCGCAAAACGATGCGCTTCGCCGACGGTAGCGAACTGCAGGTCGATTTCATCGTCTTCTCTACCGGTATCCGTCCGCGCGACAAGTTGGCTACCCAGTGCGGGCTGGCGGTCGCCCAACGCGGCGGCATCATGGTCAACGATAGCTGCCAGACCTCCGACCCGGATATCTACGCTATCGGCGAATGCGCCAGCTGGAATAACCGCGTGTATGGTCTTGTCGCCCCGGGCTACAAAATGGCGCAGGTGACGGTTGACCATATCCTCGGCAACGATAATCTGTTCACCGGCGCCGACCTCAGCGCCAAGCTGAAACTGCTCGGCGTTGACGTTGGCGGTATCGGCGACGCCCACGGGCGTACGCCGGGCGCGCGTAGCTACGTCTATCTCGACGAAAGCAAAGAAGTCTACAAACGGCTTATCGTCAGCGAAGATAACAAAACCCTGCTTGGCGCGGTACTGGTCGGCGACACCAGCGATTACGGCAACCTGCTGCAGCTGGTGCTGAACGCCATCGAATTACCGGAAAACCCGGATTCGCTGATCCTCCCGGCCCACGCCGGCAGCGGCAAGCCGTCTATCGGCGTTGATAAACTGCCGGACAGCGCGCAGATTTGTTCCTGCTTCGACGTCAGCAAAGGCGACCTGATCGCCGCTATCAATAAAGGCTGTCACACCGTGGCGGCGCTGAAAGCGGAAACCAAAGCCGGAACCGGCTGCGGCGGTTGTATTCCGCTGGTAACGCAGGTGCTCAACGCCGAGCTGGCGAAACAGGGTATCGAAGTGAACAACAATCTGTGCGAGCACTTCGCCTACTCTCGCCAGGAACTGTTCCACCTGATCCGCGTGGAAGGCATCAAAACCTTCGACGAGCTGCTGGAAAAACACGGTCAGGGCTACGGCTGTGAAGTCTGTAAGCCGACCGTCGGTTCCCTGCTGGCCTCCTGCTGGAATGAGTACATCCTCAAACCACAGCACACGCCGCTGCAGGACACCAACGATAACTTCCTCGCCAACATCCAGAAAGATGGCACCTACTCGGTTATCCCGCGCTCCGCAGGCGGCGAAATTACGCCAGAAGGCCTGGTTGCCGTCGGTCGCATCGCGCGCGAATTTAATCTGTATACCAAAATCACCGGCTCCCAGCGTATCGGTCTGTTCGGCGCGCAAAAAGATGACCTGCCGGAGATCTGGCGTCAGCTGATTGAAGCCGGCTTCGAAACCGGCCATGCCTACGCCAAAGCGCTACGTATGGCGAAAACCTGCGTCGGCAGTACCTGGTGCCGCTACGGCGTCGGCGATAGCGTCGGCTTCGGCGTAGAACTGGAAAACCGCTATAAAGGCATCCGTACTCCGCACAAAATGAAGTTCGGCGTCTCCGGCTGCACCCGTGAATGCGCGGAAGCCCAGGGTAAAGACGTTGGGATCATCGCCACCGAGAAAGGCTGGAACCTGTATGTGTGCGGTAACGGCGGGATGAAACCACGCCACGCCGATCTGCTGGCCGCGGACCTCGATCGCGATACGCTCATCAAATATCTCGACCGCTTTATGATGTTCTACATCCGCACCGCCGATAAGCTGACCCGTACCGCGCCGTGGCTGGACAACATGGAAGGCGGCATCGACTATCTGCGCAGCGTCATCATCGACGATAAGCTGGGCCTGAACGATCACCTTGAAGAAGAGCTGGCTCGCCTGCGCGCCGCTTTCGCCTGCGAATGGACCGAGACCGTCAATAACCCGGCGGCGCAGACGCGCTTCAAACACTTTATCAACAGCGACCAGCGCGACCCGAACGTTCAGGTGGTGCCGGAACGTGACCAGCATCGCCCGGCCACGCCCTATGAGCGCATCCCGGTCACGCTGGTGGAGGAAAACGTATGAGCCAGTGGGTAAACATCTGCAAAATTGACGACATCCTGCCGGCGACCGGCGTCTGCGCGCTGCTGGGGCAACAGCAGGTGGCTATCTTCCGTCCGTACCATGACGACAGAGTGTTCGCCATCAGCAATATCGATCCGTTCTTCAATGCCAGCGTGCTGTCCCGCGGGATCATCGCTGAGCATGACGGCGCGCTGTGGGTTGCCAGCCCGCTGAAAAAGCAGCGCTTCCGCCTCAGCGACGGGTTGTGCATGGAAGATGAGAGCCACTCCATCGCCCATTACGAAGCCCGTGTTAAAGATGGCAAAGTGCAGCTGAAAGCCTGATGCCGCAAGGTTCCCTCCGCGCCGCGGGGGGAACCATATCATCGGCTTATAACCACTACTAAGTAGAGGCGGCAAAATTCATATCTCCGTGATTCCCTCTGCTGCTATGCTACGACCGCACTCCCTTTCCCCCCTTGCCGTGAGGATCTGCCGTGGACCACTTACCTATTTTTTGCCAACTACGCGATCGCGACTGCTTGCTGGTCGGCGGCGGCGATGTCGCTGAACGCAAGGCGCGTCTGTTGCTCGACGCCGGCGCCCGGTTAACGGTGAACTCACGCCAGTTTACTCCGCAGTTTCAGGTGTGGGCCGAGGCGCAGATGCTGACGCTGGCGCAAGGCGATTTCAATCCTGCGCTGCTCGATAACTGCTGGCTGGCGATCGCCGCCACCGACGATGATGTCGTTAATCAGCAGGTCAGCGAGGCCGCTGAATCACGGCGTATTTTCTGTAACGTGGTGGATGCGCCCCGTCAGGCCAGCTTTATTATGCCTTCAATTATCGACCGCTCGCCTCTGATGGTCGCCGTGTCTTCCGGTGGTACCTCGCCGGTGTTGGCGCGCCTGCTGCGTGAAAAGCTCGAATCGCTGCTGCCGCTGCATCTCGGACAAATCGCCCGCTATGCCGGGCAGCTGCGCTCAAGGGTGAAAAAGCAGTTCGCTACCGTCGGCGAGCGCCGCCGCTTCTGGGAAAAGCTGTTTGTTAACGATCGTCTCGCCCAATCGCTGGCGAACGATGATCGTCAGGCCGTCGCCGATACCACGGAACGGTTACTGAATGAACCACTGGAACATCGCGGCGAAGTGGTGCTGGTTGGCGCCGGTCCGGGCGATGCCGGTCTGCTCACCCTCAAAGGGCTGCAGCAGATCCAGCAGGCCGATGTGGTGGTCTACGACCGGCTGGTCTCCGACGATATTATGAATCTGGTGCGCCGCGACGCCGATCGGGTATTTGTCGGCAAACGCGCAGGCTATCACTGCGTGCCGCAGGAGGAAATTAACCAAATCCTGCTGCGCGAAGCGCAAAGCGGCAAACGTGTCGTGCGCCTGAAAGGCGGCGATCCGTTTATTTTTGGCCGCGGCGGCGAAGAGCTGGAGACCCTCTGCGCGGCAGGTATTCCGTTCTCGGTGGTGCCGGGGATCACCGCCGCATCCGGCTGCTCAGCCTACTCAGGTATTCCGCTTACCCACCGCGATTTCGCCCAGGGCGTACGTCTGATCACCGGCCATCTGAAAACCGGTAGCGATCTCGACTGGCAAAATCTGGCGGCGGAAAAACAGACGCTGGTGTTCTATATGGGGCTAAACCAGGCGCCGGCGATCCGTGAAAAGCTGATCGCCCACGGCATGGCGGCGGATATGCCGGCCGCCATCGTCGAGAACGGCACCGCGGTCAACCAGAAGGTTGTCGCCGGCACTCTGGATCGGTTGGATATTCTGGCGCAGCAGATGGCCAGCCCGGCGTTGATTATCGTGGGCCGCGTGGTGGCGCTACGCGACAAGCTGAACTGGTTTTCTCACCATTAAGCTAATGCGCTCTAACAGACACAAAAAAACCGGGATTATCCCGGTTTTTTTACCTTCAGCGAGCCTTGTTACGGCTTAGCGACAAAGCCAATCGCTTCATACACCGCTTTCAGGGTCTTAGAAGCGTGCGCGCTGGCTTTTTCCGCCCCCTCTTTCATCACCTGATTAAGGAACGCTTCGTCGTTGCGGAAACGGTGATAGCGCTCCTGCAGCTCGGTCAGCATACCGGAAACCGCTTCGGCGACTTCGCCTTTCAGGTGGCCGTACATTTTACCTTCAAAGTGCTGTTCCAGTTCCGGAATGCTCTGGCCGGTCACGGCGGAGAGGATATCCAGCAGGTTGGAAACGCCCGCTTTGTTTTGCACATCGTAACGGACAACCGGCGGCTCGTCGGAGTCGGTCACCGCGCGTTTAATCTTCTTAACTACCGATTTCGGGTCTTCCAGCAGACCAATGACGTTGTTGCGGTTGTCATCGGACTTGGACATCTTCTTGGTCGGCTCCAGCAGGGACATCACGCGCGCGCCGGACTTAGGAATAAACGGCTCCGGCACTTTAAAGATATCGCCATAGATAGCGTTAAAGCGCTGCGCGACGTCGCGGCTCAGCTCAAGATGCTGTTTCTGATCTTCGCCTACCGGTACCTGGTTGGTCTGGTACAGCAGAATATCAGCGGCCATCAGTACCGGGTAGTCAAACAGACCGGCGTTGATGTTCTCGGCGTAGCGCGCGGACTTGTCCTTAAACTGGGTCATGCGGCTCAGCTCGCCGAAATAGGTGTAGCAGTTCAGCGCCCAGCCCAGTTGGGCGTGTTCCGGCACGTGAGACTGGACGAAAATGGTGCTCTTTTGCGGATCGATACCACAGGCCAGGTACAGCGCCAGCGTATCCAGCGTCGCTTTACGCAGGTTCTGCGGATCCTGACGCACGGTGATCGCGTGCTGGTCAACGATGCAGTAAATACAGTGATAGTCATCCTGCATGTTTACCCATTGACGCAGCGCACCCATATAGTTGCCAATGGTCAATTCACCTGAGGGCTGTGCGCCACTAAAAACGATGGGCTTAGTCATTTTTTAATTCCTGAGTTTCACTGTACGGTAGCCCAAGAGCGGGCAAGAGTTCATTAAATTGGTCAAAGATAAAATCCGGCTCGCTCAACGCAATCGGCTCGCCGTAGTTGTAGCCGTAAGTCAGACCGATAGAGCAACAGCCCGCCGCTTTCGCCGCCTGAATATCGTTGCGCGAATCCCCGACGAACAGGAGTTCGGCTGGCGTCAGAGAGAGCTTTTGCGCCACCAGCAGCAGCGGATCCGGATGCGGCTTTTTATTCTTCACATCGTCGCCGCCGATCACCACGCTAAAGTATTTCGCGATATCGAGGGCCTCGAGCAAGGGCGCCACGAACGGTGTCGGTTTGTTGGTAACCAGCGCCAGCGGCAGGCCTTTTGCGTGCAGCGCGCCGAGCGTATCGGCCACTGCCGGGAACAAGAAACTGCCTTCTTCCGCCGCTTCGGCGTAATAGCGGTCGAACAGTTTACGCAAAACGCGTAGCTGTTCGTCTTGCGGTATATCATGATCGTCGACGGAAGGTTTCCCCATCGCCGCGCGTAACGTGGCACGCTCCTGGCGAGCCCAATTCAGCGCCCGCTCCATCAGGACGTCTGCGCCGTTGCCAATCCAGGTCACGACGCGCTCTTCACCTGCCACCGGCAGTTCCAGCGCGTAAAGCGCGCTATCAACGGCAGCGGTTAAACCCGGCGCGCTATCGACCAGCGTACCGTCCAGGTCAAATGCCACGCCGCGGATGGCCTGTAATTTATCCATGACTAACCTTCGCTAATTCACTGCGCATTTGATCAATAACTTTTTTGTAGTCCGGCTGGCCGAAGATCGCCGAACCGGCGACAAACATATCCGCACCGGCCGCGGCAATTTCACCAATGTTGCTGGCTTTCACGCCACCATCGACTTCAAGGCGAATGTCGTAGCCGGATTGATCGATAAGCTGACGCACCTGACGCAGTTTTTCAAGAGTGTGCGGAATAAAGGACTGGCCGCCAAAGCCTGGGTTAACCGACATCAGCAGGATCACATCCAGCTTATCCATAACGTAATCGAGATAGCTCAGCGGCGTTGCCGGGTTGAATACCAGCCCCGCTTTACAGCCGTGCTCTTTGATAAGCTGCAGGCTGCGGTCGACGTGTTCAGAGGCTTCCGGGTGGAAAGTGATAATGCTGGCGCCGGCTTCGGCAAAATCAGGAATGATGCGGTCGACCGGCTTTACCATCAGGTGCACATCGATCGGCGCGGTAATGCCGTAGTTGCGCAGCGACTTCAGCACCATCGGGCCAATCGTCAGATTCGGCACGTAGTGGTTGTCCATGACGTCGAAGTGTACGACATCCGCGCCCGCCGCCAGTGCCTTAGCGGTATCCTCGCCCAAACGGGCAAAATCAGCCGACAGAATCGAAGGGGCAATCAAATACTGCTTCATCCGCATCTCCTTGAAATTTATTTGGTCTTCGGCGGACGGTACAGCGCTAAGAGCTCGTCCACCTTTTTACGCGTACCACCGTTGCTGCTGATGCTGCGCCGAACCTTCACAATATGCGTTTCCGCCGCGTTTTTATACCACTCCTGCGTCAGCGGCGTGCGGTGGTTTGAGATAAGCACCGGGATCCGCTTTTTCATCAACGATTCCGCCTTTTTCGCCAGCATTACCTGCTGATCAAGGTTGAAACTGTTGGTGTGGTAGGCGGTAAAATTCGCCGTCGCCGTCAGCGGCGCGTACGGCGGGTCGCAATAGACCACCGCCCGGCTATCGGCTCGCTTCATGCACTCTTCATAAGATTCGCAGTAAAATTCGGCGTTCTGCGCCTTGGCGGCGAAGTGATAGAGTTCAGCCTCGGGGAAATAGGGCTTTTTGTAGCGGCCAAACGGCACGTTGAACTCGCCGCGCAGGTTGTAGCGGCACAATCCGTTGTAGCCATGGCGATTCAGATACAGGAACAGCACCGCGCGACGCAGGGGATCCTGACTCTGGTTGAATTCATCACGGTACTGGTAGTAGCGCTCCGCGGCGTTGTTTTCCGGCGTAAACATCTCGCGTGCGGCGCTGACGTATTCGTCAGTGCGCAATTTGACGATGTTATACAGACCGATCAGATCGCTATTGATATCCGCGAGGATATAACGAGAAAAGTCGGTATTCAGGAATACCGACCCGGCGCCCACAAAGGGCTCAATTAAGCATTCACCTTCCGGCAAATGCTTTTTAATATCGTCAAGCAGGGGGTATTTCCCCCCTGCCCACTTCAGAAAAGCGCGATTCTTTTTCATGCTGCCTAACTAATTACACTTTCTCCGGCTGTGGAGAAATCGCTCCGACAGCATCCTGCGCTTAAGACTACTCGCGGCATTACTTCAGGTCAGCTTGTACCTGATGCAGCGGTTTTGCCCATGGATTTTTCGCCTGAACATCCGCAGGGAGCGTGGCGACGGCACGTTTCGCTTCATCTTTCGAAGCGTAGATCCCGCTGACCAGCACATACCACGGTTGACCGTTGCGAGTCGTCTCATAGACAACATATTTTTCCAGCTTCTCTTTCTTCGCCCAGTTGTTCAGGTTGTTGTAGTTAGAGGAGCTGCTGAGCTGCAACGTATAGTTACCTGACGGCGCAGACTTCATCGAACCAACATCGCCAGCCGTTTTGCTACCAGCCGCTGCGGTCGCCGCAGGCGCAGTGGCCGCCGGGGTGGAGGTCGTTGCGGCAGGCGCAGTCGCGGTAGCCGTTGGCGCGGTTGTCGCAGCCGGTTTAGTCTGCGCAGTGGCGACAGGCTTGCTGGCGGCAGCCACCGGCGCGCTCTCTACGCGCTTAGGTTTGGTTTCAACCGGCGCTTTGGCGGTAGCCTGCGGCTTGCTTTGCGGTTTCGGTTCAATCACCACCTGTTTACGCTCGGCAGGACGCGGCGCGGCAGCCGTCTGGCGTTCGGTCGTTTGACGCGGCGCGGCGCCATTACGCATTGGCGCAACGGTCGCAGGTTCGGTCGGTAAGGTGGAGTTAGCAACGGCGCTATCCAGTTGACCCTGCTGCTGAGTCAGCGCGTTGTTCAGGTCGCCCTGAACTTCCACACGCTGCTGGCCCTGCGGCTCAGAGGCGGGTTGACCCTGAGTCGGATTAGAGGCGATCGGCGGCAGAGAAACGTCCTGCGGCTGTTGCTGGTTGGTGTTGCCCGCAGTTTGATCGACCGGCTGCGCGGCATTGTTGTTCTGGTCAGCGGTCATGCTTTGATCGCCTGACAGGTTAACGCTCTTCTCACCAGAAGCGGATTCATTGGAAGAAGATGGCGATTTCAGCGCCGAACCCACGCCGACAATCAGCAGCAGGAGTACCAGCACCCCGACGCCCATCATGACATACTGGCGGGAAGCCGGTTTAGCAGGGGCCTTTTTGCGTTTACGCGGACGGCGTTCAACCTGCTGCTCTTCTTCTGCTTCTTCTTCGGACTCAAGGTCCTCTTCATACTCTTCTTCATCGCGTTCACGACGGGCTTTGTTCGCGCGCGTCGGACGGCTTTCATCAGCCTCGAGATCGAGATCGTCGAAATTGATCTGCGGATCGGCGTCACGCTCGGAAGACTGACGGGAACGACCAGTACGACGATCGTTGCGATCGGCTTTCATATCGTCTTCTGGTTTGAAATCATCCATTTAACACCCCACTAAAAGGCTTATGCTCACGATTATTGCATGTTGCCCGAAATGATAACGCCGCGCGGACGCGGCTAGACCTTCTTATTGTTGCGCCTGCTGAGTATCAGCAATCGCGCCAAGAACTACATCGTGCGACACTCCGCCGCGGACCTCGCTCTTTCCTATAGCGAGCGGCAATACCAGGCGCATTTCGCCTGCCAGTACCTTTTTATCACGCATCATGTGAGGCAAGTACGCTTCTGCAGACATTTCCTGCGGCCCGCGTACCGGCAACCCTGCACGTTGCAACAGCGCAATCATACGCTGCGTATCCTGCGCGCTAAACTGCCCTAAACGCTCGGACGTATGCGCCGCCATGACCATTCCTGCCGCCACAGCTTCGCCATGTAGCCAGTTACCGTAGCCCATTTCAGCTTCGATAGCATGACCAAATGTATGTCCCAGATTCAGTAAAGCACGTAACCCGGTTTCGCGCTCGTCGGCAGCGACAACTTCGGCTTTTAACTCACAACAACGGCGAATACAGTACGCCATCGCTGATTCATCCAGCGCCATCAGCGCATCGATGTTGTCTTCAAGCCAGCAGAAGAACTCGCCGTCGAGGATAATGCCGTACTTAATGACCTCAGCCAGGCCGGAGGAGAGCTCGCGCTTCGGCAATGTTTTGAGACAATTAAGGTCGACGACCACGGAAACCGGCTGCCAGAAGGCGCCAATCATATTTTTACCGAGGGGATGGTTTACGGCCGTTTTGCCGCCAACCGAAGAGTCCACCTGCGAAAGCAGCGTGGTGGGAACTTGAATAAAACGTACGCCGCGCTGATAGCTCGCCGCGGCAAAACCGGTTAAATCGCCAACCACGCCGCCGCCGAGCGCCACGAGTGTGGTGTCGCGGCCATGTGGTTTTTGCAACAGCGCGGTAAATACCGTATCCATCACCGCCAGGCTTTTATACTGCTCGCCATCCGGCAGGATCACGCTGTCGACATTGACACCCGCTTGCTCCAGTACGGAGCGAACGGTATCAAGATAAAGCGGCGCCAGCGTTTCATTGGTGACCAGCATAACCTGGTCGCCTGATTTCAGTGGCAGAAAAGAAGCTGGATCGTTAAACAAACCAGCCGCGATGGTAATCGGGTAACTACGTTCCCCGAGAGTTACAGTCAGCTTCTCCATAACGCGACGTCCACCTCAGTTGCTTTACTCTGACGCACTTTATTAAGCCAGAATCAGTTGCTTTCCAGCATATGAATAATCTGGTTTGCAACGACTTTCGCGCTTTGATCGTCGGTGCGGATAGTCACATCGGCAATCTCTTCATACAGCGGATTACGCTCATCTGCCAACGCTTCAAGAACTTCACGTGGCGGCGCATCTACTTGTAATAAAGGACGCTTTTTATCGCGCTGCGTACGAGCAAGTTGTTTTTCGATCGTTGTTTCCAGGTAGACCACCACGCCGCGGGCGGAGAGACGGTTACGCGTTTCACGGGATTTTACTGAGCCGCCGCCAGTGGCGAGTACGATTCCCTGTTTTTCCGTCAACTCATTGATGATTTTTTCTTCACGATCGCGGAAGCCTTCTTCGCCTTCGACATCGAAGACCCAGCCGACGTCTGCGCCAGTGCGTTTCTCAATCTCTTGATCAGAATCGTAAAATTCCATGTTGAGCTGTTGGGCTAACTGGCGCCCAATAGTGCTTTTGCCGGCACCCATAGGCCCAACCAGAAAGATATTGCGTTTCTCTGCCATTTTTTCGGTACTACTAAGACTATTCGTTAATGATAAACCCGCTTCGCAGACACCCAGCGCAGCAGGACATGAACTGAAACCTCATATGCAATAGAGCGAGAGTCAGACTAAAAATTATCTCAATACTCCGGCTGGTTTGGCAACAGAATAAAATCACCGGACATAAAGGGAGGATTGATGTCGTACCCGACTCTCAAATCGGTACCCCTTGTATGCTAAATCCGTCCCCGCGTCAAACACCTGAAACGTGTTTAGCATGAAAAACCCGCTTAATGTACTGCCAGAATACGCGGCGTGATGAAGACAACCAGTTCACGTCGTTCATTATCTTTACCATCATGGCGAAACAGCTGCCCGAGTAAGGGGATTTCGCCAAGCAACGGCACGCTGTCGCGCGCCGACTTATTCTTCTGTGAAAAAATACCGCCCAGCGCCAGGGTCTCGCCGCTTTTCACCTCGACTAAGGTTTCAATCTCTTGTTTATCAATTGCCAGCGCTTCGCCGTTTTCCTGCTGCAAAACCTGGCCTGGCGTATTTTCGCTAATGCGCAGCTTCAGGCGCACGCGATCCTGCTGTAGCACCGTCGGCGTCACCTCCATACCCAGGACCGCCTCTTTAAACTCAACCGAGGTGGCGCCGCTTTCTCCGCTGGAGACCTGATAGGGGATCTCGCTGCCCTGTTTGATACTAGCGGGTTGCATATGCGACGCCAGCAGGCGCGGACTGGCGATGATGTCCACCTGCTGCTTTTGCTCCAGCGCGGAAAGCTCAAGCTCCAGTAGCCGCCCGTTAATCCGGCCGATATTAAACCCGCCGCGGGTGGTCGCGTCTGACACCGCCAGGTTACTGCTCAGGTTGGTAATTTTCCCCATCCCCGGCGTGCTGCTGGCCTCCGCCAGGCTCCACTTCACGCCAAGCTCACGCAGGCTGGTCGCGCTCATTGACACAATGTGCGCCGCCAGCTCCACCTGGCCGACCGGCAGATCCATCTCTTCAGCCCACGCCTTCAGCGCCGGCAGATGCCGATCGTCGTCGCGGATTAACAGACGATTAGTTCGCCGATCGACGGTCATCGTGCCGCGGGCGCTCAACAGCTTGCTCCCGGATTTCGCCAGTTCGTCTGCGTCGGCATAGCGAAGCGGGATACTGTGGTTACGTAATGGCAGATTCTGCCAGCGTTTAGCCTGCTCGGCTTCCTGCTGCGTCCGTTTCGCTTGCTGCCACGCCAGCGTGTGGATGTACAACACCGTGCCCTGACGGGCCATTGTCAGTCCAGCGCTATCGAGAACCGACTGGAGCGCCTGTTGCCAGGGGACGCTATTTAAGTGGAGCGACAGCGTGCCGCTGACCTCCGGCGCCACGATTAAATTAAGATGTTGCATTTCCGCCAGGCTTTGCAGTACCTGGGCCACCGGTACATCATCAACCACCAGCGATACCGGCGGTTCTTTTTTCGCCGCCGCGGCCAGCAGCGGCAGCAGCAGAAGTAGCAGGCTTATCCTTCGCATCATGTTGGCTTTCCTTACGTGACCAGACCCAGCGTGCGGGTTCACACCCGGTATTGGCCTCCAGAGTTAATGTTTCTGCCGTTAGCTGTCGAATTCGCCAGCCGCCAGGCAAAACGTCGTTAATTCGTACACGCCGCCACTGACCGGTATGATCCTGAACAAGACCCAGCCACTGGGCCGGGCGGCCAACCCCGCCGCCGTAACGCCACTGCGTCAGCTGCGCGGTCTGGCAGTGGTCCTCGACCGGTAAAAAAGGATCGCGCGCTCCTGCCAGCAGCGGGCAAACCAGCAGCAGCATGTATCCTTTATATTTCATCGTCGCGCTCCAGTTGCAACGACATCTGTAGTACCCCTTTTTCATCATTTAGTGAAAAAGCGCTAGCGTGTACCCCGCAATCGGCAAGCCAGGCGAACAGCGGCGGCACCGACTGCCAGTTAACCGCCGCCAGCATCTCACCGCCGCGCCCTCGCGGTTGCCAGGCCTGTAACAAGATACCGGCCACGGGTGGCTCCAGCGGTGAAAAACGCCGGGCCGTCCAATCATCAACCACGCGCTGCTGCAGCGTGGCCCGCAGCGGCATTACTCGCCGCCATTGCGTCTGTAGGGGCGGCGGCGTGGGCTGCGAAGCGCTGACAACAACAAGCGAAAACGCCAGATACACTGCCGCAGCCAAAACTGTGGCGCAAAGTAACGCTAACGGCCATCCGCGCAGCGCCTGCAGGCGTTCAATCGCTGTCCGCATCGGCAGTGTCTCCAGGTAGAAAAAAACTAAATGACCAGCGTCCCTGTGTATCGCGATGCGTTCCTCCTGCCATCGCCGGTTGAAACCCCTCCAGCTTGCCAAGCGCCTTTTCCAGCGCCACCACCGCCTTGAGGTTCAGCGCCAGGCCGCTGAGGGTGATGCCCTGTGGTTGGTAGTCCAGTCTGGTTAACCACAGCGGCTCCGGCAACAGCGACGCTAACGTGAGCAATCGTGTCTGCCAGGCCTGCATTTCGGCTCGCCGCTGCGCTTGCCGTGCCTGTCGCTCACCGCGCTGTATTTCTTCGCGCATCTCCCGCTCGCGTTGCAACAGCATGGAATAAAGCAGATTGTCGGCTTGGACGCGCATCGCCTGCTGCGCCGCGTCCATCTGACGCAACGCGCGCGTCGCTATTGTCAGGGCGGCGATGTTTAGCGCCATCGCCACCGCCAGCAGCCCGCCCAGACGCAAGCGTTGCCGCCGTCGCGTCTCGCGCCACGGTAGAAGATTAATCGGCTGCGCCATGGTTATTTACCTCCCAGCGCCAAACCAAGCGCGATAGCAAAGCGATCGCCGCAGGCGGGAAGCGGCGGCTGCAGGCGGTGGATTACGCTCCAGCAATCAAAGCTATTTTCCGCCAACGGCAGGCTGCTACAGAGCTGGAACTGTTCATCGTTGAGGCGCGAGGTTAAGTGCGAGAAAGAGGGGGCTTCAGCGCATGGACAATAGCCCCAGCGCTCCTGGGTCGCCCATAACCACTCCGCGTCCCCCTGCCAGACCAATCCCTGAGTCGCGTCAGTAAGCCAGGGAAAAAAAGAAGTGAGAGCAGCCGCATCCGGCACGATCGCCGCCAGGCGCAGCTTCAGCCGCCGAGCCAGTTGACGCAGCGCGTCGATATCCAAACGCTGAGCCGCCGTCGCCTGCCAGCCATCGTTAGCCGCGCGGGCGGTGTAATCGATACACAGCGAAGAGGCAGGCATTTCCAGCTGACGCGCCATCGTACCCGCTATCCACATCGCTCTTTCGTTTTCCCGCAGCGACACCTGTGGCGCCGGCAACTGCTTTTGCAGCGTACGGCTGGCAGGAAGCGCAATGCACACCTGATGCTGTAACGGCAGCTCGCGGCGCCAATCACGTAACCGCTTCACCGCCTCATTGATGTCAACGATGCTGCCCTGCGCCACCAGGCCGGGCGGCAGCGGAATTCGCCACCAGCGACGTAACGCCCAGCGTCCACGTTCGTACAATAGTGCCACTATGGCGACGCTATCCTGTTGAATGTGAATTCCTATACGCCAATTTCTGAAAGTCATGCTTAGATCTCCTTATCCGCGATTGCGATTCAAGGAGCAGCCTGGATATACCATGTGGCGAAATGGGGGCTTTTAGCGTCGATCGACACGCCGTCTGGAAGACATAGCGCCAGCAAGCCGCCCCGTGGGGGTATATCAATGCTCCTGGCTTGCCTTTATACTACCGCGCGTTTGTTTATAAACTGCCCAAATAAAACTAAATGGGAATTCTCCGGTGAAGTTCGTAAAGTATCTTTTTATCCTTGCAGTTTGTTGCGTTCTGCTGGGAGCAGGCTCGATTTATGGCCTCTACAAATTTATAGAGCCGCAACTCCCCGACGTCGCGACCTTAAAGGATGTGCGCTTGCAGATCCCGATGCAGGTTTATAGCGCGGACGGCGAGCTCATTGCGCAATATGGCGAAAAGCGCCGCATCCCCGTCACTCTGCAGCAGATGCCGCCGGAGCTGATAAAAGCGTTTATCGCGACTGAAGATAGCCGCTTCTATGAGCATCATGGCGTCGATCCGGTGGGGATTTTCCGCGCCGCCAGCGTGGCGATGTTCTCAGGCCATGCCTCGCAGGGCGCCAGTACCATTACTCAGCAGCTTGCGCGTAACTTCTTCCTCAGCCCGGAAAAAACGATAACGCGTAAGATCAAAGAGGTTTTCCTTGCGATCCGCATCGAACAGCTGCTGAATAAAGACGAAATTCTCGATCTTTACCTCAATAAAATTTACCTCGGCTACCGCGCCTATGGCGTCGGCGCCGCCGCGCAGGTTTACTTCGGTAAAACGGTCGATCAGCTGACGCTGAGCGAAATGGCGGTCATCGCCGGTCTACCAAAAGCGCCTTCCACCTTTAACCCGCTCTATTCGCTGGATCGCGCGACCTCGCGTCGCAACGTGGTGCTGTCGCGTATGCTGGGCGAAGGCTATATCACCCAGGCACAGTACGATCAGGCGCGCAGCGAGGCGATTGACGCCAGCTACCACACGCCGGAAATCGCCTTCTCCGCCCCGTATCTGAGCGAAATGGTGCGTCAGGAGATGGTCAACCGCTACGGCGAGCAGGCCTACGAAGACGGCTATCGCGTCTACACCACCATCACGCGTAAAAACCAGCAGGCCGCTCAGCAGTCGGTGCGTAAAAACGTGCTCGATTACGACATGCGCCACGGCTATCGCGGCCCGGCCAACGTGCTGTGGAAAGTTGGCGAGACCCCGTGGGATAACAAAAAAATCCTCGATACGCTGAAAAAACTGCCGGGCGTCGGCCCGCTGGCGCCGGCGGTAGTCACCTCCGCGAACCCGCAGGAAGCCGTCGCGTTGCTGGGCAACGGCACGTCGGTGGCGTTAACGATGGATGGCGTCCGCTGGGCGCGTCGCTACGTTTCCGATACGCAACAAGGCTCGACGCCGCGCAAAGTGACCGACGTCATTCAGACCGGGCAGCAAATTTGGGTGCGCAAAGAGGGCGACAAATGGTGGCTGTCGCAGGTGCCGGAAGTGAACTCCGCGCTGGTCTCTATCAACCCGCAAAATGGCGCGATTATCGCTCTGGTCGGCGGCTTTGACTTCAATCAGAGTAAATTCAACCGCGCTACCCAGGCGCTACGTCAGGTTGGCTCCAATATCAAGCCGTTCCTTTATACCGCGGCGATGGACAAAGGCTTAACCCTCGCCAGTATGCTTAACGATGTGCCGATCTCCCGCTGGGATGCCGGCGCGGGCTCCGACTGGCGGCCGAAAAACTCGCCGCCGCAGTACGCCGGCCCTATTCGTTTGCGTCAGGGATTAGGTCAGTCGAAGAACGTGGTGATGGTGCGCGCGATGCGCGCAATGGGCGTCGATTATGCGGCAGAGTATCTGCAGCGTTTCGGCTTCCCGGCGCAGAACATCGTCCATACCGAATCACTGGCGCTGGGTTCCGCTTCCTTTACCCCGCTACAGGTCGCCCGCGGCTACTCGGTAATGGCTAACGGCGGCTTCCTGATTAACCCGTACTTCATTAGCAAGATCGAGAACGACCAGGGCGGCGTGCTGTTTGAAGAGCGGCCTAAGGTCGCCTGTCCGCAGTGTAATTCGCCGGTGATCTACGGCGATACGCCGAAATCCAACGTGCTGGAAAACCAGGATGTCGAAGAGGTCGCCACCTCTCAGGAGCCGCAAAACGGCGACGTCCCGCCGCAGCCGCAGCTTGAGCAGGCTAATCAGTCGCTGGTCGCGCAAAGCGGCGCGCCGGAGTATGCCCCGCATGTTATCAACACGCCGCTGGCCTTCTTGATTAAGAGCGCGCTGAATACCAATATTTTCGGCGAACCGGGCTGGATGGGCACCGGCTGGCGTGCGGGCCGCGATCTGCAGCGTCATGATATCGGCGGCAAAACCGGTACCACCAACAGCTCGAAAGACGCGTGGTTCTCCGGCTACGGTCCGGGCGTAGTGACTTCGGTGTGGATTGGTTTCGATGACCACCGTCGCGATTTGGGCCGTACCACCGCTTCCGGCGCGATTAAAGATCAGATTTCGGGTTATGAAGGCGGCGCTAAAAGCGCCCAACCGGCTTGGGATGATTTTATGAAACGGGTGCTGGAAGGCGTGCCGGAAGAGCCGTTAACGCCGCCGCCGGGTATTGTGACGGTGAATATCGACCGCAGTACAGGTCAACTGGCTAACGGCGGCAATAGCCGCGCCGAGTACTTCATCGAGGGCACGCAGCCTACCCATCAGGCGGTGCGCGAAGTCGGCACCACCATTACCGATAGCGGTGGCGAAACCCACGAGTTGTTCTAGTGAAAACCACTTTCTAAAAGGTGGCCTGAGAGCAGCAAAAAAACCGCCGAAATGAACTGCACCCGAAAAGTTGGACACCCAACGAAGTAAGGTGCAGTTTTTTTATGGGCAAGGAATTCCAGCAGGCTCTCAGGTTGCTGATGGCCTTCTATCATTGCTATCTCAGACAAAAAAAGGCTTACTGTTCTAAAAAACTTCCGATGTCCCTTTCCATGGAAACAACTAAGACAAGGATTTTTTATGTCAAGAAAACTAGCTCCTGGTTACTGTATAGTCGAACAGCCGGGCTCTATATCTCTTCAAGCTGGGTTGTTATTCCGAAACCGCAATAGCAGTGCCGCGCGTTACTTTGAACAGCTAAATGCAGGTACGCCCTGGGTCAAACCCGGGCAAATACTCATTGTCGCCGACCCAAATAGCACGATGACAGAACAGACACTCCGTTTGCTCCATCAGGCAAAACAACAGGTAAATAACAATCTGGTAGGAGTCAGTACCGATGAGGCCAGTTTTCTTCAAAGAAACTATGGAATGATTGCCGGAATAACGACTGCAGGAGATAAAATTTTTGGCGCTATCGGGGATGCTGGAGAAAAATACTTCAAAGCTATAGAAACCACGCTAAAAAAAATAGAGGCCAGCTATCAAAATCAGTTTCGGACGCAAGGTACGCTTATAGGACAACAGTTTTTTGTTGAGAGAAATCAACTACTGGCTGAACTTAAAATATTAGTTAATAAACCTATTATTAAATATTTAGCAAAACACTCAATCAAATTCCGGCCATATGAGGATATGCGAAGAGCATTAAACCTATCCAGTCGTTCAATTGTCCATGAATGGTCAACGGTTGGAGTAGGTGCTATCCCTGGATATTCCACCTATACCGGTAATGCTGCCAGAGCGGCCCGCTTTTTAAAGTATGGCGGATATATTGGCATTGCATTTTCGTTTGCTGGGGCAACAAATAACATTATAAAATCTTGTACTACTGGAAGAGAAAGTGAATGTGGTAATACAGCATTTAAAGAATATTTTAAATTTGGTGCAAGCACGACGTTAGGTTTAGCCGGAGGTGCTTATGGCTCCACCGGCGCAGTAGCCCTTTGCGTGGGCGTAGGGCTAGCAACAGCTGGAACGGGGGCATTGCCATGCGCGATTATCGGGGGTCTTGCCGGAGGATATATAGGTGGTAAATTCGGCGAGTACTCGTCAAAAAAAATATTGGAATTAACAGGATACTAGTAATATGCAATACCTGAGCTATGCGTTATTGATTTGTTGTGTGATAGGCATCCTGTTAATGATCGTCTCGTATTTCATATTCATTTCTCACAGAAAAGAATATAGTGCCATCTTAGAAAGTTATTTAGCAAGCAAGCTTGAATTCCCAATGCTATACAACATCCAATCGATGACTGGTTTTTTTGGAGCTTATCCTGTATCACGTTTCTTTCTGGGATTAAAAGAAAATAAAAAAATCCTTTTCATCACAAAAGAAAGCAACGCATATTCATTCTTCTTACAAAAACCAACATTATCAATAGAATGGATGAAGAAATTCTGTTTTTTCTGGAAGACATCTGTAATGTTAGTTCTTATTCCTTGTATTACCGCTTTAATTATTCACGTACTAAGTTTGGCATAACTTTCGTTTTCTTCACCATCAGTAAAGCGCCAGCAATGTTTCCAGCAGGTTTAAGTCAAAGCCACTTTCAGCGAAAATGGCTTTGACGATGGCGACAACAATGTTAGCCGCTTACAAACGCCCCTGCGCCTGTAGCCATTCACGCACCAGAAACAGCGCGCTGACGTTACGCGCTTCATTGAAGTCTTCTTCTTCCAGTAGAGACATCAGCTGCGACAGCGGCCAGCGCACCTGCGGCAGCGGTTCCGGCTCATCGCCCGGCAGCGATTCCGGATAGAGATCTTCCGCCACCATGATGTTCATTTTGCTGGAGAAATAAGATGGCGCCATGCTGAGCTTCTTCAGGAAGGTCAATTGACGGGCGCCGAAGCCCACCTCTTCTTTCAGCTCGCGGTTGGCGGCTTCCATGGCGGTTTCGCCGGGGTCGATAAGCCCTTTGGAGAAACCCAGCTCGTAGGATTCGGTGCCGACCGCATATTCGCGGATTAAAATAATGTGGTCGTCAACAATCGGCACAATCATTACGGCTTCACGCGCGGTGGGCCGCATGCGTTCATAAACGCGACGCACGCCGTTGCTGAACTCCAGGTCCACGCTTTCAACATTAAAAAGACGCGAACGCGCTACCGTTTCAACGTTGAGAATGGTGGGTTTTTGTAATGATTTGCTCATTGTCATCGGTCTATGCTGTGATTACAGAAGTCATTGTGCGATACGCAGCACGGTTTCGGCAATCCAAATTGCCACTAATTTACATAGTTGCAACGTTTTGCTTGCAATGCAAAGATTCATAAAGATAAAAAAGTCAATAGGTTGAATTTGTTTTGAGAATTTACCGATTCCTGAGTTTTCCCGTTTTTGATAAGCTTACATGCTGCTGCATTGCACAATAAAATTTCCTGCATTAGACAACATGTGCCGATAAACAATTAAAATTACTATGACGATGGGATGGGCATGGGCACCTTTCTGACCTTTTTCACAGCTCTGCTACTCTGTGTCTTGCTTATCGGGTGGTGGTATCGATCTCATGCCAGACGTCGTCGCCTCCCCTTACTGCAAGCCTTTAGCGACGCGACGACCCGCAAGCTTTCTGATGATGAACGCCAGGCGGTCGAAAAGTATCTCGATGGCCTCAGCCAGTCGCAACAGGTACCGGCGACCGGCGCCAGCGTCGCGCCTGTCGCCCTGAAACTGAATGAGCAGAGCGACACCGTTTATACCGTCACCCGCGCCGTCACCCGCTACGGTATTTCGTCTGATGAGCCCAACAAATGGCGCTACTTCCTCGACTCGGTGGAGGTTCATCTGCCGCCGTTCTGGGAACAGCATATCAACGACGAGAACAGCGTCTCGCTGATCCCAACCGATAGCCTGCCGCTGGTGATTGTTCTCAACGACCACACCTTGCGCGACTATCCGCAGGAAGCCCGCGGCTACGCGCTTGAACGCGCGTCGGCTACCCAGGCGTCGATTCGCGGTGAAGAGAGTGAACAGGTCGAACTGCTGAATATCCGCCAGGAAACCCAGGAAGAGCATGCCCTAAGCCGTCCTGACAGCCTGCGCGAAGGGATCATGATTGTCGCAGCCTTCCTGCTGTTCTATTGCTGTCTGATCTCCCCGGATGTCTTCGCGCCGTGGCTGCTCGGCGGCGGCGTGCTGCTGTTGGCCGCGGGCGTATGGGGCATTTACGCGCCGCCGCTGGCCGGTTCGCTACGCGAAATCCACTGCCTGCGCGGGATGCCGAAACGCTGGGGACTGTTTGGCGAGAACGACCAGGAACACGTTAATAATATTTCGCTGGGGATTATCGACCTTATCTATCCGCGTCACTGGCAACCGTGGATCGCCCAGGATCTGGGGCAGCAAACCGATATTGATATTTATCTTAACCGCCACGTTGTTCGCCAGGGGCGATTCCTGTCGCTGCACGATGAAGTGAAACACTTCCCGCTGCAGTACTGGCTGCGCAGCGCGATTATCGCCGCCGGCGCGCTGCTGGTCGTCATCATGCTGTGGATTAGCGTACCGCTGAATATGCCCTTTAAATTCACGCTCTCCTGGCTTAAGGGGGCGCAGACCATCGAAGCCACCACCGTCGGCCAGCTTGAAAAGGCGAAAGTGCGTATCGGCGACACGCTGCAATTAAAAGGTACCGGGATGTGCAACATCCGCACGCCGGGCGCCTGGAGCGCGAAAGACGCGTCACCGTTTACGCCGTTCGACTGTTCGCAGATCATCTGGAACGACGCGCCTCCCCTGCCGCTGCCGGAGTCCGATATCGTAGGGAAGGCCACGGCGCTGGTCCAGGCGGTACAGCGCCAGTTGCATCCTGACCCGGACGACGATTCGCACGTTAGCCCGGCATTACGTTCGGCAATTCAGAAATCAGGAATGGTGCTGCTGGATGACTTCGGCGATATCGTGCTGAAAACCAACGATCTCTGCTCGGCGAAAGATGACTGCGTGCGTCTGAAGAACGCGCTGGTCAACCTTGGCAATACCCGCAACTGGGAAGCGCTAACCAAACGCGCCACCGCCGGTAAGCTCGATGGCGTGAACGTGTTGCTGCGCCCGGTGAGCGCCGAATCGCTGGAGAATCTGGTGACCACTTCCACCGCGCCGTTTGTGATGCGTGAAACCTCCCGTGCGGCGCAGGCGCTAAATAGCCCGGCCCCTGGCGGATTCCTGATCGCCAGCGATGAAGGCAGCGAACTGGTCAATCAGCCGTGGCCGGCTATCAGCCTGTACGATTATCCTGCCCACGAGCAGTGGGGCGAGCTGCAGCGCCTGGCGGGCATGTTGATGCACACGCCATTCCATGCGGAGGGGATTGTCACTAATCTTTATACCGATGCCAATGGCACCCAGCATATCAACCTGCACCGCATTCCCGATCGCAGCGGGCTGTGGCGCTATCTTGGCACCACTCTGCTGCTGGCGATGCTTGGTTGTATGTCGTGGCACGGCGTGCAGGCGATCCGCCGCTATCAGCGCCAGCGCCTGCGCATGGAAGAAATTCAAAAATATTATGAAAGCTGCCTGAATCCGGTTCTTATCCCTTCCCCGGATCATCAAGATTAATTCCTGCGCGACAGGGTGTGATACCCTGTCGCGCATTTCCCCCTCGCTGGAGACTCACCATGCAAATCAATATCGCGTGGCAGGAGGTTGATACCGTTCTGCTGGATATGGATGGCACGCTGCTCGACCTCGCCTTCGACAACTACTTCTGGCAAAAATTGGTCCCGGAAACCTGGGGCGCCGCGCGCGGACTCAACCTGCAGGAAGCCAAAGCGGCAATGCACCAGGAGTATCACGCCGTGCAGCATACGCTAAACTGGTACTGTCTTGATTACTGGAGCGAGCGACTGGGTTTGGATATTTGTGCGATGACCAGCGAGCAGGGACCGCGGGCAAAACTGCGGGAAGATACCGTGCCATTCCTTGATGCGCTGCGGGCCAGCGGCAAGCGCCGCATCCTGCTGACCAACGCGCACCCGCATAATCTGGCGGTGAAGCTTAAGCACACCGGTCTGGACGCGCACCTTGATTTATTACTTTCCACCCACACATTTGGTTATCCGAAAGAGGATCAGCGCCTGTGGCGCGCGGTGGCGGAAGAAACCGGCCTTGATGCGCGCAAAACGCTGTTTGTCGATGACAGCGAGGCTATCCTGGACGCGGCGGCGCAGTTCGGCATTCGTTATTGCCTGGGCGTCACCAATCCGGATTCCGGCCTGGCGGAAAAACAGTATGCCCGCCATCCTGGCGTGAACGATTACCGGCGGCTGATCCCTTCCCTGACTCCGGAGGAAAGGCCATGAAAGATAAGCCCGATGAAAGCGTCAGGCTGGACAAATGGCTCTGGGCAGCCCGCTTTTATAAAACTCGCGCCATTGCGCGCGAAATGGTTGAAGGCGGCAAGGTGCACTACAACGGACAACGTAGTAAGCCGAGCAAAATCGTCGAGCTGAATGCCACCCTGACCCTGCGCCAGGGCAACGACGAGCGCACCGTTATCGTCAAAAGCGTTACCGAACAGCGCAGGCCAGCCAGCGAAGCCGTTATGCTGTACGAAGAGACGGCGGAGAGTATCGAGAAACGCGAAAAAGTGGCGCTGGCGCGTAAGCTGAATGCGCTCACGATGCCTCACCCAGACAGACGTCCGGACAAAAAAGAGCGCCGCGACCTGATGAGATTTAAACACGGCGACAGCGAATAGCGCTGCCGCCAGCAAGAGAGATGATTATGACTCAACACGATCAATTACATCGTTATCTGTTTGAAAACTATGCCGTGCGCGGTGAACTGGTCACCGTATCGGACACGTTGGAACAGATCCTGGCCAACCATAGCTACCCGCAGCCGGTGAAAACCGTGCTGTCGGAGCTGCTGGTCGCCACCAGCCTGCTGACCGCCACGCTGAAATTCGCCGGCGATATTACCGTTCAGCTGCAGGGCGACGGCCCGCTCTCGCTGGCGGTGATCAACGGCAATAACCAGCAGCAGCTGCGCGGCGTCGCTCGCGTTCAGGGTGAAATCCCGGAAGGCGCGGACCTGAAAACGCTGGTCGGCAACGGCTATCTGGTCATTACCATCTCTCCACAGGAAGGCGAGCGCTATCAGGGCGTTGTTGGCCTGGAAGGCGATACCCTGGCGGCATGCCTGGAAGATTACTTCCAGCGTTCCGAACAGCTGCCGACCCGTCTGTTCATTCGTACCGGCGAGCACGACGGTAAAGCGGTGGCCGGCGGCATGCTGCTGCAGGTGATGCCGGCTCAGGACGCGCAGCTTAACGACTTCGAGCATCTGGCGACCCTGACCGAGACCATCAAGGCGGAAGAACTGTTCACCCTGCCGGCGACCGATGTATTATGGCGCCTGTACCATGAGGAAGAGGTGACGGTATACGACCCGCAAGACGTCGAGTTCAAATGTACCTGTTCTCGCCAGCGCTGCGCCGATGCGCTGAAGACGCTGCCGGATGAAGAAGTCGACAGCATCCTCGCCGACGAAGGCGAAATTGATATGCATTGCGACTACTGCGGTAATCATTACCTGTTCAACGCGATGGATATCGCCGAGATCCGTAATAACGCCTCGCCGGCGGATCCGCAGGTACACTAATCGCCCCTCTCGCCGGGCGTTGCCGGGTTTTTCTAACCCGCCGCGCCTGGCGTCAACTATTTCGACCGCGTGTTGAATCGATTTTCACTGAAAGAGTTACGTAACTTTCTTTCAAGAAAGCGATTACATTCACATTTCAGCAGTTTTTTTAATTACTTTTTAACCATTCGGAAACATCTATCGCCACCTGCGGCCGTTTTCCTGAGATAATCACGCGCACTTCGTGACAGGAGTCACTGTGTTTTTCGTAAGAAAGGCGTTTGTCGAGATACGTAAATCTATGAGCCTGGTCGCGGTCTATTCCCTGAAAGAAACCCTACAATTTAAAGCAGTACATATTGGCTAAGGAGCAGTGACATGCGCGTTAATAGTTTAACCCCGCAGGATCTCAAGGCTTACGGTATCAATGACGTCCAGGAAATTGTCCACAACCCGAGCTTCGATACGCTGTATCAGGAAGAGCTCGACCCGAAACTGGAAGGTTATGAGCGTGGCGTATTAACCAATCTTGGCGCCATCGCCGTCGATACCGGCATTTTCACCGGCCGTTCGCCGAAAGATAAATATATCGTCCGTGACGATACCACTCGCGATACCGTGTGGTGGTCTGATAAAGGCAATGGCAAGAACGACAACAAGCCGCTCTCCCAGGAAACCTGGCAGCACCTGAAAGGTCTGGTGACTCACCAGCTGTCGGGCAAACGCCTGTTTATCGTCGACGCCTTCTGCGGCGCCAACGCCGACACCCGCCTCAGCGTGCGCTTCATTACTGAAGTCGCCTGGCAGGCACACTTTGTTAAGAACATGTTCATTCGCCCGAGCGAAGAAGAGCTGGCGGCCTTCGAGCCGGACTTTATCGTCATGAACGGCGCGAAGTGCACCAACCCGCAGTGGAAAGAGCAGGGTCTGAACTCCGAAAACTTCGTGGCTTTCAACCTGACCGAGCGCATCCAGCTTATCGGCGGCACCTGGTACGGCGGCGAAATGAAGAAAGGGATGTTCTCGATCATGAACTACCTGCTGCCGCTGCAGGGCATCGCTTCGATGCACTGCTCCGCTAACGTCGGCGAAAAAGGCGATGTCGCCGTGTTCTTCGGCCTGTCCGGCACCGGTAAAACCACCCTCTCCACCGACCCGAAACGCCGCCTGATTGGCGATGACGAGCACGGTTGGGATGATGACGGCGTGTTTAACTTCGAAGGCGGCTGCTACGCGAAGACCATTAAGCTGTCGGAAGCCAACGAGCCGGATATCTATCACGCGATCCGCCGCGATGCGCTGCTGGAAAACGTCGTGGTACTGGCTGACGGCACCATCGATTTTGATGACGGTTCGAAGACCGAGAACACCCGCGTCTCCTACCCGATCGACCATATCGAAAATATCGTTAAGCCGGTTTCGAAAGCCGGTCACGCTACCAAGGTCATCTTCCTGACCGCCGATGCCTTTGGCGTATTGCCGCCGGTTTCACGCCTGACCGCTGACCAGACTCAGTACCACTTCCTGTCTGGCTTTACCGCCAAGCTGGCCGGTACCGAGCGCGGCGTCACCGAGCCGACCCCAACCTTCTCCGCCTGCTTCGGCGCCGCGTTCCTGTCGCTGCACCCGACGCAGTACGCCGAAGTGCTGGTAAAACGCATGCAGGCTTCCGGCGCCCAGGCCTACCTGGTCAACACCGGTTGGAACGGTACCGGCAAGCGTATCTCAATTAAAGATACCCGCGCGATTATCGACGCCATCCTCGACGGTTCGCTGGATAACGCCGAAACCTTCACTCTGCCGATGTTCAACCTGCAGATCCCAACCGAGCTGCCGGGCGTCGATACCCATATCCTCGACCCGCGTAATACCTACGGTTCTCCGGAGCAGTGGCAGGAGAAAGCCGATCAGCTGGCGAAACTGTTTATTGAGAACTTCGAGAAGTATACCGATACCCCGGCCGGCGCTGCGCTGGTTGCGGCCGGTCCGAAGCGTTAATCAGGTCACAGAGACAACAAAGCCGGGCGATGCCCGGCTAGAGATTGATGACAAACCTCATGCAACCATTGGACTTACAGATTGCAAGAGACAAATAACAAGGAAAATCAATTTATTGATTTTCGGCTGATAACCACAAAGAAGGAAAAACCACGCTTTTTCCTTCTTTGTCAGCAGTCTGAAGCCGGGCGATGCCCGGCTTTTTTATATTTATACGCTAATCAACTCTCTTTCGCGGGCTTCGCCGGCGACAACGCGCGATGCACCGGAATCGGTAGCCAGGCGCGGATCAGCAGGCCGCCGCGTTCGCTGGTGCCAATCTCCAGGCGACCGTTATGATTGTCGATAATACGCTGCACTATCGCCAGCCCCAGCCCGGTGCCGCTGGTGCTACGGGCGCTATCACCGCGCACAAACGGCTGGAACAGATGTTCGCGCTGTTCCGGTTTAATTCCCGGGCCGTCATCTTCCACCTGGAACCAGGCACGGCTGGCTTCGCTGCCGCTGCTGACTTTAATCCAGCCCTTACCGTAACGAGCGGCGTTCACCACCATATTGGCTAGCGCGCGTTTAATCGATAGCGGATGCAGGCGCAGCGGAATTTCTCCGGCCTGCAGATCGGTGGCGATTTCCCGCTCGTAGCCGCTTTCGGCGGCGATCACTTCGCCTAACACGGCATTGAGATCCGCAAGCTCCATCGGCATCTCCTGGCCGGTGCGCAGGTAATCAATAAACTGCTCGATGATGGCGTTGCACTCTTCGATATCTTTATTGATCGACTCGGCAAGATAGCCGTCCTGTTCGCCCATCATCTCCGTCGCCAGCCGGATCCGCGTCAACGGCGTGCGCAAATCGTGGCTGACCCCGGCCATCAGCAGCGTACGGTCATCCGCCAGCTGTTTGACCCCGGCGGCCATATGGTTGAAGGCGCGGGTCACCGAACGCACTTCCGACGCGCCGTATTCGCGCAGCGGCGGCGGAATAATCCCGCGCCCGACCTGCAGCGCGGCATGTTCAAGGTCGACCAGCGGCCGGTTCTGAATGCGGATAAATAGCCACGCGCCGCCAATGGCCAGCAGCATTATCGCCAGCGTATAGCGGAATAGCGGCGAGAAATCGCCCTGATGGATTTCAGTCAGCGGTACCCGCACCCAGATATTCGGCGACAGCCAGGTCTTCAGCCACACCACCGGCGAGCTTTTGTTGACCTCAACCCGCACTTCGGTCGGCCCGCCAAGCTGGTGCGCCATCTGCTGGCTTAAGAATTCATAATGCTGCGCCCAGCGCAGGCCTGCGTCTTCCGCCGCCTCATTGGAATAGAGCGAAATCCCCAGCTCGCGGTAAATTTCGCGGCGAAACGCCGGCGGTACCACCAGTTGAGTGCCGTCTTCCAGCTGCAGTTTATCGGTCATCAGCATACGGACTTCGTATGCCAACACCTTGTTAAACTGCTGCAGGCTCGGCAGGATCGCGAAATTCAGCACCACCAGATAGGTCGTCACCAGGCTGACGAACAGCAGGGTGACGATCAGTAACAGGGTGCGGGCAAATGAGCTTCGCGGCGAAAAACGCACGCGCTTCATGCCTTAGAACCGTCCGGTACGAAGACGTAGCCCAGTCCCCAAACGGTCTGGATGTAGCGCGGGTGCGCCGGATCTTCTTCCACCATGCGGCGCAGGCGGGAGATTTGTACGTCGATGGAGCGCTCCATCGCCGAGTATTCGCGGCCGCGGGCAAGGTTCATCAGCTTATCGCGGGACAGCGGCTCGCGCGGATGGCTAACCAGCGCTTTTAATACCGCGAACTCACCGCTGGTGAGCGGCATCGGCTCATCTTCACGGAACATCTCGCGGGTGCCGAGGTTCAGTTTGAACTTGCCAAAAGCAATCACCGCTTCTTCTTGCGATGGCGCGCCCGGCAGCTCGTTCGCCTGGCGGCGCAGCACGGCGCGGATACGGGCCAGCAGTTCGCGCGGGTTAAACGGTTTAGGAATGTAATCATCGGCGCCGATTTCCAGGCCCACGATACGGTCCACTTCTTCCCCTTTCGCCGTCACCATAATGATCGGCATCGGGTTGCTCTGGCTACGCAGACGGCGGCAGATAGATAAACCATCTTCGCCCGGCAGCATCAGATCCAGCACCATCAGGTGGAAGGATTCACGGGTCAGCAGGCGATCCATCTGTTCGGCGTTCGCCACGCTACGAACCTGGAAGCCCTGCTCGGTCAGATAACGTTCCAGCAGCGCGCGCAGGCGCATATCGTCATCCACAACCAGAATCTTATAATTCTCTTGCATTGTTTGTACTCCCAAAGGTTCACTGCAATCGTTAGTGCGTATTCTTAAAAACCCACGCTAATACGACCAGCCAAATCTGGTATATATTCTAGTCGAAATTGTTACAAAGCATATTAAACAGCAATTTATACCCGTCATTCTTCAAGTTGCACGTGCGTTGGCTGCGTGCGCTCACCCCAGTCACATAGTTATCTATGCTCCTGGGGATTCACACACTTGCCGCCTTCCTGCAACTCGAATTATTTAGGGTAAACCCGTCATTCTGAGCAAAATTTACCACCGGCGCGACAAAAAAGAAAAAGGCGGAGGGTCTCCTCCGCCTTTATAGCTAATTTTGCCGCTTACGCGCGTCGTTGGCTCATGCCGTACCACAGCACCACCAGGAAGCATAGCAGCGGCAACCCATAGGCCAACGCGGTACTGTAGCGGTCGGCCAGCGCCCCCATGAAGTAAGGCATAATCGCCCCGCCGACGATGGCCATAATCATAAACGAGCTGGCGCGTTTGGTATGGCTACCCATATTTTTAACGCCCAGCGCGAAAATGGTCGGGAACATAATCGACATAAAAAAGAAGACCGCAATCAGCGCCACCACCGACACGCCATCAATGCTCATCATCACCAGACCGCAGAGCACGATATTGACCAGCGAGTAAACCATCAGCAGCGTCGCCGCCTGCACCCGCCCCATCAGCCAGGTACTGAAGAAACGACCGACCATAAAGCTAATCATCGCAATCGACAGCAGATAGGAAGCGTGCTGGTTTGTCACGCCATGCCAGTGCTCGGTCGCATAGTTGATAAAGAACGCCCCCACGCCGACCTGCGCGGCAACGTAAAAGAACTGGGCGATGACCCCGCCGGTAAAGTGGCGATGCTGCCACAGCCCTTGCGCCGCTTCTTGCTGACTGCCCTCATCTTCGCGAATATCCGGCATCGGCGTGCGGCGGAACAGCAGCGCGATGGCCAGCACCAGCACGGCGATAGCGACATAGGTGATTTTTACCGAGCTCTGATCGCCGGTATCGCCCTGAGTAGCTGAAAAGAACAGCGTGCCGCCGATCAGCGGGCCAATAAACTGCCCCAGTCCGTTAAACGACTGCGCCAGATTCAACCGCCGCTCGGCGCCTTTACTGTCGCCAAGTACCGTCGCATAAGGGTTCGCCGCGGTCTCAAGGCAGCCTAATCCACAGGCAATCACAAACAGCGCGAAGAGGAATAGCGCAAAGCTATTCACGCTCGCCGCCGGCACAAACAGCAGCGCGCCAAGCGCATACAGGCACAAACCGACCAGGATCCCCGCTTTATAACCGCGTTTATCCATAAAATAGCCGGCGGGCAGCGCCACCAGGAAGTAGGCGCCAAAATAGGCCGCCTGCAGTAAACCGGACTGCGCTTTGGTGACGTGCAGGGTCTCCTGAAAGTGTTTATTGAGAACATCGAGCAGGCCGTAAGAGAGCCCCCACATAAAGAACAGGCTGGTGACCAGCATAAATGCCCAGCGCAGATTAGGGGTCGCCCCGGCGCGGGCCGCCAGCGGCTCCGCCGTTTTATTCACTAGCATGGTGAGATCCTCAGTAGAGTACAGAGTTGTTTTATTGATCCTGCAAAGAGAATATGCGCTCCATCGACACCCATTTTTCGCCTACCGGCGTCCAGGGGGTGGGAACCTGGTATTGCCACATCAGCGCTTCCCAGCGCTGAATGACCGGGTGGTTCAGGCTGTGCTGAGCAAAGCGTTCGCCATCGAAATCCCCGGCGACCTCCATCACCATAAACAGCCGCGTGCCAAGCCGGTAAATCTCCATATCCAGCACGCCATGGGCGCGCAGGTGCCCGGCGACTTCCGGCCAGATACGTTCATGCAGACGCTGGTATTCGGCGATTTTCTCCGCCGAATCGACTAAATCCAGCGCCTGACACAGCCGCCGCCGCGCGACGATGGCGTTCATGACAGCGCCCTGTCGAGATGCAAATATCCGCCGTCCACCGATAGCCACTGCCCGGTAGTGTGCGACGCGCGCGAGGAGATAAGAAACACCACGGTGTTGGCGATCTCTTCCGGCGTGGTCATGCGTTTGCCCAGCGGAATGCGTTGGTTAATCGCCGCCATCTGCCGCTGCGGGTCAGGGAAGGTATTTATCCAGCGCTGGTACTGCGGCGTCAGCACTTCCGCCGGCACCACCGCGTTGACGCGCACGCCGCTCTCGCGCAGCGATACCGCCCATTCACGGGTTAATGCCAGCACCGCCCCTTTCGCCGCGGTATAGCCGCTGGTGCCGCCCTGGCCGCTGAGCGCGGTTTTCGAGGCGATATTGACGATAGCGCCCCGCGCCGCCTCTAACGCTTCGCGGCACAGGTGGGCCATCTGATAGTAGTGGATCAGGTTTTTCTCAAGCGATCCGAGAAACGCCTCACGCCCGGCCTCGAGCCCTACGCCATCGTTCACTCCGGCGTTATTCACCAGCGCATCAATGCGGCCAAAGCGCGCCAGCACCTGACCTACCGCCCCGGCGCATTCGGCCTCCTGGCACAGGTCGGCGATAATGAGCTCACTTTGCGGCGCGATTTGCTTCAACCTATCCATAAACCCCTGCTCTGGCAGGGCGTTAGTGACGATGACCGGCACCGCCCCCTCTTCCGCCAGCAGTTGCGTTACCGCCGCGCCGATCCCCGAGCCGCCGCCGGTGACGATAACCACTTTGTCATTAAGAAATAGATCCACGCTTCGCCTCCGTTAAACCATAAACCCGACAGGCAGTGCCGCCCCAAATAGCTGACCGCTGCGTTTCCGTCAGCGGAGCCAGCGCCGTTTCGCACAGCTGGTAAACCTGGCGGTACTCCGCCGCCAGCAGGCATACCGGCCAGTCGGAACCAAACATCAGCCGCTGCGGGCCAAACAGCTCCAGCGCGGCGTCGAAGAAAGGCAGCAGTTGCTGCTCGGTCCAGCATCCGCGCCCGGCTTCGGTCACCAGGCCGGAAAGTTTGCCCACCACATGCGGTAATGCGGCCAGCGGCCACGCCTGTTCGGCCCAGTGGGCCGCGCCGCGCGCGATATCCGGCTTGCCGAAATGATCGAGTACCAGCCAGTGGTCATCGTGGCGGGCGGCAAAGCGTGCCGCCGCCGCGAGATGACGATGGGTAACCAACAGATCCCAGCTATAGCCCTGGCGCTGCAACTGCTGCATTCCTCGCGAGACCGCCTCGCGCTCAAGCCACGCTGCCGGGTCGGCTTCATCCTGCACCTGATGGCGCAACCCGCACAACTGGCCGCGCCACTGCGTCAGCTTGTCTCCGAGATCCGCGGCGGTAATATCCAGCCAGCCCACCACGCCGCATACGCCTGCTGCTTGAGAAACCTGCGCCACCAGCCAGGCGGTTTCGTTTTCATCATGACGCGCCTGCACTACCACCGCGCCATCGAGCTGGTGCTGCGCCAGCAGCGGCTGGAGCTGCGGGGGGTAAAAATCCCGGCGCAGTTGCGGCATGTCGTCATCAATCCACGGGTAATCCTGTGGCTGATAGCGCCAGTAGTGGTGGTGGGCGTCAATGCGCAACATGCGCTTCTCCACGGTAGCGGTACTGCTCGATAGAAGCCTGATGCATTTCAATCGAGTAGCCCGGCGCCTGCGGCGGCATATAAGCTGCGCCGCGGATTTCGCAAGGGTGCAGGAAGTGCTCGTGCAGATGGTCAACAAACTCAATCACCCGCCCTTCATGGGTACCGGCGATGCACAGGTAGTCAATCATCGACAGGTGCTGGACGTATTCGCACAGTCCGACGCCGCCGGCGTGCGGGCAAACCGGTAGGTTGTACTTCGCCGCCATCAGCATCACCGCCAGCACTTCGTTGACGCCGCCTAACCGGCAGGCATCGATCTGCACCACGTCAATCGCGCCGCGCATAATGAACTGTTTGAACATAATCCGGTTCTGGCACATCTCGCCGGTGGCGACCTTCACCGCGCCGATGTTCTCGCGGATCTTGCGGTGACCTTCGATATCATCCGGGCTGGTCGGCTCTTCGATAAACCACGGGTTGGCGAAGGCCAGCGCTTTGACCCACGGAATGGCAGCATCCACTTCCCATACCTGGTTGGCGTCAATCATCAGTTTCCGCTCGGGGCCAATCACTTCACGGGCAATGCGCACGCGGCGGATATCGTCTTCAATATCGCGCCCGACCTTCAGCTTGATATGCGAGAAACCGGCGTCCACCGCCTGCTGACAAAGACGACGCAGTTTGTCATCACCGTAACCCAACCAGCCCGCTGAGGTGGTGTAACACGGATAACCATGCGTCTGCAGTTGTTCAAGCCGCTGGGCTTTGCCCTCTTCACGGCTTTCCAGCAGGCGCAACGCCTCCTCCGGGGTAATGCAGTCGGTGATGTAGCGAAAATCGATGCAGCGCACCAGCTCGGCCGGGCTCATATCGGCGACCAGTCGCCAGACCGGTTTGCCTTCGGCCTTCGCCCACAAATCCCACACCGCATTGACCACCGCGCCGGTCGCCAGGTGAATCGCGCCTTTGTCCGGGCCAATCCAGCGCAGCTGGCTATCGCTGGTAAAGCGCCGCCAGAAGGCGCCCATATCGTCGGCGATCGCCTCAAGTTGCTCGCCGACGATTAAATGCTCCAGCGCCTTAATCGCCGCGCAGCAAATTTCGTTGCCGCGGCCAATGGTGAAGGTCAGCCCGTGACCGGTGAGCTTAGGATTGTCGGTTTCGAGGATCACGTAGGCGGCGGAGTAATCCGGATCGGGATTCATCGCGTCGGAGCCGTCCAACTGCTGCGAAGTGGGGAAGCGAATATCCTCTACCCGCAGGGCGGTAATTTGCGTCATTGTTTGTCCTCCACGGTCAGCTGCTGCTGTTCGCCCAACCCTTCAATGCCCAAACGAATAGTCTGGCCGGCGCGTAAATAAACCGGCTGCGGTTTCTGGCCCATACCCACCCCTGGCGGCGTGCCGGTGGAGATGACATCGCCCGGCTGCAGGCTCATAAAGCGGCTCAGGTAGCTGATGATATAGGGCACTTTGAAAATCATGGTGCGGGTGTTGCCGTCCTGATAGCGTTTGCCGTCGACCTCCAGCCACAGGTTGAGGGCGTTGGGGTCGGGGATTTCATCGGCGGTCACCAGCCAGGGGCCCGTCGGCCCGAACGTGTCGCAGCCTTTGCCCTTATCCCAGGTGCCGCCGCGCTCAATTTGATACTCGCGCTCGGAGACGTCATTAATCACGCAGTAGCCAGCAACGTGCTGCATGGCGTCGCGCTCGTCGATATAGCGCCCGCCTTTGCCAATCACTACCCCTAATTCGACTTCCCAGTCGGTCTTTTGCGAATCGCGCGGGATAATCACGTTGTCGTTAGGCCCGACCACCGCGCTGGTCCACTTGCTGAATACCACCGGTTCCTGCGGAATGTCGGTGCCGGTCTCTGCGGCGTGATCGGCATAGTTCAGGCCAATGCAGATAAACTTACCGATACCGCCGACGCAGGCGCCAATACGCGGATTGCCTTCAACCAGCGGCAGGCTGTAGAGATCCAGCTGGCGCAGACGCGCCAGACTCTCCGGCAGCAGCGCGTCGCCGCGCAGATCGTTAATATATTGCGACAGGTCGCGCAGGCGGCCGTCGTTATCGAGTACGCCCGGACGCTCGCTGCCGGGATTGCCAAAACGAAGTAATTTCATGCGTTTTCCTGATAGTGAAATAAAGCGCCGTACGGTTAGTTGCTCCAGCCGCCGTCAATAATCTGTACCGTACCGGTGGTGTAGGCGCTGGCGTCGGAAGCCAGATACAGCGCCAGCTGGGCGATCTCTTCCGGCTTGCCGATGCGGCCAATAGGCTGGCGGGCGACAAACGCCTCATAAACCGCCTCTTCGCTCAACCCTTGTTCACGCGCCTGCTCGGCAATACGTCCGCGCAGCGAAGGTGAATCGACGGTGCCAGGACAAATCGCATTACAACGAATGCCCTGGGTGACGAAATCCGCCGCCACCGAGCGGGTCAGGCCAATGACCGCCGCTTTACTGGCGCTGTAGGCGAAGCGGTTTGGTACCCCTTTCACGCTGGAAGCCACCGATGACATGTTGATAATCGAGCCGCCGCCGCGGGCGATCATCGCCGGCAAAAAGGCGCGAATCGTGTGGAACATGGCGGTGACATTCAGATCGAGAGCGAACTGCCACTCCCGCTCGCTACATTCAAGAATGCTGCCGCTATGCACCACCCCGGCACAGTTGAACAAGACATCCAGCGGGCCCAGCGTTTCCGCGGCGGCGGCAATCGCGTCGGCGCGTGTGACATCCAGCTGCAGCGGCTGCACGCCGGGGATATCGCTCAGTCCGGCAATGTTGATATCGCTGGCAATCACTTCCGCGCCAGCGGCGGCAAATAGCCGCGCGCAGCTATTGCCAATCCCCTGCCCTGCGGCGGTAATCAGAACGCGTTTTCCGGTTAGTTCCATTTCTCTCCCCTGGTCTAAAGGACTAATGGTCAGGCCATTGGTGGTAGTCAAAGGCCTGACCTTTCGCATGACAAGTCAGGCATAACCCGCTATCGTGAAGCTTAGATGTTGCAAAAACGGCCACAAACGGCACATTGGTTAACCAATTAATTACACTCGACTAACAAACACTCAAGTGTGCTGGCCAATATTTGTGCGCTTTATCACTGTCTATCGCATGAGCAAAGGTGAAACATGCCGATTACCAGACTGGAAAACCCAAGGATTTACAGACAGATAGCAGACCAACTCAAGCGATTAATTGAGAACAACGAATTTCCGCCCGGCAGTCGTCTCCCGTCTGAGCGAGATTTAGCCCAGCAGTTGAACGTCAGCCGCGCATCGGTACGCGAAGCGCTGATTGCGCTGGAGGTGATTGGCCTGGTGGACGTGCGCGTCGGCAACGGGGTAATCGTCAAATCGCAGACGCCGCTCGCCGCCACCAAAGAACCGGTGATGGCGCAGGCCGGTCGCGACCAGTGGACGGAGATCGACGACGAACTCAACATAGACCTTGATTTTAACGCCGAACTCCCGCCCTTTTCTCTGCTGCAGGCGCGCCTGTTAATCGAGCCGGAAACCGCCGCGCTGGCGGCGCGCCACGCCAGCGCCGAAGAGCTGGCCGCTATCCGCGAGGCCTTTGAACAGAACTGTCGCGATAACCGTGCCGGTTCAACCACCCATCCCGGCGACCGCCTGTTCCATATCCGTATCGCTCAGGCCAGCGGCAACCCGGCGTACGCGTTTATCATCGGCCACCTGCTCGGCCACCGCTACGGCAGTATGTTCCGCATGCTGCAGCGCCATTACACCCCGGACGATATGCCACATCGCTCGGAACAGGAGCATCGCGCGATCCTTGAAGCCATTGAGGCCCACGACGTACGTGCGGCAAAAAAAGCAATGAAAAATCATATTGATCAGGTGATTACCATTTTTACCCGCAGCCAGTAGCCGCGATTTCTGCGCCTGGCGCTTTACCTTGCCGAAACGGCTGGTTAAGGTACGGCGGGACGAGATTATTTTGGATGAACCACAGATGAAAACGCCGCTGATCACCCGTGAAGGGTATGAAAAACTGAAGCAAGAGATGGATTACTTGTGGCGTACAGAGCGCCCGGAAGTCACCAAGAAAGTGACCTGGGCGGCGAGTCTTGGCGACCGCAGCGAAAACGCCGATTATCAGTACAATAAAAAGCGCCTGCGCGAAATCGACCGCCGGGTGCGTTATCTCACCAAGTGTCTGGAAAATCTCAAAATCGTCGATTATTCCCCGCAGCAGGAAGGCAAAGTGTTCTTCGGCGCGTGGGTGGAAATCGAGAACGACGATGGTGATACCAAGCGCTTTCGCATTGTCGGCTACGATGAAATCTTCGGCCGCAAAGACTATATCTCTATCGATTCGCCAATGGCGCGCGCTTTACTGAAGAAAGAGGTGGGCGACCTGGCTATCGTTAACACCCCGGCGGGCGAAGCCAGCTGGTACGTCAATGAAATTGAATACGTGAAATAGCGCCGGAACATTCCGAGAGAACCCGGTCGCGGCTGGCATTTTAGCCTGGCAGCCCGTATAACTATCCCCTGATTTTGACCCTAATGATGAATAAAACCGATGATGAATGATTCGCTCTGCCGCATTATTGCGGGTGAACTTCAGGCCAGAGCCGAACAGGTAGAAGCTGCCGTTCGCCTGCTTGATGAAGGGAACACCGTGCCGTTTATTGCACGTTATCGTAAGGAAGTCACCGGCGGTCTGGATGACACGCAGTTGCGTAATCTGGAAACTCGCCTCGGGTATTTGCGCGAACTTGAAGACCGCCGCCAGGCGATCCTCAAATCGATCGGCGAACAGGGCAAGCTCAGCGAAGCGCTGGAAAAAGCCATCAACGCCACCCTCAGCAAAACCGAGCTCGAAGATCTCTACCTGCCGTACAAACCCAAACGCCGCACCCGCGGGCAAATCGCCATTGAAGCCGGTCTCGAACCGCTGGCCGATCTGCTGTGGAATGAGCCCTCCCACGATCCGGAAACCGAAGCGGCAAACTATATCGATGCCGATAAAGGCGTGGCGGATAGCAAAGCCGCTCTCGACGGCGCGCGCTATATCCTGATGGAACGCTTCGCGGAAGACGCCGCCCTGCTGGCGAAAGTACGTGATTATCTGTGGAAAAACGCCCATCTGGTGGCCAGCGTCGTCAGCGGCAAGGAAGAAGAAGGCGCTAAATTCCGCGATTACTTCGACCACCATGAACCGATCGCTTCCGTGCCGTCGCACCGCGCGCTGGCGATGTTCCGCGGGCGCAATGAGGGCGTGCTGCAGCTGTCGCTCAACGCCGACCCGCAGTTTGACGAGCCGCCGAAAGAGAGCCACTGCGAGCAGATCATTATCGATCATCTCGGCCTGCGCCTGAACAACGCCCCGGCGGACAGCTGGCGCAAAGGCGTCGTCAGCTGGACCTGGCGTATCAAGGTGCTGATGCACCTCGAAACCGAATTAATGGGCACCGTGCGCGAACGCGCGGAAGACGAAGCGATTAACGTATTCGCCCGTAACCTCCATGACCTGCTGATGGCCGCGCCTGCCGGCCTGCGCGCCACCATGGGCCTCGATCCGGGCCTGCGTACCGGCGTCAAAGTGGCGGTAGTCGACGGCACCGGCAAACTGGTGGCCACCGACACCATCTACCCGCACACCGGCCAGGCGGCTAAAGCCGCCGTCGTGGTGGCGGCGCTGTGCGAGAAACATAACGTTGAGCTGGTGGCTATCGGCAACGGTACCGCTTCCCGCGAGACCGAGCGTTTCTTCCTCGACGTGCAAAAACAGTTCCCGAAAGTGACCGCCCAGAAGGTAATCGTCAGCGAAGCCGGCGCGTCGGTCTACTCGGCTTCCGAACTGGCGGCGCAGGAGTTCCCGGACCTCGACGTTTCCCTACGCGGCGCGGTCTCTATCGCCCGCCGTCTGCAGGATCCGCTGGCCGAGCTGGTGAAAATCGATCCGAAATCAATCGGCGTCGGTCAGTATCAGCATGACGTTAGCCAGACGCAGCTGGCGCGTAAGCTGGATGCGGTGGTGGAAGACTGCGTTAACGCCGTCGGCGTTGACCTTAACACCGCCTCGGTGGCGCTGTTGACACGCGTCGCCGGCCTGACCCGCATGATGGCGCAGAATATCGTCGCCTGGCGCGACGAGAACGGCCAGTTCCTCAACCGCCAGCAGTTGCTGAAGGTTAGCCGTCTGGGGCCAAAAGCCTTTGAACAGTGTGCCGGCTTCCTGCGCATTAACCACGGCGACAACCCGCTGGACGCCTCAACCGTTCACCCGGAAGCCTACCCGGTGGTCGAGCGTATTCTGGCCGCTACCCAGCAGGCGCTGAAAGATCTAATGGGCAACAGCAGCGAGCTGCGCAACCTGAAAGCCTCTGATTTTACCGATGATAAGTTCGGCGTGCCGACGGTATCCGATATCATCAAAGAGCTGGAAAAACCGGGCCGCGATCCGCGTCCTGAGTTTAAAACCGCCCAGTTCGCCGACGGCGTTGAGACGATGAACGACCTGCTGCCGGGGATGATTCTGGAAGGCGCGGTCACCAACGTCACCAACTTTGGCGCCTTCGTCGATATCGGCGTGCACCAGGATGGCCTGGTCCATATCTCTTCGCTGTCGAATAAGTTCGTTGAAGACCCGCATACCGTGGTCAAAGCGGGCGATATCGTCAAAGTGAAGGTGATGGAAGTCGACCTGCCGCGTAAACGCATCGCGTTAACGATGCGACTCGATGAACAGCCGGGCGACAGCAACGCGCGCCGCGGCGGCGGCAACGATCGCCCGCAGGGTAACCGCCCGGCGGCAAAAGCGGCGAAGCCGCGCGGTCGCGATGCTCAGCCAGCCGGCAACAGCGCGATGATGGATGCGCTGGCCGCCGCGATGGGCAAAAAACGCTAATCTTTCCCTGCCCCTCAATACGAGGGGCAATTTTTCGCTTTTTAATGCCTGAACCTCGATTAATATATTCCAGTAACCTTTCAATAAGTTCGAAATTTATAAAGTTTCATTCTGTTAACCAATGAAACCTTTATTAAACATTAAGTGAATAAATTAATTTTTCCCTTATTTTTAGCTACAGCAACGTTCTTGCGTCATATCAAAAAATAAGCAAATTCCCCGTAAAACCGCATTTATTATCCATGTCATGTATTGATGATACAAACCATTCTCATTATCATCGTTATCAGTTAAGTTTTATTCTTCTTCGTTGGCTATAGTCCCCAGCGCCGCTTTAATAGCCGCGCCTGGAAATTCTCTTTTCGGTTAGCGATAACAAGTAGGCCCTATGCAATTCACTCCTGATAGTGCGTGGAAAATCACCGGTTTTTCCCGCGATATTAGCCCGGCTTATCGGCAGAAACTGCTCTCCCTGGGAATGTTGCCCGGCTCTTCGTTTCATGTCGTGCGCGTGGCGCCGTTGGGCGATCCTATTCATATTGAGACCCGGCGGGTGAGCCTGGTATTACGTAAAAAAGACCTCGCGTTAATTGAACTGGAAGCGGTTGCGCAATAACACCTGACCCGGCACTAAGAGTCTGAAAAATGAAAAAATTAACCGTTGGTTTAATTGGTAATCCTAATTCCGGCAAAACAACGTTATTCAATCAGCTAACCGGCGCGCGCCAGCGGGTGGGGAACTGGGCGGGGGTCACCGTTGAGCGCAAAGAAGGCGCCTTCGCCACTACCGACCACCAGGTCACCCTGGTCGACCTACCGGGAACCTATTCGCTGACTACCATCTCCTCGCAAACGTCGCTCGATGAACAGATTGCCTGTCACTATATTCTCAGCGGCGATGCCGATCTGCTGATTAACGTCATCGACGCCTCGAACCTGGAACGTAACCTCTATCTGACCCTGCAGCTGCTGGAGCTGGGTATTCCCTGCGTCGTCGCGCTAAACATGCTCGATATTGCCGAAAAACAGCAAATCCGCATCGACGTTGACGCGCTGGCGGCCCGTCTCGGCTGCCCGGTGATCCCGCTGGTCTCCACCCGCGGCCGCGGTATCGAAGCGCTGAAAATGGCGCTTGACCGCCATGAACACAATCAGCCGCTGGAACTGGTGCACTATCCGCAATCTCTGCAGCGCGAAGCCGATATGCTGGCGCAGGCGATGCCTGCTGATATGCCGCTGCGTCAGCGCCGCTGGCTTGGGTTGCAGATGCTGGAAGGCGATATTTATAGCCGCGCCTTCGCCGGCAACGCCGCCGACAAACTCGATCTGGCGCTGGCCAACCTGAGCGGCGAGATGGACGATCCGGCGCTGTATATCGCCGATGCCCGCTATCAAAGCATTGCCGCGGTATGCGATGCCGTCAGTAACACCCTGACCGCCGAGCCGAGCCGCTTCACCACGGCGATGGATAAAATTATCCTTAACCGCTTCCTCGGCTTACCGATCTTCCTGTTCGTGATGTACCTGATGTTCCTGCTGGCTATCAACATCGGCGGCGCCCTGCAGCCGATTTTCGACGCCGGTTCGGTGGCTATCTTCATTCACGGCATCCAGTGGCTGGGCTACACCCTGCACTTCCCGGACTGGCTGACCGTGTTCCTCGCGCAAGGGCTGGGCGGCGGTATCAATACCGTGCTGCCGCTGGTGCCGCAAATCGGCATGATGTACCTGTTCCTCTCTTTCCTTGAGGACTCCGGGTATATGGCACGCGCGGCCTTCGTAATGGACCGCCTGATGCAGGCGTTAGGTTTGCCGGGGAAATCCTTCGTGCCGCTGATCGTTGGTTTCGGCTGTAACGTGCCTTCCGTTATGGGCGCCCGTACGCTGGATGCGCCGCGTGAACGCCTGATGACCATCATGATGGCGCCATTTATGTCCTGCGGCGCCCGACTGGCGATTTTCGCGGTCTTCGCCGCTGCCTTCTTCGGGCAGAACGGCGCGCTGGCGGTCTTCTCACTGTACGTACTGGGCATCGTGATGGCGATTCTTACCGGCCTGATGCTCAAATACACCATTATGCGCGGCGAAGCCTCGCCGTTCGTGATGGAGCTGCCGGTGTATCACGTACCGCACATCAAGAGCCTGGTTATCCAGACCTGGCAGCGCCTGAAAGGCTTCGTCCTGCGCGCCGGTAAGGTCATTGTGATTGTCAGTATTTTCCTCAGCGCGCTGAACAGCTTCTCGCTTAGCGGCAAAGTGGTCGATAACATCAACGACTCGGCGCTGGCTTCGGTTAGCCGAGTGATCACCCCTGTGTTTAAGCCGATTGGCGTGCACGAAGATAACTGGCAGGCAACCGTCGGCCTGTTTACCGGCGCGATGGCGAAAGAAGTGGTAGTCGGTACGTTGAACACCCTCTACACCGCGGAAGATATCCAGAATGAAGAGTTTAACCCACAGGAGTTTAGCCTTGGCGACGAGCTGTTGGCCGCCGTCGATGAAACCTGGCAGGGGCTGAAAGACACCTTTAGCCTGAGCGTGCTGGCGAACCCGATTGAAGCAAGCAAAGGCGATGGCGAAATGGAAACCGGCGCCATGGGCGTGATGGGCAGCAAATTCGGCAGCGCCGCCGCCGCGTACAGCTACCTGATTTTCGTCCTGCTCTATATTCCATGCATTTCCGTGATGGGGGCGATTGCCCGTGAATCCAGCCGCGGTTGGATGATGTTCTCGGTGCTGTGGGGGCTTAATATCGCCTACTCGCTATCGACGCTTTACTACCAGACCGTGAGCTTTAGCCAGCACCCGCGCTACAGCCTGGTGTGTATTCTGGCGGTGATTCTGTTTAACGTCGTGGTCTTTGGCCTGCTGCGTCGGGCGCGGAGCCGGGTGGATGTTTCCCTGCTGGCGACGCGTAAAACCCCGACGTCATGCTGCCAGAGTCCGGCCGGCGACTGCCATTAAGGAGCAATCATCATGGCATCGTTAATCGAAGTACGCGATATGCTGGCCCTGCAGGGGCGCATGGAGGCCGCACAGCTGAGCGCCCGCCTGCATACGCCGCGGCCACTGATCGACGCCATGTTAAGCCGCCTGGAAGCGATGGGGAAAGCGGTCAAGATGACCGAAGATGCCGATGGCTGCCTTTCCGGCAGCTGTAAAAGCTGCCCGGAGGGTAAAACCTGCCTGCGGGAGTGGTGGTCTTTGCGCTGAAGGGACATGTCTGATGGCGGCGCGTTGCGCCTTGTCTGGGCTATCTGCGGTGCGATTTGCTAGCCCTGCCAGGCACAGCGCTGGCAGGGAAAATCGGGCTTACTTATACACGTCGGCGTTCGCGTGAACCGTCTTCTCGTTCTTCTCGCCGGCAATCACCACGAAGTACTTACCGCCCAACTCATCCGCCTTCTTCGACAGATCGCGCTTCGCGTCCATCGGCGACGTGGTACGGGAAGTCGTGATGCTGCCGACCTTGGTCAGATTCATCTTCGCGACTTCATCTTTCTGGATCTCTTTCGCCGCGAACGCGCCAAAAGAGAGGGAGCCTATCACCAGAGATGCAACAATACCTGTAACAAGTTTCATAGCCTTTACTCTCCATAAGGTTGTTATTGTTAGTTTGCGGCGGCAAAAACGAAATAATCAACCACCGCAACAACCTAAGTATTGCCCGATCCTGATGATTTACCACGCGGCGCTAAAAATAATTATTCAGCCGCTTTTTCAACGCGATCAGAGTCTCACAAAATGGCTGGGGATGTGAAATAAACGGCGCATGGGCCGCCTTTTCGAAGACGATAGACTCACTTTGCGGCCACAGCTCATCCAATAACGGAACGATTTTACGCGGCACCAGCCCATCCAGGCGACCATAGAGGCGCAAAAACGGCATGGTTAGCGCGGCGAGCGGTTGACGCAAATCGGCGGTTTTGAGGATTTCCAGCCCGCCGTTGAGAACCTCGGCAGGCGGCATCGGCAGCGACAGAACGGTGCTTTTCAGCGCCCGGGCGTCCTGGCGCGCGCTTTCGGTGCCCATGGTTTGTAGGGCGAGAAAACGCTCGACGGTTCGCTGGAAATCTTCACTAAGCTGCTGCTGGAAGCCGCTCAGCACTTCCGGTTTAATCCCCGGCCACTGGTCGCGCGCGCCAAAACACGGCGAAGAAGCGACGGTCACCAGCGCCTGCACGCGTTGCGGGTGCTGCAGCGCCACCAGGCTCGCTACCAGCCCGCCCAGGCTCCAGCCAAGCCAGATAGCCTGCTCCGGCGCTTTTTCAACGACCTGCTGCGCCATCTCTTCAAGCGTTAAGGCGCCAAAACCACCGCTGCGGCCATAGCCCGGCAGATCCACCAGGTGCAGGGTAAAATGCGTAGCCAGTTCCGGCGTGATGCAATCCCACACGTTGGCATTCAGCCCCCATCCGTGCAGCAGCACAAGATGACAATTTCCTTCGCCCGTGGTTTGCCACCAGATGTCATTCATCAGTTACTGTTCTCTTTCCATCACTATGAGGGGAATTATGCTAACAGCACACGGCTTATGCTGGCTATGCCAAATGCCGCTGGCTATCGCTCACTGGGGGATTTGCTCGCGCTGCACCGCCTCGTTGCTCATCTCACAATCACTCTGCCCGCAGTGCGGCCTACCGGCATCGGCCTCTAACGTCCCCTGCGGACGCTGCCTGCAAAAACCGCCGCCCTGGCAGCGGCTGGTGACGGTGAATAGCTATGCCCCGCCGCTAAGCGGACTGGTACATCAGTTCAAGTTTGCCCCTCATCCGGAGTTGGGACCCGCGCTGGCGCGGCTGCTTCTTTTACGCCTGCGCCTTTACCGCGCGCTGCCGCCGGTGGACCGGATTATCAGCGTGCCTCTCTGGCAGCGCCGCCAGTGGCGTCGGGGATTTAACCAAAGCGAGGCGCTATGTCGCCCGCTGGCGCGGTGGATGGGCTGCGCCTGGCGCGGCGATGCGCTGACGCGAACCCGGCGTACCGCAACGCAGCACCAGTTAAGCGCCAGATTACGTAAGCAGAACCTGAAAAATGCTTTCCAGGTTGAATTATCCGTTCGGGGCCACCATATCGCCATTGTGGATGATGTCGTCACAACCGGAAGCACCGTCGCCGAGATTTCCCGCCTGCTTTTGCGAAACGGCGCCGCGACGGTTCAGGTATGGTGTGTGTGCCGTACCTTGTAGACCCCCGCTGATGGGCGTATTATAACCCAGTAAAATAGTCAACTATTAGGCCAACGCTATGATCCGTATTTCCGATGCTGCACAAGCGCACTTTGCCAAACTGCTGGCAAATCAGGAAGAAGGGACGCAAATTCGCGTATTTGTGATTAATCCCGGCACCCCAAACGCTGAGTGCGGCGTATCCTACTGCCCACCGGATGCGGTGGAAGACACCGACACGGCGCTGAAATTTGAACAGCTGACCGCGTATGTTGATGAACTCAGCGCCCCTTATCTGGAAGATGCTGAAATTGACTTCGTCACTGACCAACTCGGTTCCCAGCTGACGCTGAAAGCGCCGAACGCCAAAATGCGTAAGGTTTCTGACGATGCCCCGCTGATGGAGCGCGTCGAGTATCTGCTGCAGTCGCAGATCAACCCACAGCTGGCAGGCCACGGCGGCCGCGTTTCGCTGATGGAAATCACCGAAGACGGGCTGGCTATCCTGCAGTTCGGCGGCGGTTGCAACGGCTGCTCAATGGTCGACGTGACCCTGAAAGAAGGGATCGAAAAGCAACTGCTGAACGAATTCCCGGAGCTGAAAGGCGTGCGCGACCTGACCGAACACCAGCGCGGCGAGCACTCCTACTACTAAGCTTTCGCCTTCTCGCCCGGCAACAACCATTTGCCGGGTGAATTTCCCCTCCAGCATGTTACCGCGCAACATTTCTGACTAGTCGACACGTCAAAAACCCGGCAGAGAGTATGACTTAAGTCTCATATTTAAAATTTACCCCGTTCAGGGCATTCTCAAAGCTCACATGTTACCCGTATCATCCACGACAAGCACCACCGACAAAAAAATAGCCAGCTATCCTTTCTCTGGGTCAGGTATAAGCCAGCTTTACGGTGCCAGACATCCTTGTTCCTCTGCGGAACGGATACTGTAGATGTTCAGACTTTAACGTTACCCATAACAAGTTAAGGCCAGGTAAATCATGCCATTAGTCATCGTAGCTATCGGGGTTGCCCTGTTATTGTTGCTGATGATCCGTTTCAAAATGAACGGCTTCATCGCTCTGGTTCTGGTGGCGCTCGCCGTCGGATTAATGCAGGGTATGCCTCTGGATAAAGTCATCGTATCCATCAAAAACGGCGTCGGGGGCACGCTCGGCAGCCTCGCGCTGATCATGGGCTTCGGCGCCATGCTCGGTAAAATGCTGGCGGACTGCGGCGGCGCGCAGCGTATCGCCACCACCCTGATTGATAAATTCGGTAAAAAACATATTCAATGGGCCGTTGTACTGACCGGTTTCACCGTCGGTTTCGCCCTGTTCTATGAAGTCGGTTTCGTGCTGATGCTGCCGCTGGTCTTTACCATCGCCGCCTCCGCGCGTATCCCGCTGCTGTACGTCGGCGTACCGATGGCCGCGGCGCTCTCCGTCACCCACGGTTTCCTGCCGCCGCACCCTGGCCCGACCGCTATCGCGACAATTTTCCACGCCGATATGGGCAAAACGCTGCTCTACGGTACGATTCTGGCTATCCCGACGGTTATTCTCGCCGGTCCGGTTTTCGCCCGTTTCCTGAAAGGTATTGATAAGCCGATCCCGGAAGGCCTGCACAACCCGAAAACCTTCACCGAAGAAGAGATGCCGGGCTTTGGCGTCAGCGTCTGGACCTCTCTGGTACCGGTGATCCTGATGGCGATGCGCGCCGTCGCCGAGATGGTTCTGCCGAAGGGCCACGCCTTCCTGCCCGTTGCCGAGTTCTTCGGCGACCCGGTGATGGCGACCCTGATTGCGGTACTGATCGCGCTGTTCACTTTCGGCCTGAACCGCGGCCGCTCCATGGAGCAGATCAACGATACGCTGACCTCCTCTATCAAAATCATTGCCATGATGCTGTTGATCATCGGCGGCGGCGGCGCCTTTAAGCAGGTGCTGGTGGATAGCGGCATGGATAAGTACATCGCCTCTATCATGCACGAATCCAATATGTCACCGCTGTTTATGGCGTGGTCTATTGCTGCGGTACTGCGTATTGCGCTGGGTTCGGCTACCGTTGCCGCTATCACCGCGGGTGGTATCGCCGCGCCGCTGATTGCCACCACCGGCGTCAGCCCGGAGCTGATGGTTATCGCCGTGGGTTCCGGTAGCGTCATCTTCTCGCACGTGAACGACCCAGGTTTCTGGCTGTTCAAAGAGTATTTCAACCTGACCATTGGCGAGACCATCAAGTCCTGGTCGGTACTGGAAACCATCATTTCCGTGTGCGGCCTGGTTGGTTGTCTGCTGCTGGGGATGGTGGTGTAACCCTCCCTCCCTGAAATAAAAAAGGCCGGGTGCGCATCATACGCCCCGGCCTTTTTATTATTCGTTTCCCGGATAGCGGCTAACGCCTTATCCGGGCTACCCGCGGTGCCGTTTTTGTCGGGTGGCGCTGCGCTTACCCGACCTACGGTCCGCGCGGCCTGCATTTAATTTATTCACCATGCTGGCTGAAACTGCCGGTGTTGGCGGCCTCAAAATCGCTGAGACGTTCCCGGAAGGCCGGGGGTACAGGGGGTGGTGGCGACTGACCGCCCCCTGTGCGCTCCCCGCGCCATGAGAGACATAACGCAGAAGAAATATCGGGAGCGCAATGTGCCCGGAATTAACACAAAGCACATGTTTTCCCCGACCAAAACCGTTGCAAACCGATAACAGTATCTACCAGTAGCCCCGGTAAGCGCAGCGCCACCGGGGAATTCTCTCTGGATTAGCGGGCTTTGCGGCGCTTATCCAGGTCTTTAATCAGCTTATTCACCTGCGCATCGGCAAACATCTGCTCGAGCGTCACGGTAAGCTTACGCCGCCAGTTGGGATACTCGGTACTGGTGCCCGGGATGTTGACCGGTGAAGCCATCTCCAACCAATCTTCCGGCTGCAGCCCAAGCAGGGCGCTGTTGCTGTCGGCGATATAGCGCTGCATCCCGCGATTGAGCGTTGAGGTCATCGCCATCAGCGAGGCTTTATGTCCGGCGCGCTTCGGCAAACAGCCGTGCCGATGCAGCGCATCCAGCAACCCCTGCTTCGCTTGTTCGCGATCGGCATATAAGCCGCGCAGCACCACTTCATCCGGATACAGGCCCAGCGTCTTCCCAAGCGTCAAATCGCCGCTCTCCCAATAACCGCGCAGCGTCGGTAGATCGTGGGTCGTCGCGACCGCCATCGACTGTTGCGGATAAGCCTTCGGCGCGCGGAACGTTTTATCAGGGCCATTCTCGAAGTAGAGCACTTTGTACGAGTAGACCCCGCTTTTGCGCAGCTTGCCGACGATTTCGACCGGTACGGTGCCCAGGTCTTCGCCGATCACCATGCAGCGGTGCCGCTGGCTCTCCAGCGCCAGGATCGCCAGCAGGTCATCCACGGGATACTGCACATAGGCGCCGTGGTCGGCGGTTTCGCCATACGGTATCCACCACAAACGCAGCACCGACATCACGTGGTCAATACGTAACGCGCCGCAGTTTTGCATATTCGCCCGTAGCAGTTCGATAAACGGCTCGTAGGCACGGGCAACCATGACGTGCGGATCCATCGGCGGCAGGCCCCAGTTCTGTCCCAGCGGGCCGAGGATGTCCGGCGGCGCGCCGACGGAAGCCTTCAGGCAATACAGCTCGCGATCGCACCACGTCTCCGATCCGCCTTCGGCGACGCCGACCGCCAGATCGCGATACAGGCCAATCGGCATCCCGTCCTGCTGGCTGGTGTGCCAGCAGGCGGCGAACTGCGTATAAGCCAGCCACTGCAGCCATAGATAGAAGCTCACCTCATCGGCATGCTCCGCACAGAAGGTCTTCACCTGCGGGCTACTCGTACTTTGATACGCTTCCGGCCATGCCGGCCAGCCCCAGCGCATCGGATCCTGCTGGCTTTGCCAGGCATGCAGCGCATCAAACGCCGCCTGCCAGTAGAGACTTTCGCCCTCGCGCAGCACGAACTGACGGAACTCCGCCATTTGCTCATCTTCACGCGTAGAAAACTCGGCCCACGCCAGACGCAGCGCGGTCAGCTTCAGCGCGGTGACAGCGGTATAGTCGACATCAGCGGTCTGCCGCGCGGCCTTCAAGGCCTGCTGGGTTTCCGCAAGCTGCCACCATGCCTGCGCGGCAGGGCTACGCTGGAAATCTTCCACCGCGTTGACGTCGATATAGATGACGTTGAGCCAGCGGCGCGATGACGGGCTGTACGGGCTGGCGCTCTCCGGGTTCGCCGGATAGAGCGCGTGAATCGGGTTGAGGCCGATAAACGCGCCGCCGCGACGGGCGATTTCCGGCAGCATGGCGCGTAGATCGCCGAAGTCGCCGATGCCCCAGTTGTTCTCAGAACGCAGGGTGTAAAGCTGGACGCAGGCGCCCCATAGCTTTTTGCCCTCTTTTAGCGCCTGCGGTTCGTAGCAACGCGCCGGGGCGACGATCGCCCGGCAGTGCCAGCGTTCGCCGTCCCGCGTGAGAGTCAGGGTGTGATAGCCCGTCGGCAATCGCCCAGGCAGGGTGAGCGCTTCGCCGCCGCACGTCTCGCCCTGATACTGCTTACCTTCTTCGGTCGTCAGCAGCCAATGAAACGCGCCGCTTCCCGCGACCGACAGCTGCATTTTTTTACCGTGGGTAAAAACCTTGACGCTGGGCAGCGGTTCTACCGCCGCTTTCGCGGCAGTAGACGTACGATGCATAGCATCCAGCAAACGTTGTTTGGTGGCCGCCGCGATCGACTGCGGCTGCCCGTGCGCGTTGATATAGCTGGGGCTGATCCCCGCCGCCAGCGCGGCGTTATCAAGGCGTTTATTCTCCATAGGCCTGTCCTTAGCGTTTTGCCTGCCAGATACGTTGCTGATAATCACGGATAGAACGGTCGGAGCTGAACATGCCACAGCGCGCGGTGTTGAGGATCGCCGCACGGGTCCAGGCTTCCTGGTCGCGATACAGTTCATCCACCTGCTTCTGCGCCGCGACGTAAGCGCTAAAGTCAGCCAGCACCAGGTACGGATCGCCGCCTTGCAGCAGGCTATGCAGCATCTGATCAAAGGCGTGTTTGTCGCCGCCGCTATATTTTCCGCTCTCCAGCTCTTTCAGCACCGCGTCCAGCAGTTTATCTTTTTTGCGCCATTTCAGCGGATCGTAGCCTTTCGCTTTCAGCGCCTTAACTTCTTCCACGGTATGGCCGAAGATAAAGATATTGTCCTCGCCAACCTGCTCGGCGATTTCAACGTTGGCGCCGTCAAGGGTGCCGACGGTCAGCGCGCCATTCAGCGCCAGCTTCATGTTGCCGGTACCGGAGGCCTCTTTACCCGCCGTAGAAATCTGCTCGGAGACGTCCGCCGCCGGGATCAGCATTTCCGCCGCCGATACGCAGTAATCCGGCAGGAAGACCACTTTTAGCTTATCGCCCACCAGCGGATCGTTGTTGATCGCCTCGGCCACCTTGTTGATCGCCAGAATAATATTCTTCGCCAGGTAGTAGCCCGGCGCGGCTTTGGCGCCAAACAGGAAGACGCGCGGTACGCGGTCGGCCTGCGGGTTTTCGCGGATCTCTTTATACTGCGCCAGAATATTCAGCAGGTTGAGGTGCTGGCGTTTGTACTCGTGCAGACGCTTAATCTGGATATCGAAAATCGCCTGCGGGTTGATGTCGATACCGGTACGTCGCTTCACGAATTCAGCGAGACGCACTTTATTCGCCTGCTTAATGTCGCGATAAACCTGACGGAATTTGGCATCGTCGGCGTACTTCTCCAGCTTGATCAGCTGGTCGAGATCGTTGGCCCACTCTTTCTTCAGCGTCTTATCGAGCAGGGCAGCGAGCGCCGGATTACACTGTTTAATCCAGCGACGCGGCGTAATGCCGTTGGTCACGTTATGGAATTTGTTCGGCCACAGCTGGTGATATTCCGGGAACAGATCCTTCACCACCAGATCGGAGTGCAGCGCCGCGACGCCGTTCACCGCAAAGCCGCTCACCACGCACATGTTGGCCATGCGAACCTGTTTGTCATGCACCACCGCCAGCTTCGCCCACACCTGCTTATCGCCCGGCCAGGTTTTCTCCACCAGCAGTTTAAATCTGTCGTTAATCTCTTTGATTATCTGCATATGACGCGGCAGCAGCGCCTTCACCAGCTTCTCATCCCAGCACTCCAGCGCTTCCGGCATCAGGGTATGGTTGGTGTAAGCGAAGGTTTTGCTGGTGATGGCCCACGCATCGTCCCAGCTCATCTGGTGCTCATCAAGCAGCACGCGCAGCAGTTCCGGGATGGCGATGGTCGGGTGGGTGTCGTTCAACTGGATCACTTCATAATCAGCCAGTTGATGCAGCTTGCGGCCAGCCAGATGGTGGCGACGCAGAATGTCCGCCACCGAGCAGGCGCACTGGAAGTACTGCTGCATCAGGCGCAGTTTTTTCCCCGCCAGGTGGTTGTCATTCGGATACAGCACCTTGGTCAATTTTTCGGCGTCGATACCCTGTTGTTCCGCGCGCAGGAAATCGCCGTCGTTGAATTTCGTCAGGTTGAACGGATGGGCATGCTTCGCCTGCCACAGGCGCAGCGGTTGCGCGACGTTATTGCGATAGCCAAGCACCGGCAGGTCCCAGGCTTCGCCGGTAATCACGAAAGCCGGTTGCCATTCGCCGCTTTTGCTGACTTTACCGCCGATACCCACCTGCACATCCAGCGCTTCGTTGTGGCGGAACCACGGATAGCTGCCGCGTCCCCAGTCATCCGGCGCTTCCATCTGCTGGCCGTCAGCGAAGGATTGACGGAACAGACCGTATTGGTAGTTCAGGCCGTAACCGGTCGCCGACTGGCCAACGGTGGCCATAGAATCCAGGAAGCAGGCCGCCAGACGGCCCAGGCCGCCGTTGCCCAGCGCCGGATCGGTCTCTTCTTCCAGCAGGTCGGTCAGCTGAATGTCATACGCCTTCAGCGTCTCGCTCACTCCTTCATACCAGCCCAGGTTGAGCAGGTTATTACCGGTCAGGCGACCGATCAGGAACTCCATCGAAATGTAGTTAACGTGGCGCTGTCCTTTAACGGCTTCCGCCGCCGGTTGCGCCGCCAAAAGCTCCGCCAGCGCGCCGCTGACCGCGCGCCACCACTGGCGTTGAGTCATCTCTGCGGCTGACGATAAACCGAAACGCTGCCACTGACGCGTCAGTGCAGCCTGAAACTGAGCCTGGTTAAAAGAAGTCTGTGACATAAGAAATCCTGGTCCTTTACTAAAACGTTAGCCTTAGTGTGCCGACCTCCTGATGCCGCTGCCTCCTCCCGAGGGGGATTAGACAGGGAGGAGTAGCGGGGATGAGCGAAAATTGTGATCGCGGCCACTTTAACGTTAGCTCGTCGTCGGGAATTCGCCGCCTTATTGCGCGTGTAGAACAATAATTTCGCCAGCGCGACGAACGGCAAATTTGTTACAGCGCAATTCATATCGCCAGGCAAAATTTGCTCGTACCATTATCGTGAAATAAAAAACAAACAACTGACAGAATAAAAAGATGCCATGACAAAAATACGTGAAATAGATTAACCCTAAGAATCCACTGACGATAATTTAATAAAAACAATCAACTACGAAAAACACTGTGTAAAGTAATTTCGTCCCGGACGAAACCGTCGTAAACCGAGGCATGGCGCGTACTGGTACCGGTTTAAAGCTAATTAAAAACCGAAGCGAGAAATTGTGACCCAGAGCAAATTCAAGAGCATCAATTTTGGACATAACTTGCAATAACTTTCATTATCGCCGACCTTAGGAGTCATTAATTACGAAGCGCAAAAAAAATCCCCATCCCTTTCTTGCACAGCGAAAAAGTGAACTATGTTGATTCCGTCAAAATTAAGTCGTCCATCCCGTCTTGAACACACTGTGGTTCGCGAACGGTTGCTGGCGAAACTTTCCGGCGCGAACAATTATCGTCTCGCGTTGGTGACCAGCCCGGCAGGTTACGGCAAAACCACGCTCGTTTCGCAGTGGGCTTCGGGTAAGCATGACCTTGGCTGGTTTTCGCTCGATGAAGGCGATAATCAACAAGAGCGCTTCGCCAGCTATCTGATTGCGGCGATTCAACAGGCGACAGGCGGCCACTGCGCCGCCAGCGAAGCCATGGTGCAAAAGCGCCAGTACGCCAGCCTGCCGTCGCTGTTTGCGCAGCTGTTTATTGAGCTTGCCGACTGGCAGCGTCCGCTGTACCTGGTCATTGATGATTATCACCTGATTACCAATCCGGTGATCCACGACGCCATGCGCTTCTTCTTGCGCCATCAGCCAGAGACCATGACGCTGGTAGTGCTGTCGCGCAACCTGCCGCAGTTGGGGATCGCCAATCTGCGGGTGCGCGAGCAGTTACTGGAAATCGGCAGCCAACAGCTGGCTTTTACTCATCAGGAGGCGAAACAGTTCTTTGACTGCCGTCTCGCCTCCCCCATTGAAGCCGATGACAGCAGTCGCCTGTGCGATGACGTCGCCGGCTGGGCCACCGCCCTGCAGCTCATCGCCCTCTCCGCCCGGCAGAAAAACACCTCAGCCCAGCACTCCGCCCGTCGTCTCGCCGGGATTAACGCCAGCCACCTTTCCGACTATCTGGTCGATGAAGTGCTGGATAACGTCGATGCCCGTACCCGCAGCTTCTTGTTAAAAAGCTCGCTGCTGCGCTCGATGAATGACGCGCTTATCGTCCGCGTCACCGGCGAAGAGAACGGCCAGATGCAGCTGGAAGAGATCGAACGTCAGGGGTTGTTCCTGCACCGAATGGATGACTCCGGCGAGTGGTTCCGCTATCACCCGCTATTCGGCAACTTCCTGCGCCAGCGCTGTCAGTGGGAAATGGCCACCGAGCTACCGGAAATTCACCGCGCCGCCGCCGAAGCGTGGATGGCGCAGGGATTCCCCACCGAAGCCATCCATCATGCGCTTGCCGCTGGCGATGCCGCCATGCTGCGCGATATTTTGCTCAACCACGCCTGGGGCATGTTCAACCACAGCGAGCTGGGTCTGCTGGAACAATCGCTGGCGGCGCTGCCGTGGTCAAACCTGCTGGAAAACCCGCGGCTGATCCTGCTGCAGGCCTGGCTGATGCAGAGCCAGCATCGCTATAGCGAAGTGAATACCCTGCTGGCACGCGCCGAGCAGGAGATGGATGTCGAAATGGATACCGCGATGCACGGCGATTTCAACGCCCTGCGCGCGCAGGTCGCTATCAACGCCGGCGATCAGGACGAAGCCGAACGTCTGGCAATGGTGGCGCTGGATGAACTGCCGCTGGCGAGCTATTACAGCCGTATCGTCGCCACTTCCGTCCACGGCGAAGTGCTGCACTGCAAAGGCCACCTGAGTAAATCGCTGGCGGTGATGCAGCAAACAGAACAGATGGCTCGCCGTCATGACGTCTGGCACTACGCCCTGTGGAGCATGATCCAGCAGAGCGAGATTCTGTTTGCTCAGGGCTTCCTGCAGGCGGCATGGGAGATTCAGGATAAAGCTTTCCAGCTTATCCGCGATCAGCATCTTGAACAGCTGCCGATGCATGAGTTCCTGTTGCGCATCCGCGCGCAGCTGCTGTGGGCATGGGCGCGTCTTGATGAAGCAGAAGAGAGCGCCCGCAGCGGCATCGCGGTGCTGGCAAACTACCAGCCGCAACAGCAGCTGCAGTGCCTGGCGCTGATGGTGCAGTGCTCGCTGGCGCGCGGCGATCTCGATAACGCCCGCAGCTTATTAAACCGACTGGAGAATCTGCTGGGCAACGGCCACTATCACAGCGACTGGGTTTCCAACGCCGACAAAGTACGGGTGATCTACTGGCAGATGACCGGCGATAAAACCGCAGCGGCCAACTGGCTGCGCCAGACGCCGAAACCTGAATTCGCTAATAACCACTTCCTGCAAAGCCAGTGGCGCAACATTGCCCGCGCGCAGATCCTGCTCGGTGATTTTGATTCCGCCGAAATGGTGCTGGAAGAGTTAAATGAAAACGCCCGCTCGCTGCGGCTGATGAGCGATATCAACCGTAACCTGCTGCTGTTGAACCAGCTGTACTGGCAGGCGGATCGCAAGGGTGAGGCGCAAAAAGTGTTAATGGAAGCCTTAACCCTCGCTAACCGCACCGGCTTTATTAACCACTTCGTGATTGAAGGGGAAGCCATGGCCCAGCAGCTGCGCCAGCTGATTCAACTGAATACGCTGCCGGAGCTTGAGCAGCACCGCGCGCAGCGCATCCTGCGCGATATTAACCAGCATCATCGGCATAAATTCGCCCACTTTGACGAGAGCTTCGTCGAACGGCTGTTAAACCACCCGGAAGTGCCGGAGCTTATCCGCACCAGCCCGCTGACCCAGCGCGAGTGGCAGGTGTTAGGGTTAATCTATTCCGGTTACAGCAACGAGCAGATCGCCGGCGAACTCGATGTCGCGGCCACCACGATTAAAACGCATATTCGCAATCTGTATCAGAAACTGGGCGTCGCGCACCGCCAGGATGCCGTTCAGCATGCCCAGCGGTTGCTCAAAATGATGGGATACGGCGTATAACGCCGTTTAGCAAAGCTCCAGCTGCAGGTTGTTGTCTTTAATCACCTTCAGCACGCCTGCGGGCGGCATGATATCGGTATAAACCGCATCGACCATACTAATGCTGCCCATGTTCACCATCGCATTACGCCCAAACTTCGAGTGATCCACCACCAGCATCACGTGGCGCGAGTTTTCGATAATCGCCCGCTTGGTGCGCACTTCATGGTAATCAAACTCCAGCAGCGAACCGTCGCTATCAATGCCGCTAATACCGAGAATGCCGAAGTCGAGGCGGAACTGGGAGATAAAATCGAGCGTCGCTTCGCCGATGATCCCGCCGTCGCGGCTGCGTAGCTCGCCGCCGGCAAGGATAATGCGAAAATCATCTTTCACCATCAGCGTATTTGCGACGTTGAGATTGTTGGTCACAATCCGCAGGTCATTATGGTCGAGCAACGCGTGGGCCACCGCTTCCGGCGTTGTGCCGATATCGATAAACAGGGTTGCGCCGTCGGGGATTTCGCTCGCCACTTTCCGCGCGATACGCTCTTTTTCCGCCGTCTGGGTCGCTTTCCTGTCGTGCCACGAGGTGTTGACCGAGCTGGAAGGCATCGCCGCGCCGCCGTGGTGGCGCAGGATCATTTTTTGTTCCGCTAAATCATTCAGGTCGCGACGAATAGTCTGCGGGCTGACGGCAAACTGCTCCACCAGTTCTTCGGTACTGACGTATCCCTGTTTTTTTACCAGCTCGATAATCGCGTCATGACGTTGTGTTTGTTTCATGAAATATCCCTGGGAATCTCTACGTTCGTTTTCGCACATTTAGCGTATCGACAAACGCCATCGCCAGCCCGACTGCCAGGCCCGCCACGTGCGCGCCATTGGCGATCGACATGCCGAAAACATCAAACCATCCTGCCACTAACCACACTAAAGAGAAGAGGATCAGACCACGCTGCAGATAAATACCGCTCTGCGGGTCGCGCTCGCCGCGCAGCCAGACATAGCCCATTAATGCATAGACTACCCCCGACAAACCGCCGAACCACGGGCCGCTAACCTGATGCTGGACGAATCCGCTCAGCAGAGCGCTGATAATGGTAATCACCACCAGCTTACCGCTACCGATGCGCTTCTCCACCGCACCGCCGAGGTACCACCACCATAGCAGGTTAAACAGAATATGCATCAGCGAGAAGTGCATGAAAGCGTGGGTAAGATAGCGCCAGGCTTCGAATTTCAGCGAAGGATCGTAAGGCCAGGCAAGCCAGATCATCATCGTCTGATCGCCCAGAACGTTTTGCAGTATGAAGACCAGGATACAGGCCAGCAAAATCGCCCACGTAAACGGCCCGGCGTTGTTACGCAGGGTAGCTAAAAACGGGAAGCGTTGATAATGCAATCCGCTATTGGTATGCCCCGATTGCCAGCTGGCGGCGAGATAGCGCGGGTCGGCCGGGTTTTCGAGAAAACGGGCCAGCTCGGCCTGCACCCGCGCGGCCTGGCTTTCATCTGCCAGCCAGACATCGCTCTGCGTGTGCTGTTGGATAGTCAGGATGACCCCCTGCGTCGCCATATAGTCGACAAACGCCTGGGCCACGCGCGGGTTGGCAAAAGAGGTAATCATTAACATACAGCGGATCGCTTATTCCACACAAAGGGGGCTAGTATATACCGTACCGCGCTTATAGCGAGCCGTGCGCGACTTCCGCCGGGAAATGACGATGCCAGGCGTCAAAACCGCCATCGACGCTGTAGACGTTCTCGAAGCCCTGCTGCAGCAGATACTGCGCGGCGCCTTTACTGCTGTTGCCGTGGTAGCACATCACCATCACCGGCGTCTCAAAATCGTTATCGCGCATAAAAGCGCCCAGGGTATCGTTGGTCAGATGAAACGCGCCCGGCGTGTGCCCCATGGCATAGCTTTGCGGGTCACGGATATCGACCAGCACCGCCTTCTGCTGATGCAGTTTCTGATGCGCTTCTTCTACATTGATACATTCAAATTGTTCCATGATTCTCTTCTCTATTGCACTTCATGACGGGCGGTGACCGACCCTGATTTTACCCGCTAGTGTACCGTCAGGCGGTAAATAAACGCCAATATGTTACATGCATCACTCTGAAATGTTTTTTTGATGTTACCAAAAGCGCGTTTGTTTGCTATAGTGAGCGATATCGAACATTTATGAGCTTAAACGAAAGCGAACGAGGTGCGAGCGTGGAAATCAAAGATCTGATTGTGATAGGCGGAGGCATCAACGGTGCCGGTATCGCGGCAGACGCCGCCGGGCGCGGTTTATCCGTGCTGATGCTGGAAGCGAGAGACCTTGCCTGCGCCACCTCAAGCGCCAGCTCGAAACTGATTCACGGCGGCCTGCGCTATCTGGAACACTACGAATTCCGCCTGGTCAGCGAAGCGCTGGCGGAGCGCGAGGTGTTATTAAAAATGGCGCCGCATTTGGCCTTCCCGATGCGCTTCCGCTTACCGCATCGCCCGCATCTGCGCCCGGCGTGGATGATTCGTATCGGTCTGTTTTTATACGATCACCTCGGCAAACGCACCAGCCTGCCGGGCTCGACCGGTTTGCGCTTTGGCGCGGAATCGGTACTTAAGCCGGAAATCGTGCGCGGTTTCGAATATTCCGACTGCTGGGTCGACGATGCGCGTCTGGTTCTTGCCAACGCCCAGATGGTGGTACGTAAAGGCGGCGAAGTTCGCACCCGCACCCGCGCTATCTCGGCAAAACGCGAAAACGGCCTGTGGGTGGTGGAAGCGGAAGATATCGATAGCGGCGAAAAATTCACCTGGCACGCGCGCGGTCTGGTTAACGCTACCGGCCCGTGGGTGAAACATTTCTTCGACGAAGGCATGCATCTGCGCTCGCCGTATGGCATCCGCCTGATCAAAGGCAGCCATATCGTGGTGCCGCGCGTACACACCCAGAAGCAGGCCTATATCCTGCAAAACGAAGATAAACGTATCGTGTTTGTCATCCCGTGGATGGATGAGTTCTCGATTATCGGCACCACCGACGTCGAGTACAACGGCGATCCGAAAGAGGTGGCGATCGATGATAAAGAGATCAACTACCTGCTGAACGTCTACAACGCGCACTTTAAAAAGACGCTGTCGCGCGACGATATCGTCTGGACTTACTCCGGCGTGCGTCCGCTGTGCGACGATGAATCCGACTCACCGCAGGCGATTACCCGCGACTATACGCTCGATATTCACGATGAGAACGGTCAGGCGCCGCTGCTGTCGGTATTCGGCGGCAAGCTCACCACCTACCGTAAACTGGCGGAACATGCGCTGGAAAAACTGACGCCGTATTATCAGGGGATTGGCCCGGCGTGGACCAAAACCGCCGTTCTGCCCGGCGGCGATATCGGCGGCGACCGCGACGACTATGCGGCGAAACTGCGCCGTCGCTTCGCGTTTATCAGCGAATCAATGGCCCGCCACTACGCCCGCACCTACGGCAGCAACAGCGAGTGGATCCTTGGCGAAGCGACTTCGCTTGCCGATCTGGGAGAAGATTTTGGCCACGAATTTTATGAAGCCGAGCTGAAGTACCTGGTCGAACACGAGTGGGTTCGCAGCCTGGATGACGCTATCTGGCGCCGTACCAAACAGGGGATGTGGCTGAATGCCGAGCAGCAGGCGCGTATCAGCGAGTGGCTGGCGCAACATACGGGAAAGTCTGAACTGTCGTTAGCGTCCTGACATACCCCGGGCAGCGGCTGACGCCTGGCCCGGGCTACATCACCGCACACACAAAAACGGGGCCTACTGGCCCCGTTTTGCTGATGCTTAACCGATTACAAACGAACCGGGTCGATATGCCAGATATGTTTGGCGTACTCCTGGATCGTGCGGTCGGATGAGAAATAGCCCATGTTGGCGATGTTCATCATCGCTTTATTGGCCCACTCCTCCGGATGGCGGTACAGCTCGTCCACCTTATCCTGACAATCAACGTAGCTGCGGTAGTCCGCCAGTACCTGATAGTGGTCGCCAAAGTTGATCAGCGAATCCAGCAGGTCGCGATAGCGGCCAGGCTCCGAAGGGCTGAACAGGCCGGTGCCAATCTGCGTCAACGCCTGATGCAGTTCTTCATCCTGCTCATAGTAATCGCGAGGTTTATAGCCGTTACTGCGCAGGGCTTCTACCTGTTCCGCGGTATTACCGAAGATAAAGATATTGTCCTCGCCAACGTGCTCCAGCATCTCGACGTTAGCGCCATCCAGCGTACCAATGGTCAATGCGCCGTTGAGCGCAAACTTCATATTACTGGTACCGGAGGCTTCCGTTCCCGCCAGCGAGATCTGCTCGGAGAGATCCGCCGCCGGGATAATCAGCTGCGCCAGGCTCACGCTGTAGTTGGGGATAAACACCACTTTTAGCTTATCGCCAATCTGCGGATCGTTGTTCACCACCGCCGCCACATCGTTGATCAGATGAATAATATGCTTCGCCATATAGTAGGCCGACGCGGCCTTACCGGCGAAGATATTCACTCGCGGCACCCACTCCGCCTGCGGATCGGCTTTGATCCGGTTGTAGCGGGTGATGACGTGCAGGATATTCATCAGCTGGCGTTTATATTCGTGGATGCGTTTGATCTGCACATCAAACAGCGCCTTAGGATTGACCACTACGTTCAACTGCTGGGCGATATAGTTCGCCAGCCGCTGCTTATTCTCAAGCTTGGCGCGGCGCACCGCCTGGTTCACCGTCGGATAATCAATATGCTGTAGCAGATCGCTCAACTGGCTTAAGTCGGTGCGCCAGGTGTGGCCGATATTCTCATCCAGCACCTGTGACAGCGGCGGGTTCGCCAACGCCAGCCAGCGCCGCGGCGTGACGCCGTTGGTGACGTTGGTAAAGCGCATCGGGAAAATCTTCGCAAACTCGGCAAACAGCGACTCGACCATTAAGCGCGAATGCAGCTCGGATACGCCGTTGACTTTATGGCTGACGACAACCGCCAGCCACGCCATGCGCACCCGGCGCCCATTCGATTCATCAATGATGGAGGTACGGCTGAGCAGCGCGGTATCGTTGGGATACTGCTCCTGCAGCGTCTTGAGGAAGTAATCGTTAATCTCGAAGATAATCTGCAGATGGCGCGGCAGGATTTTCCCCAGCATATCGACCGGCCAGGTCTCCAGCGCTTCGCTCATCAACGTATGGTTGGTATAGGAGAAAACCTGACAGGTCACCTCAAAAGCTTCATCCCAGCTAAATTTGTGCTCATCGATCAGCAGACGCATCAGCTCAGGGATCGACAGCACCGGGTGGGTGTCATTGAGGTGAATGGCGATTTTTGCCGCCAGATTGTCGTAGGTGCGGTGCAGCTGGTAGTGGCGGCTGAGGATATCCTGTACCGTCGCCGAGACCAGGAAATACTCCTGACGCAGGCGCAGCTCGCGCCCGGAATAGGTGGAGTCGTCCGGGTACAGTACCCGTGAAACGTTCTCGGAGTGGTTCTTATCTTCCACCGCCGCGAAGTAGTCGCCCTGGTTGAATTTACCGAGGTTGATTTCGCTACTGGCCTGCGCGCTCCACAATCGCAGGGTGTTGGTGGCATCGGTATCGAAACCGGGGATAATCTGATCGTAGGCTTCGGCGATAATCTCTTCGGTCTCTATCCAGCGGGTATTTTTTCCTTCCTGCTGCACGCGGCCGCCGAAACGCACTTTATAGCGTGTATTGTGCCGTTCGAACTCCCACGGGTTGCCGTACTCCAGCCAGTAATCCGGCGACTCTTTCTGTCGCCCGTCGACGATGTTCTGCTTGAACATCCCATAATCGTAGCGGATACCGTAGCCGCGGCCCGGCAGACCCAGCGTCGCCAGCGAATCGAGGAAGCAGGCGGCCAGGCGCCCTAAACCGCCGTTGCCTAAGCCGGGGTCGTTTTCTTCATCAATAAGCTCTTCCAGATCGAGCCCCATATCGGCCAGCGCATTATTCACATCTTCATAAATCCCTAACGACAACAGCGCGTTAGAGAGGGTGCGGCCAATCAAAAACTCCATCGACAGATAGTAAACCTGCCGCACTTCCTGCGACAGCTGGGCGCGGTTTGAACGCAGCCAGCGCTCGACCATGCGGTCGCGAACGGCGAACAGGGTGGCGTTCAGCCATTCGTGTTTGTTGGCGATCGCCGGATCTTTGCCGATGATAAACATCAGCTTATACGCGATAGAATGCTTTAACGCCTCAACGCTCAGCGTGGGTGATGCATAACTAAAGGGTGCATTCATAGCCATAGCTCCTGTGGTTACATCAAGCGTTGATAGAGTTCACGATAGGATTTCGCCGCCACCTGCCAGCTAAAGTCCATATTCATCGCCTGACGCTGAACGTAGCGCCACAGCGACGGCCGCGACCACAACACAAAGGTGCGCCGGATGGCCCGCAGCAACGACACCGCGTTACTGTCCTCAAAGACAAAGCCGCTGGCGACGCCGTCGGCGAGGTTTTCCAGCGAACAGTCGGCCACGGTATCGGCGAGACCGCCGGTGCGGCGCACCAGCGGCAGAGTGCCGTATTTCAGGCCATACAGCTGAGTCAGACCGCACGGTTCAAAGCGGCTGGGAACCAGAATCACATCGGCGCCGCCCATGATGCGGTGCGAAAACGCCTCGTGATAGCCAATCTGCACGCCGACCTGGCCCGGATGTTCGGCGGCGGCGGCGAGGAAGCCCTCCTGCAGTACCGGATCGCCGGCGCCCAACAGCGCCAGTTGCCCGCCCTGCTCCAGCAGGCCCGGCAGCGCCTCCAGCACCAGATCCAGCCCTTTTTGGCTGGTCAGGCGGCTCACCACGGCGAACAGCGGCGCTTTGTCATCCACCTTCAGCCCCATGGCGATTTGCAGCTGCCGTTTATTCTCGGCTTTCTCCTCCAGGCAATCGCGGTCATAGCGCGCCGCCAGTAGCAGATCGCTTTGCGGATTCCAGATACCATCATCGACGCCGTTAAGGATGCCGGACAATCGGCCCTCGTGTTGGCGCTGACGTAGCAGCCCTTCCATGCCGTAGGCATATTGCGGTTCGGTGATTTCCCGCGCGTAGGTTGGGCTCACCGCCGTGATATGGTCGGCATAATACAGCCCGGCTTTGAGGAACGAGATCTGACCGTTAAATTCGAGGCCGTGCATGTTATAGAACGACCACGGCAGCTCTATCTCATTCATATGCCAGGAGTAAAACATCCCCTGGTAGGCGAGATTGTGCACCGTAAACACCGATTTCGCCGGACGCCCACGCGCCGCCAGGTAGGCCGGCGTCAGGCCCGCATGCCAGTCATGGGCGTGCACCACCTCCGGGCGCCAGAATGGATCCAGCCCGCAGGCCATTTCGCTACCTACCCAGCCGAGCAGCGCAAAGCGCAGCACGTTGTCGGTATAGGCGTTCATGTTGGAGTCGTGATACGGGCTCCCTGGGCGATCGTAGAGATGCGGCGCGTCGATCAGATAGATACCGACGCCGTTAAAATGGCCGAACAGCAGGGTGATGCGCCCGGCAAAGGTATCCCGACGGGTGACGACCTGCGCGTCGGTAATTCCGCGGCGGATATCCGGATACCCCGGCAGCAGCACGCGGGTATCCACGCCGTCTGCGATCTGCGCCGCCGGCAGCGCGCCAATAACGTCAGCCAGACCGCCGGTTTTTAACAACGGGAACATCTCTGAACATACGTGTAAAACCTGCATTATCGCTCCTGTTTGTGCCCCAGTTTCCGCAGCATGTCGCGCGTAACCAGCACGATCCCTTCTTCTGAACGATAGAAGCGGCTGGCATCTTCTTCCGCATTCTCCCCAATCACCATCCCTTCCGGGATGACGCAGGCGCGATCTATCACGCAGCGGCGCAGGCGGCACGAGCGCCCGACCCAGACATCCGGCAATAAGACTGCCGAATCAATGTTACAAAACGAATTCACCCGCACCCGCGGGAACAGTACCGACTGCACCACTACTGACCCGGAGATAATGCAGCCGCCGGAAACCAGCGAGTTCAACGTCATACCGTGGCTGCCGGAGCGGTCCTGGACGAACTTCGCCGGCGGCAGCGATTCCATATGGGTACGGATAGGCCAATGCTGGTCGTACATATCGAGCTCCGGCGTCACCGAGGCCAGATCGAGGTTGGCCTTCCAGTAGGCTTCCAGCGTCCCGACATCGCGCCAGTATGGCTCGGCTTGCGGGTCGGACTGCACGCAGGAGAGCGGGAAAGGATGTGCATAAGCCATGCCAGCTTCGGTAATTTTCGGGATGATATCTTTGCCGAAGTCGTGGCTGGAGTTTTCGTCGAGATCGTCGGCGGCCAGCAGTTCATAAAGGTAATCCGCATCAAAGACATAGATGCCCATACTGGCAAGCGAGCGGGTAGCGTCGTTCGGCATCGCCGGCGGGTTGGCCGGTTTCTCGACGAACTCGATGATCTTCTCGCTTTCGTCGACCGCCATCACGCCAAAGGCGGATGCTTCTTCGATGGGCACCGGCATACAGGCGACGGTGCAGCGCGCGCCTTTTTCGACATGGTCGATCAGCATGCGCGAGTAGTCTTGTTTGTAGATGTGGTCGCCGGCGAGGATCACCACATATTCGGCTTTATAGCGACGAATAATGTCGAGGTTCTGCGTCACCGCATCGGCCGTACCGCGATACCAGTTTTCACCGTGTACCCGCTGCTGCGCCGGCAGCAGATCGACAAACTCATTCATCTCTTCGCTGAAGAAAGACCAGCCGCGCTGGATATGCTGCACCAGGGTGTGCGACTGATACTGGGTAATCACGCCGATGCGGCGAATACCTGAGTTAAGACAGTTAGATAACGCGAAGTCGATAATACGGAACTTACCGCCAAAGTGGACGGCAGGCTTCGCGCGCTTAATGGTTAAATCCTTAAGCCGGGTACCACGCCCGCCAGCAAGGATCAGCGCCACCGATTTGAGAGGAAGTTGACGCGCCAGCATCAACGGATCGTTCTTTTCAAGCCCAACCATGATTAACTCCTTTTGATTCCCCTGCTTCACGGCCCATTCATCATGAACGCGCCGAAAACCCCCAGGGACTATGACCTTTGAAATACGCAAACTCCGTGCGCGGGCCCATGCCAGACAGCCATGATGACCGGATTATCCTCTCCGGCGAATGGAGGAACGGCGCGCCACTCCCCCGCGGGTAAAACCATATCCGCCACCTCAGCGGTGGCATTCAGCGCGATCAGCCAGCGATCGGATAACAGGATTTGCAGCCGCGCGGCGCCATGCTGCCACTCGTCGGCGTTTAACGGTTCTCCGCGCTGATTGAGCCAGCTCACATTGCCGTCATGCTCCTGCCACCACTGATTACGGGTTAACGCCGGAATGCGCCGACGCAGGTGGATAAGCGCGGCGACAAACGCGGTTAATCCGTGATTTGCCCGCCGCCAGTCCAGCCAGGTCAAAGCATTGTCCTGACAGTACGCATTATTGTTGCCGTGCTGGCTATGGCCATGCTCATCACCCGCTAGCAGCATCGGCGTGCCTTGCGACAGCAGCAGCGTGGTCAAAAGCGCATGTACGCTATCGCGCCGCCGCTCAATCACGGCAAGATTGGCTTCTAATCCCTCTATACCATGATTGTTGCTGTAGTTATTGTTAGTCCCATCGCGATTCTCTTCGCCGTTCGCCTGATTGTGTTTCTGATTGAAACAAACACAATCACGTAGGGTGAATCCATCATGCGCCGTGATCAGATTGATCGTCGCCGCAGGCCGTTTGCCATCGCGGGCAAAGAGATCGCTGGAGGCGGCGAAGCGCTGGGCAAAGTCACCCAACGACACGTTTTGTTGCAGCCAGAAACGGCGCGCGGTATCGCGAAAATGGTCGTTCCATTCGGCAAACAGCGGCGGGAAGTTCCCCACCTGATAACCGCCCTGGCCAATATCCCAGGGTTCGGCAATCAGCTTGATCGCCGACAATACCGGGTCGCGGCGAATGGCCTCAAACAGCGGCGCGCCCTGACGAAATTCCGGCGTGCGCCCCATCACCGACGCCAGATCGAAGCGAAAGCCGTCAACGTGGCACTCATCAACCCAAAAGCGCAGGCACTGCAGGGCATACTCCACCACGCCGGGATGACTGAGGTTGAGCGTGTTACCGCAGCCGGTCCAGTTGTGATAATCGCCATCGTCCCTGATCCAATAATAGCTGCGGTTATCGATACCGCGCAGGGAGATGGTCGGCCCTTCAAGATCGATTTCCGCGCTATGGTTCAGCACGATATCGAGGATCACCTCGATGCCCGCCGCGTGCAGCGCTTTCACCGCATCGCGGAACTCATCGAGCGCCCGCTGCGGCTGACTGGCGTAGCACGGCTCCAGCGCAAACAGCGCCAGCGGGTTATAGCCCCAGTAGTTGCTCAGCCCCATCCGCTGCAGGCGGGGTTCGCTGGCGAACTGCGCCACCGGCATTAGCTCCAGCGCGGTAATACCCAGGCGGCGGAAATAGTCGATCATCAGCGGGTGGCCCAGCGCCTGATAGGTGCCGCGGATGGCCTCCGGCAGCTCCGGATGCAGCCAGGTCAACCCTTTGACGTGGGCTTCATAAATAACCGTTTCGCCCCACGGCGTGCGCGGCGGTTTATCGCCGAGCCAGTCGTAATGCAGATCGACCACCTGCGACTTTGGCGCAATGGCTGCGCTATCGCGGGCATCCGGTTCATGCATACCGCCATGCAGACGCTCGTCGTCCAGCAGTTCGCCCGCCACCTGATGCGCGCAGGGGTCGAGCAGCAGCTTGGCCGGATTGAAGCGATGCCCCTGCGCCGGATCCCACGGCCCGTGCACCCGATAACCGTAGCGTAGCCCCGGACGCGCATCGGCCAGCCAGCCGTGCCAGATGTCGCCGCTGCGCGCCGGTAGGTCGTAGCGCCGCTCGTTACCCTGCTGGTCGAACACGCAGAGCTCCACCCGCTCGGCGTGGGCGGAAAACAGGGTGAAGTTCACCCCTTTGCCGTCATAGCTGGCGCCCAAAGGCGTCGGTTTTCCCGCGGCAAGCGTCGTCATCAGGCCTCCCGTACCAGCCAGATGGTCGCCAGCGGCGGCAGGGTAATCGACAACGAATGCTGACGACCGTGACTGGCGACAGACTCGCTCTCAACCACTCCGCCATTTCCGGCGTTACTACCGTGGTAATGCATCGAGTCGGTATTCAGCTCCTCGCGCCAGCGTCCCGGCTGGTTGATGCCGAAACGGTAGTTGTGCCGCGGCACCGGCGTGAAGTTGCTGGCGACGATAATCTCATTGCCGGCTTTATCGCGGCGCACAAAGATAAATACCGAACGCTCATGATCGTCGACCACCAGCCACTCGAAGCCGTAGGGATCGAAATCGAGCTCGTGCAGCGCTTTATGGTGGCGGTAGGTATGGTTCAGGTCGCGCACCAGCCGCTGGACGCCGTGGTGCCAGTTGTCGCCGCCCTCCAGCAGATGCCAGTCGAGACTGGCGTCGTGGTTCCACTCGCGGCCCTGGGCGAATTCATTGCCCATAAACAGCAGCTTTTTGCCCGGGAAGGCGAACAGCCAGCCGTAATAGGCGCGCAGGTTGGCAAAGCGCTGCCATGCGTCGCCCGGCATGCGGTCGAGAATCGATTTTTTGCCGTGCACCACTTCATCGTGGGAGAGCGGCAGCACGAAGTTCTCGGTGTAGTTGTAGAGCATGCCGAAGGTCATTTTGTCGTGATGGTAGCGACGATGGACTGGATCGAGCTTCATATAATCCAGCGTGTCGTGCATCCAGCCGAGATTCCATTTGAACCAGAAGCCGAGGCCGCCGTCGGCGGGCGGACGCGTCACGCCGGCAAAATCGGTGGACTCTTCCGCCATGGTGACCGCGCCTGGCGTCTGCTCGCCGAGAATACGGTTGGTGTTACGCAGAAACTCGATCGCTTCGAGATTTTCCCGCCCGCCGTATTCGTTGGGGATCCACTCGCCCGCTTTACGGCTATAGTCGCGGTAGATCATCGACGCCACCGCGTCGACGCGCAGCGCGTCAATGCCGAAGCGCTCGATCCAGTACAGCGCGTTACCTACCAGGTAATTGCTGACTTCGCGGCGGCCGTAGTTATAGATAAGCGTATTCCAGTCCTGGTGGTAACCTTCGCGCGGATCGCTGTGTTCATACAGCGAGGTGCCGTCAAATGAGGCCAGCGCAAAGTCATCCGCCGGGAAATGACCCGGAACCCAATCGAGGATCACGTTAAGGCCCGCGGCGTGGGCGGCATCGATGAAATAGCGGAAATCTTCACGGGTACCGAAGCGGCGTGTCGGCGCATAGAGGCCGGTCGGCTGGTAGCCCCAGCTGCCGTCGAACGGGTGTTCGTTTACCGGGAGCAGTTCAAGATGGGTGAAGCCCATCCATTTTGCGTAAGGCACCAGTTGGTCCGCCAGTTCGCGGTAGCTTAGCCAGAAGTTATTGTCGGTATGGCGGCGCCAGGACCCGAGGTGCACTTCATAGATAGAGATCGGCGCATCAAACTGGTTCGCGGCTTTGCGCGCCGCCGGCTGCTCGACTTTGGGCGGCAAATCGCAGATAAGCGACGCGCTTTCCGGGCGCATCTGCGACTCGAAGGCGTAAGGATCGGCTTTGACCCGTAGATTGCCATGAGCGTCGATCAGCTCGAATTTATACAGCTGGCCATTAAGCGCGCCGGGGATGAAAAGTTCCCAGATTCCGGACTCTTTACGCAGGCGCATCGGATGTCGTCGGCCATCCCAGTAGTTAAATTGCCCCACCACCGAGACCCGGCGGGCGTTTGGCGCCCAGACCGAAAAGCGCGTACCGGTGACGCCATCCATGGTGTCGGCGTGCGCGCCCAGAGTTTCGTAAGGGCGCAGGTGCGTCCCCTCGGACAACAGCCAGGCGTCAACATCCTGCAGCAGCGGGCCGAAACGGTAAGGGTCGTCAATCAGGTTTTGCTGTCCGTGCCAGGTGACGGCTAGCTGGTAGCGAAAAGCGTTTTTACGCCGCGGCAGGAGGCCGCTAAAGAATCCGCGCGAGTCGAGGCATTCGAGTTTGCCGACTTTACGCCCGGTTTTCGGTTCAATAACCCACACTTCGGTGGCATCTGGTAATAATGCGCGAACTTCCAGCCCCGCCTCGGTGCGGTGCATGCCAAGCACGGAAAAGGGATCCGCGAAATGACCTGCAATAAGCGCATTAATCACGTCTCTATCGATTCGATTCGACATGCTTTCATCCTGTTGTAAGTGTCGCCCTTTCCTGTACCCGGCGACTTTTTTTGACCTGAACGGCGCAGCACCAACGTGCATCCTCCTGCTCCGTCCCACCTTCAGGTAAGGAACTCCTTACTTAAAGCATAGCCAAGGCTGCGTTACCTCCGTGGGGAAAAATCCAACATCCGCGTTTACTCCTTGTATTACGCAAAAAAAAGGGGTGTATCCACACCCCTTATCGTTTGTCCTGCGTTTACGCCAGCTGTCGTAGCATGCGGCGCAACGGTTCGGCGGCGCCCCACAGCAGCTGGTCGCCGACGGTAAAGGCCGACAGGTACTCAGGACCCATGTTCAGTTTACGCAGGCGCCCTACCGGGGTGGTCAGGGTGCCGGTCACCGCGGCTGGGGTCAGCTCGCGCATGGTGATGTCGCGATCGTTTGGCACCACTTTGGCCCACGGGTTATGCGCGGCCAGCAGTTCCTCAACGGTCGGGATAGAAACATCTTTCTTCAGCTTGATGGTAAACGCCTGGCTGTGGCAGCGCAGCGCGCCGACGCGCACGCACAGACCATCGACCGGGATCGGCGACGCGGTGGCGAGAATTTTGTTCGTCTCCGCCTGGCCTTTCCACTCTTCGCGGCTCTGGCCGTTATCAAGCTGTTTGTCGATCCATGGGATCAGGCTGCCCGCCAGCGGCACGCCAAAGTTATCGACCGGCAGATCGCCGCTGCGGGTCAGCGACGTCACTTTGCGCTCGATATCGAGAATCGCGGACGCCGGGTTCGCCAGCTCGCTCGCCACGTGGCCATGCAGCTGGCCCATCTGGCTCAGCAGTTCGCGCATATGGCGCGCGCCGCCGCCGGAAGCCGCCTGGTAGGTCGCCACGCTGACCCACTCCACCAGGTCATGGGCAAACAGGCCGCCGAGGGACATCAGCATCAGGCTCACCGTACAGTTGCCGCCGACGAAGGTTTTAATGCCGTTATTCAGGCCAGCGGTAATCACATCCTGGTTAACCGGGTCGAGAATAATGATCGCATCGTCTTTCATGCGCAGCGAAGACGCCGCGTCAATCCAGTACCCCTGCCAGCCGCTTTCGCGCAGCTTCGGGTAAATCTCGTTGGTGTAATCGCCGCCCTGGCAGGTAACAATAATGTCCAGCGCCTTCAGCGCTTCCAGATCGAATGCATCCTGAAGCGTTTCCCCGGTACTGCCGCCGAATGACGGCGCGGGCTGACCCAGCTGAGAGGTGGAGAAGAAAACAGGGCGAATGGCGTCGAAATCACGCTCTTCCACCATGCGTTGCATGAGAACAGAGCCGACCATTCCACGCCAACCGATAAAACCAACATTTTTCATAACGTATTCCTGCGAGGTGTGTGCTGTTAGTGCCAGGCCAGTTTCCAACTGGGATGTCCTTCACATTACAAAATGCAGCTAAAGTCGCAAGTGAAATTAATCAATGATTGCGCGCCAATCAGAAAAGCAACTTATCCCGCACTCCGCCTACCGTCGCTGGTAGTCATAAAAAGCGTAAAGATTATCGGGCAAATAACCCGCGTAATGGAATATTTTCCGTCGCTATTTTATTGATCCTGATTATGGATTCAGCGCGAAAAATATCGCTTTCACGCTTGCGAAAAAAAACGGACAAAGCCTTGCGCCGCAAGGCCTGACGAGCAATACGATCATTGTCGTAGAGCTGATATTTACGGCAAAAGGAAGTGGAAAAGAGGGGAAAAAAGCGTGTTACCGAAGAGAATCCAGGGTAAGCGGTATTACCCTGGTTTTTCCCCCGGATACCGTGGTGGTGTCCGGGGAAATTATTTTTACTTAGCTCAGCAGCTGGAAAGCAATCATCCCGACAATGGCGCCGGTGGTGCCAAGGATGGTTTCCATCATCGTCCAGGTTTTCAGCGTCTGCGCTTCGCTGGCGCCGGTGAACTTACCGAACAGCCAGAAGCCGGCATCGTTGACGTGACTTACCACAATCGAACCACCCGCGATACAGATGGAGAGAGCCGCCATTTGCGCGCCGCTGTAGTTCAGTTGCTCAATGACCGGCATCACCAGGCCGACCGCCGTCAGGCACGCCACGGTCGCGGAGCCCTGAATAATACGCACGGCAGCCGCCAGCACGAAGCAGGTAATCGCAATCGGCAGACCCAGGCCAGTCAGCGCTTCGCCGAGCGCCGGGCCGACGCCGGAGTCCACCAGCACCTGCTTGAAGACGCCGCCTGCGCCAATCACCAGCAGAATAATCCCCGCCGGCTGCAGCGCCGCGCCGCAGATCTCCATCACGCGATCTTTCGCCATCCCCTGACGTACCGCCAGGCCGTAAATCGCTACCAGGCAGGCAACCAGAATCGCGGTGAATGGGTGGCCGATAAACTCGAACCATTCATAGGCGGTGGATCCCACCGGCACAAAGCGCGCGGCGATGGTTTTCAGGCCGACCAGCACCAGCGGCAGCAGGATCAGCGAGAGGCTAAAGCCGAAGGACGGCATTTTACCTTCGCCGAGATGCGGTTCGCTGATATCGTCAGGAATATGCAGCTCAACGTAGCGGCTGATGAAGTTGCCCCATAGCGGACCGGCGATAATCATCCCCGGAATAGCGGCGCAGAGGCCAATCAGAATCATCCAGCCGAAATCGGCGTGCATCTGCGAAGCCAGCAGCATCGGCGCAGGCCCCGGCAGCAGGAATGCCGCGGCGGCGGCTACGCCGGCGAACAGCGGGATCACCAGCTTCACAAGGTTAGTGCCGGTATGGCGCGCCATGGAAAACGCGACGCTAATCAGCAGCACGATCGCCACTTCGAAGAACAACGGCAGCGCGCAGATAAGGCCGGCCAGGCCAATCGCATAGTGCGCGCGGTTGTGGCCGAAGGACTTCAGCATTTTCACCGCAATCTGGTCGACCGCGCCGGTTTCATGCAAAATTTTACCGAACATCGCGCCCAGCGCGACGACTATCGCCAGGAAGCCCAGCGTGCCGCCCATCCCTTTTTCCATCGTCGCCGCGATTTTATCCAGCGGCATACCGGAAAAGAGACCTGCGCCAATAGAAACCACCATCAAAGCCACGAAGGCGTGCATACGCGCCTTCATGACTAAAAACAGCAGCAGCAATACCGAGCCGACTGCTGTCAAAACAAGCGTTAAAGTACTCACTAGTTACTGCCTTTGTTAATCACCTCAATGGTGCTGGCGACCACGCCTTCCAGTGACTGGTCGATATCGACGATAAGCACATCGCTTTCGTCGGCGCCTGGTTCCTGCAGTGTTTCAAACTGCGTCACCAACATTTGGGTTTTGAAGAAGTGCCCTTTACGCGCCTTCAGACGGCTTTCAATCACGTCGAAGTCGCCTTTCAGGTAGATAAAGGAGAGGTTCGGGTTGCCTTTGCGCAGAATGTCGCGGTAGCTTTTTTTCAGCGCCGAGCAGACGATCAGCGAAACTTTGTTGGTACGCTGCATGGCAAATGCCGCGTCATTCAACGCCTGCAGCCACGGGGTACGGTCATCGTCGTTCAGCGGCTCGCCGGAAGCCATCTTGGTGATGTTGCTGCGCGGATGCAGAAAATCGCCATCGAGAAACGCGGCTTTCAGTTGATGCGCCACTTCGCTGGCGACGGCGGATTTACCACTGCCGGAAACGCCCATCAGGACATAGACGTGGTGATCATGGTTAGTCGTGCTCAAAGCGTCCTCCCACTGGACTGGTACGCCGCGCCGGGGCTGACTGATACAGCGCGAAAGCGGCGTACTGGTTAATGATTACGGGCGAGTGTTACGGGTAACTGTTATCGGTAACATTGTCATGCCGGACCCAGGGAGAAGCAATAACCATTCGTGCCAGATGTGAATATGTGTGATCTACTTCAAACTTGTCGGTTTAAATAGATCCACCCGGTGACAATGTGAAACCTAAATCTAACATCTTAGGGGTAATCGTCTCACCGCGGATGCGCGCCAGCAGACGCTCGGCGCCGATGCGCCCCATGCGCTCACGTGGGGTCAGTACGCTGGCAAGACGCGGCTCCATCACCTGACCGATATCGTGACCGTGGAAACCGGCTATCGCCATGTCGTCCGGAATTTTCAGGCCCAGACGCTGACACTCGAACGCCGCGCCGACCGCGAGGTCATCGTTGGTACAGAAGATGCCGTCGAGCTGCGGATATTCGCGACGCGCCTGACGCATCAGCTCAATCCCCGACGAGTAGGAAGAAGATTGCTCCACCATCACGCTATAGGGCGTCATGCCGGCATCAAGCATCGCCTGCTCGTACCCCTTCTGTTTGATGATAGTACGTTCATCCAGACGCGCGCCGAGATAAGCAACGTGGCGGTGGCCGCGGGCGATAATCGCCGCCGTCATCTGCCGCGCCGCTTCGAAGTTATCGAAACCGACGGCAATGTCGAGGCACGGCGACTGGCTGTCCATCAGTTCAACCACCGGGATCCCGGCCACTTCAATCATTTTCAACGTGCGCGGCGTGTGGGTACGTTCGGTGAGGATCAGGCCGTCAATGTTCCAGGAGAGCATCGATTCGAGACGCTTCTCTTCCATCTCCGGCTTATAGCCGTAGTGCGCCAGCATGGTTTGATAACCGAAGGCGTCGGTGACGCTTTCGATGCCGCGCAGCACTTCCGAGAAGACCTGGTTGGTTAACGAGGGCAGCAGCACGCCGATGGCGCGGCTGGTGGCGTTGGAGAGAATATCAGGAGCGCGATTGGGAATATAACCCAGCTCATCGAGTGCAACGGCAATCTTGCCACGCAGGGCCTCAGAAACCTGTTCCGGGTTACGTAAATAGCGACTGACCGTCATTTTGGTCACGCCGACAAGATCGGCTACATCCTGAAGTACGGGTCTTTTCTTTTTCATCGTCCTGACTGTGATCGGCTGGGAAACATTTTCTCAGTTTATCACGGACAAAGCGCAACCTTCCCGGAGAAAAAAGGGCCAAAAGATTTATTTAGAGTTAATACGCAAAATCATTCAAGTTGCATTAAGGCGGCAACGCAACGAATCCCCGGAAGCGTACAAAGGGTACGCGACCGGGGTGAGTGAGGAGAGCCAACAAAAATGCGGCTTGAAGGATGACGCGTATCAAACCGGCGGCAGATCGAACAGCAGTATTTCGCTATCGCTGTCGGCGTGAACCGAAATCGCCTGCTCGTCCCAAATCGCCAGACCATCGCTGGTGGTGGCTTTGGTGCCGTTAATCGTCACTTCGCCTTTCACTACCTGGATCCACACGCGACGTTCCGCGGCAATCTGGTGAACCGACTGCTCATCTTTCAGCAGCGCCCAGCGATACAGCTCCATATCCTGGTACACTTTCAGCGAACCCTCGCGCGCATCTGGCGACAGCACCAGCTGTTTGCCCTGCGCGGCATCAAAGCGGCGCTGCTCGTAGCGCGGCGTAATGCCGGTTTCTTCTGGAATAATCCAGATCTGATACAAACGCAGGCGGTCGGTGCTGCTCGGGTTGTACTCAGAGTGACGCACGCCGGTACCCGCGCTCATGATCTGGAACTCGCCGGCCGGAACCTGCTCTTTGTTACCCATGCTGTCCTGGTGCTCAACCGCCCCTTCCAGCACATAAGTCAGGATTTCCATGTCTTTGTGCGGGTGGGTGCCAAACCCCTGGCCGGCGTCGATTACGTCATCGTTAATCACGCGCAGCGCGGAGAAACCCATAAAGTTCGGGTCGTAGTAGTTGGCGAAAGAGAAAGTATGCCAGGAATCCAGCCAGCCATGGTTAGCGTGGCCACGTTCGTTAGCTTTGCGTAAGTAGATCATGTTGCACCCCCGTATGTTTTCGATGGAGTAAGTGTGGACCCATTCCGCCGGCGATCATAGAGGGTGAAAATTGACTCCTCTGTTCAAAAAATATGAACAAGCGTCGAGGAGCCAGAGTTTCTTATTTCGCGAGGGTAATGGTGGCCGGAGAAGGCTGTTCAAAGCCGCGCTGCAGAATCTCCATATTGGTGAGAACTTCAGATTCCTTGACGTAATTCGGCTGGCCGTTAACGAGGGTGTCATACAGCGCGTCATACACTCGTCCGTAGTCGCCGGTTTCCAGCGGCACCTCTTCACGTACCACCACGCCCGCCTCGTTGATGTAGACCAGTTGCCCCACGCTGTCATCGGCGCCGAACCCCGCATCGCCCGGCATAATGTTGGCCTTCAGGCTGGTCTCCTGCTGGTCAATACCGTATTTCACAAACGAGCCTTTATGCCCATGAACGATAAATTTCGGGTAGTCAATCTGCACCAGGTGGCTGGTTTTGACGATCGCTTTCAGGTCGCCATAAAACAGTTGAGCTTCAAACGTGTCATCGGGATTGGCTTTATTACGTAGTGAGCGCAGATCGTAGGCAACATGATCCGGGCGACCAAACAGCGAAATGATCTGATCCATGGTATGTACGCCGAGACCGTAGAAATCGCCACTTTGCGGTCCCCCCTGGATGGTTTCCGCCACCGGTCGGTAGTTATCAAAATGACTTTCAATTTCCACCAGTTCGCCGAGCTTACCGCTTTCAATCACCTTTTTGGTGGTCAGGAAACAGGAATCGAAGCGGCGGTTCTGGTAAGGCGTCACCGTCAACCCTTTGCTTTTCGCCAGCGCGAACAGGGTCTTCGCCTCTGCAAGCGTCGGGGTGAAGGGTTTTTCAACCAGTACGTTTTTCCCGGCTTCCAGCGCCCGCTTCGCGTATTCGAAGTGGCTATCAGCATGGGTGCAGACCACTACCAGCTTGACCTGCGGGTCATTCAGCACTTCATCAAGGTCGCTGGTGAAGTGGATATGGGAATACGCCGGCGCCTGTTCTTCCGGCCTGGCGCTGCGGCGATAAATATGCGCGACGTGCCAGCGGTCTTTGCGATGCAGGACGTAAGGAAGATGGTAGCGGGTCGTGCTTTTACCAAAGCCAATAAATGCGCAGTGCAGAATCATAACGCTGTCCTTAGTTGATGTGCTGCCTTTAACCATAGCGCAAGCAGGCGGCTCACTTCATCCTCCTTTTCCTCTGAGCAGGAAAATTCACCGGCAAAATATTTCGGTTATCACTCATACGTAATTTTTAATAAGAGATTGATTAATAAGTCATTAAAACGCTATTTTTCACCAGAAAGTCTTGATTCCAATGACGAAACTGCGGATAAGTGAAGGGCAAAACCAGGACGTTGCTAAAGACTAACGGAGTAGCCAGCCGCTGCTGATGGAAAAAAAGTATCTCGCCATAAACTGCGCCATTTTTTTCTGGCTTCTCGCCCTGATCGCCTGGTTTAGCGATGAGACCGCGCTGGCGCGCCTGGCGGCCGCCTGTACCCTCTTCGCTTTCCTTACTCATACCCAACGGGAAAAAATTAACGCTATGTTTATGAAGAAAAATAAAACCGAAGCGCAGGCTGCTGAAGTCGCTGCGCCAACCGTGGCGGCAGCAGAACCGGAAACGGCAAGCGTCAAAAAACAGGAAACCACCGTGATCGCCAGCGGGGTGCATTTTGTCGGCAATATCGTCGCCTGCGGTCATGTCTATATCCATGGCCAGGTCACCGGCAACATTGAGGCCAAAGAACATCTGATTAAGGTGATGCGCGAGGGTCACGTGGAGGGCAATATCAGCTGCCGGGAGCTGATCGTCGACGGCAAGGTACACGGCCAGTGCCGTGGCGATAGCATCGCTATTGAGGAACATGGCAACCTCGACGGCACCCTTGCCTATCGCACGCTGGCGATTAAAAAGGGAGGCCTGTTTACCGGCAGCGCGGAGGTATTGGCCACCGCGGAGAGCAAAAATAAAAACAATATCGTCGGCCTGATCGCAGAAGAAGCGGTGAAATCCGCCAAATCGCAACACGCCTGAATTGACGCAAAAAAAAAGCCAGCACCCGGCTGGCTAAAGTAATACTGGAAGCAATGTGAGCAATGTCGTGCTTTCAGGCTTTCCGCACGGGTCCCCCTGAATGCAGGACAATAATAATCATTCTCATTCGCACTTGTCTACATTTTTTTTGCAAATAATGCGTGTTGACTCAAACGCCGTAGTCAGTGATGTTTAATGGGACTTTTCACCTGAATGAGGAACAAGGAATGAGTGACATCGTGATACGCCATGCTGAACCGAAAGATGTTGACGCGATTCGTCAAATTCACGCCCAGCCGGAGGTGTATCACAACACGCTACAGGTTCCTCATCCATCCGAGCATATGTGGCGGGAGCGGCTAACCGATACTCCCGGCGTGAAGCAGCTGGTGGCCTGTATCGATGGGCAAGTCGTCGGCCATTTAAGCATTGCCGTCGTCCAACGCCCCCGCCGTAACCACGTCGCCGATTTTGGTATCAGCGTAGATTCACGTTGGCATAACCGAGGCGTCGCCAGCGCGCTGATGCGCACCATGATTGATATGTGCGACAACTGGCTGCGGGTCGATCGCATCGAACTCACCGTCTTTGCCGATAACGCCCCGGCGGTCGCGGTGTATAAGAAGTACGGCTTTGAGATCGAAGGCACCGCCAAGGGTTACGCATTGCGCAACGGCGAGTATGTGGATGCGTATTATATGGCGAGAATGAAGTAGCGTGTTGCCGGGTGGCTGCTTCGCCTTACCCGGCCTACGTTCGCACAATTGTAGGCCCGGTAAGCGCAGCGCCACCGGGCAACACCTTAATACCCCGCGGTCAAATCACCGGGCGAACGCGGATCGGAAGCGCCATACAGCGTACCATCCGGCCCCACCATAATGCTCTGGGTACTGCCCATCGCCTCTTTCAGCGCGACTTTCTGCCCTTTCGCTTCCAGCAATTTCACGGTATCCGGGCTAAAACCTTTCTCCACCCGCAGCTCGTCCGGCAGCCACTGGTGGTGGAAGCGCGGCGCGTTGGTGGCTTCCGCGACGTTCATCCCGAAATCAATGGTGTTGACCACCATTTGCAGCACGGTGGTAATAATACGGCTACCGCCCGGGCTACCGGTCACCAGCCAGGTTTTCCCGTCTTTCACCACAATCGTCGGCGACATCGACGACAGAGGGCGCTTTTTCGGCCCTACCGCATTGGCGTCGCCGCCAACTAAACCATAAACGTTAGGCACGCCGGGCTTCGCCGAGAAATCATCCATCTGGTTGTTGAGTATAATTCCGGAGTCGCCGGCCACGATGCCGGTGCCAAAGGTGGTATTCAACGTATAGGTGACCGCCACCGCATTGCCGTCTTTATCGACCACCGAGAAGTGGGTGGTCTGGTTGCTTTCATACGGCGCCAGCTTGCCCGGACGGATCTGGCTGGAAGGCTTCGCCTTGTTTACGTCAATCTCGGCGGCTATCGCTTTGGCGTAAGCCTTGCTGGTCAACGCCTGCCACGGCACTTTGACGAAGTCAGGGTCGCCGAGATATTCCGAACGGTCGGCGTAGGCGTGTTTCTCCGCTTCCGCCATTACCTGCATGGCGTCGGCGCTGCCAAAGCCATATTTCTGCATATCGAAGTTTTCGAGGATATTGAGGATCTGCACGATGTGGATCCCGCCGGAGGACGGCGGCGGCATGGAGTAGACCTCATAGCCGCGATATTCACCGCTAATCGGCGTACGCTCCACGGCCTTGTAGTTGGCGAGGTCGGCTTTGGTGATAAGCCCGCCGTGTTTTTTCATCTCGCCGGCAATCTGGTCGGCGATAGCCCCTTTATAGAACGCGTCCGGGCCGTGCTCGGCAATCAGCTCCAGGCTTTTCCCCAGATTCTTTTGCACCAGCCGGTCGCCTTTTTTCAGCGGCTCGCCGTTCTTCCAGAAGATCGCTTTGCTGTTTTCATGCTGCGGGATCACTTCGCTACCATAGGTTTTTAAATCGTCAGCCAGCGCATCATTAACGATAAACCCCTCTTCCGCCAGCTTAATTGCCGGGCGGATCACTTTGTTTAGCGGCATGGTGCCGTATTTTTCCAGCGCGAGTGAGAAACCCGCGACGCTGCCTGGGGTACCGGAAGCGAGATGCGAAGTCAGCGATTTTTTACTGTCAGGATTGCCATGTTCATCGAGGAACATATCGCGGGTGGCCTGTTCCGGGGCCATCTCGCGGAAATCGATCGCCGTGGTTTTACCGTCTTTAGTTCGTAGCATCATAAACCCGCCGCCGCCGATATTACCGGCCTGCGGATGCGTCACCGCCAGCGCATAGCCAACGGCAACCGCTGCATCGACGGCGTTGCCGCCCTGACGCAGAATATCTACGCCGACGCGGGTCGCCAGCGCATCCACCGAGGCCACCATCCCCTGCTGGGCGCGCACCGGGTGAAACACATCTTCCTCAACGCCATACGAGACCGGCGGCGGGGGCGGCGGATTGGCGGCGACGGTAAAGCTGCCCCCCGCCAGTAACGCTGCGATGACCACCTGACGCCATATTGTTGTTTTTATCATTGTCTTACTCCTGAAAGGTAGGTTTTATCTCCCGGCTTAAGCCTGGTTGATAACTCCTAAAAAATCATTGTTATGGCGAATTCGAGGTACACTTAAGTGATCCCACGCACGGGAGGAGAAAACAATGAAAGCGATTTTATTCCTGGCGGCGCTGATGCCGCTCGGCGTTTTAGCACAGCCGATCAACATCGATAACAACCCTAACCAGCCGGGTTATGTGGTGCCCAGCCAGCAGCGTATGCAAAATGAGATGAAGGTGCAGCAACAGCAGCAGCAAAGCATGCTGAAGCAGAATCTGAACAACCAGACCCGCACGCAGCAGCAGCATTTGCAAAATCAGCTGCAGACCAATCAGCAGCGCGCGGCGCAGGGCGGCAATCTCAATTCGCAGCCGCAGGTACTGCCGAACAACAACGGCGGAATACTGCGGCAGACTAACCCGTAAAGATCGTCCGCCGCAAATCAGTCTTAAGGCTGGAAATTCGGCCCGATGACGTCAATAGCATCGGTGCAGATGCAATCTACGCCCCAGCGCAGCAGCTCGGCGGCGCGCTGGGGTTTATTGACCGTATACACCAGAATATGCAGGCCGGCCTGTTTCAGGCTCGCCACCCGCGCCGCATCCAGCAGCTTGTGATTGAGATGAATTGACACGCAGCCCAGCCGGGCGATCAATTCGCGCCAGTCATCGCGCCACTCATCCAGCAGCAGCCCGCGCGGCAGCTCGGGCGCGGCTTCCTGCGCCGCTTCCAGCGCATCAATTTCAAAGGATGAGAGTAGCGGCGCGGTCATATCGGCCCACAGATCGCGCGCGGCCAGCGCCACCACTTTTCCGGTCTGCGGCCCCTGCCCGGTCGTCGGCTTAATTTCGATATTCGCCATCATGCCGTGACGGCGGCAGCGCTCCGCCACCTGGGAGAGCAGCGGCAGCGGTTCGCCCTTAAACTCGCGGCTGTACCAGCTGCCGGCATCGACCTTCAGCAGATCGTCCCACGACAGCTCGCCCGCCACGCCCCAGCCGTTGCTGGTGCGTTCGAGATTATCGTCGTGCAGCAGAAAGATCTGCCCGTCCTTCGACAGCTTGGCGTCAAATTCAATCATCGTGTGCCCGTAGCGGGCGCCGACGTCGATAGCCGCCAGGGTGTTCTCCGGCGCCAGTTTACCGCCGCCGCGATGGGCGACGATGTGGGGATAAGGCCAGTTACTCATGCGCGTTGTCCTGTTTCACCATCAAAGAGGTGCAGATGTTCCAAAGGCAGATGCAGCCATAGCGTGCTGCCGCCCGCCGGGCGCTGCTGATGCGGCAATCTGACCACCAGCTTCTGCTCGCCCCAGCGCCCGTGGGCGAGGTTATCGGCACCTAAAATTTCCAGCGTATCCATCAGCAGCGGGATGCCGCCTTGCGCCTGCGAGCTTAAAATAAAATGCTCCGGGCGAATACCGAGAGTCATTTTACGCCCGGCGTAGCGCCGATGCTCGTGATTCATCGGCAGCTGTATACCGCCTCCCAGCTCAAAGCGGCCGCCGTCATCGCTCACCCGCCCCTCCAGTAGATTCATGGCCGGGCTGCCGATAAAGCTCGCCACAAAGCGGCTGGCTGGCTTTTCATACACCTCAACCGGCGTGCCAATCTGCTCGGCAATGCCTTTATTCATCACCATCACCCGCTGGGCGAGGGTCATCGCTTCGACCTGATCGTGGGTGACATACAGCGAAGTCGTTTTCAGGCGCCGATGCAGCTGCTGCAGTTCCAGACGCATCTGCACGCGCAGCTTGGCGTCGAGGTTTGACAACGGTTCGTCGAACAGGAATACCGCCGGGTCACGCACGATAGCGCGGCCCATCGCCACGCGCTGGCGCTGACCGCCGGACAGTTCCCGCGGGCGGCGCTTGAGCAGGCCATCCAGCTCAAGAATACGCGCCGCCTCCTGCACGCGCTCGGCGATCAATCCCTTACCCATGCCGCGAATCTTCAGCCCCCACGCCATGTTCTCTTCCACGCTCATATGCGGATAAAGCGCATAGTTCTGGAACACCATCGCGATGCCGCGATCCTTCGGCTCCATCTCGGTCACCCGTTTACGGTCAATCCAGATATCGCCGCTGGTCACCCGTTCAAGCCCGGCGACCATCCGCAGCAGCGTTGATTTCCCGCAGCCTGACGGGCCGACCATGACGATAAATTCTCCGTCCGCCACGTCCAGCGTCAGCGGTTGAATTACCTGGGTTTTGCCATCCCAGCTTTTGCTTACTGCCTGTAGTTTTAAACCAGCCATTTTATTTCTCACTATCGACCAGGCCGCGCACAAACGCGCGCTGCATGGCTAAAACGATGACGACCGGCGGGATCAGGGTCAGCAGCATCGCCGCCATCACCTGATTCCACTGGGTAGTACCTTCGCCGGTGGCGATCATGCCTTTAATACCGGCGACGGCGGTGCCAAGATTCACATCCTGAATAATCAGCAATGGCCACAGATACTGGTTCCAGCCGTAGATAAAGGTGATAACGAACAGCGCGGCGAGGTTGGTTTTCGACAGCGGCAGCACGATGTCGCGGAAGAAGCGCATCGGCGAAGCGCCATCGATACGCGCCGCTTCAATCAGCTCGTCCGGCAGGGTCATAAAGAACTGGCGGAACAAGAAGGTGGCGGTAGCCGAAGCCATTAACGGCAGCGTTAACCCGGCATAACTGTCGAGCATTTTGAGGTTGGCGATCACTTCCACCGTCGGAAAAATACGCACCTCGACCGGCAGCATCAGGGTGATAAAGATCATCCAGAAGAACAGGTTACGCAGCGGAAAGCGGAACCACACGATGGCGAACGCCGAAAGCATCGACACCACGATTTTGCCGACCGTAATGGCGAACGCCATGATGAAGCTGTTGAGCATCATCAGCCAGAACGGCGCGCTGTTGACGCCGACGCCGTTCACCCAGATGGTCTTCATGTTCTCCAGCAGATGCCCGCCGGGGATCAGCGTCATCGGCGTTTCAAATACCGATTTGTTATCCAGCGTCGCCGCCACGAAGGCGACGTACAGCGGGAATAAAATGACGGCAATGCCAAGAATCAGCATGGTGTGGCTGAAAATCGTCAGCCCGCGACGGTTCTCAATCATTGGTAACGCACCTTACTTTCAACGTAACGGAACTGCACCACCGTCAGGATAATGACGAGGAACATCAGCACCACCGACTGCGCGGCGGAAGCGGAAAGATCGAGCCCGGCGAAACCTTCGCGATAAATTTTGTAGATTAGGGTGGTGGTCGCCTGCACCGGGCCGCCGGCGGTGGCGGCATCGATCACCGGGAAGGTATCGAAGAAGGCGTAAACCAGGTTGACCACCAGCAGGAAGAAGCTCACCGGCGCAATCAGCGGCAGCGCCAGCTTGAAGAAGCGGCGAATCGGCCCGGCGCCGTCGATGGCGGCGGCCTCAACCAGCGAACGCGGGATCGACTGCAGCGCGGCGAAGAAGAACAGGAAGTTGTAGCTTATCTGCTTCCAGACCGAGGCGAAGACCACCAGGAACATCGCCTGGCCGCTGTTTTGCGCGTGGTTCCAGTCGTAACCCAATTCGCCAAGGAAATGCGTGATCAGCCCGCGTCCAGGATTGAAGAGGAAGATCCACAGCACCGCCGCGACAGCGGGGGCCACGGCATACGGCAGCAGCATCAGCGTTTGATAAAAACGGCTGCCGCGCACCACATAGTCGACCAGCGCGGCAAAAAACAGCGAAATAAGCAGGCCGCTGACGGTTACCAGGGTGCTGAATTTTATGGTCGTCCAGAACGAGTCCAGATAGTACGGGTCGTGGAACAGCGTGACGAAGTTATCCAGGCCGACAAACTGGCTGGAAAGGCCAAACGGATCGACGCTCTGCAGCGAGTACCACAGCGCTTCGCCCGCGGGCCAGATAAAGAAAATCAGCGTGATAATCAGCTGCGGCGCGACCAGCACATAGGGCAGCCAGCGCGAGCGGAATACCGGACGGGATGATGACATTGAGATTTGGTTCCTGAACAATGCCGGGTGGCGGCTACGCCTTACCCGGCCTACATAGGGCACATCGTAGGCCCGGTAAGCGCAGCGCCACCGGGCAAGTTACAGATTACGATTTGGTTGCTTGCTCGAAACGGCGCAGCAGTTGATTCCCGCGCTGAACGGCGGAGTCCAGCGCCTGTTGCGGGGTTTTCTTGCCGGTCCACACGCTCTCCAGCTCTTCATCGACGATGGTGCGAATTTGCGGCATGTTGCCCAGGCGCAGGCCTTTGGTGAACGGCAACGGCGGCTTATTCAGCATCTGGCGGGTGGCGATATCAGCGCCCGGGTTCTTATCATAGAAGCCCTGCTGGCGCGTCAGATCGTAGGCCGCGGTGGTAATCGGCAGATAGCCGGTTTTCTGGTGCCACTCGGCGGCGTTTTCCGGTTTGGTCAGGAAGTCGAGGAACTTCGCCACGCCGGTGTAGGTCTCTTTGTCCTTGCCCTGCATCACCCACAGGCTGGCCCCGCCGATAATGGCGTTCTGCGGCGCGCCTTTAACATCGGCGTCGTAAGGCATCATGCCGACACCGTAGTTGAATTTCGCGTACTGACGAATATCCGCCAGCGAACCAGATGACGCGGTAGTGATCGCGCAGTCGCCGTTATAGAACTTCTCGGTGGATTCATCCTTACGCCCGAAATAGCTGAAATCGCCCTTCTTGTTCATCTCTTCGAGCAGGGCGATATGTTTCACCTGCTCCGGCTTGTTGAACTCAAGCACCGCATCGGTGCCGTCAAAACCGTTATTTTTCGTGGCGACCGGCAGGCCGTGCCAGGCGCTGAAGTTTTCAATCTGGATCCAGCCCTGCCAGCCGCTGGCGTAGCCGCACTTCATCCCGGACGCTTTCAGCTTCGCGGTGTAGGCCGCCAGATCCTGCCAGGTTTTCGGCGGCTGCTCAGGGTCTAAGCCCGCTTTCTTGAAGGCGTCTTTGTTGTAGTACAGCACCGGCGTGGAGCTGTTAAACGGCTGGGAGAGCAGATGGCCGGTTTTTGAATCGGTGTAATAACCGGACACCGTCGGCACGAACTGCGATTCATCGAACTTAATACCCGCATCGCTAAAGACCTGGTATACCGGCTTAATGGCTTTTGACGCCATCATGGTGGCGGTACCAACTTCATACACCTGCAGAATCGCCGGCGCGTTGCCGGTACGGAAGGCAGCGATACCGGCGCTCAGGCTCTGTTCGTAGTTGCCTTTGTACACCGGAACAATTTTGTAATCAGGATTGGCCGCGTTGAAACGTTGCGCCAGAGAATCAACTTCTTTACCCAGCTCCCCTTCCATTGAATGCCAGAAAGGGATGGTGGTTACTGCCAGTGCCTGACCAGCAAATGCCAGGCTCAGCGCCAGTCCTAAAGCTGTATGTCGTAACGATATCATCGGTTATCTCTCTTGTTGTTCCGGATGCGCGATTTCACGCGTTTTATGTTCGCGGGGTAACATGACATGTTCGAATTACAGAAAAATAACTTTTTTATTACAAAAAAAAGATAGTAACGGGTCAGAGAGATGACAAGCCGATGAAAGGATGGGGGAAGTAAAGTGGGAGCTGAGACACGGATAATATTCGTGCCATCGGCTCCCGGGGTCGGCGCAAGCGCCTCGCCCGGGCTACAACGGCTTGGGTAGCCCGGCCAAGCGAAGCGCCGCCGGGTTGCAACGAGTTAACCGTCATTCACGCAAGCGCGCGACAATCTGTTCCAGGGTAAGTTGCCCCGCAGTCGCCTCGACGGTCATGCCGACGAAGTCTGGATTCGCCGGCAATATAATTCCATTTCGCTTTAAAAAAAGCAGGGTGATAAACAGTGCCGTACGCTTATTACCATCATTAAATATATGACCGCGAGAAATCGCCAGCAGATGCATCACAGCGAGTCGCCACACTTCTGTCACACCTTCATATTCAATTTTGTTTAGCACCCTATACATTATCGCTTCGGCACGCCCAGGATCGGGCATACCGGCAACGCCAGGCGTGACGCGGAGCAGCCTGTCGTGAAACTGTATTATCTCTTCCGCTGAGATAATCTGCAGCGTCATTTATCCGCAAGCTCCCTGATCTCATCACCATGAACCGCCATGATAGCCGCGAACTCATCATCCATTCTGGCCGCCTGGTAGCGTTCAAACTCTTCTGCACTAATGATGACTGCAGATTTATGCCCACGACGGGTAATGGTCACAGGCACACCTGTCACTGCGCTTTCCAGTACATCGGCCAGATTTTGCCGGGCTTCGCTATAGTTAACCGTTCTCATAAAAACCTCCAAAGCTGTACTCTTTTATTGTACAACATACATGTACAAAAAAAGAGCCAACAGGCTCTTTTAAATGTATTCGTGCGATCGGCTACCGGGGTCGGCGCAAGCGCCTCGCCCGGGCTACAAACCGGCGAAGCGAACAACGCCGGGTTACGATGAACTAACCGCCGAGATAGGCGCTGCGCACCGCCTCGTTGGCTAACAGCGCATCGCCGGTATCCTCAAGCACCACGTGACCGTTTTCCAGTACGTAGCCGCGATCGGCCAGCTTCAGCGCCTGGTTGGCGTTCTGCTCAACCAGGAAGATAGTCATCCCCTGTTCACGCAGCTGCTCGATGGTGTCGAAAATCTGCTGAATGATAATCGGCGCCAGCCCTAATGAAGGCTCATCAAGCAGCAGCAGGCGCGGCTGGCTCATCAGAGCGCGACCGATCGCCAGCATCTGCTGCTCGCCGCCGGACATGGTGCCGGCGCGCTGAATACGGCGTTCATGCAGACGCGGGAACAACTCATACACCCATTTGATGCGGGTATGAAACTGGTCGCGGTCGGCAAAAAAACCGCCCATCGCCAGGTTCTCTTCCACCGTCATGCGCGAAAAGACGCGTCGCCCTTCCGGCACGATCGCCACCGCTTCACGCATGATTTTCGCCGTCTGCCAGTCGGTAATATCCTTACCGTCAAAGACAATGCGCCCGCTGGAGGCCCGAGGATCGCCGCACAGCGTACCGAGCAGGGTAGTTTTCCCCGCGCCGTTAGCGCCGATAAGCGTGACGATCTCACCCTGTTTGATATGCAGGCTGACGTTGTGCAGCGCCTGAATCTTGCCGTAGTGGGCGCTGACATTGTCAAAAGTTAACATCGCTTTTTCCATCTTATGCGTCACCACCATTATGCTTCACCTAAATAGGCGCGGATCACGTCCGGGTTATTACGAATCTCTTCCGGCGTCCCGTTGGCCAGCGGCGTCCCCTGGTTCACGACGTAGATGCGATCGGAAATGCCCATCACCAGCTTCATATCATGTTCGATAAGCAGGATGGTGGTGTTGTGATGGCTACGCAGCTCGGCGATAAGCTCATCCAGCTCTTTGGTCTCTTTCGGGTTAAGCCCCGCCGCCGGTTCATCAAGCATCAGGATCTCCGGCTGCGTCACCATACAGCGGGCGATCTCCAGCCGGCGCTGGTCGCCGTAGGCCAGGTTACTGGCCTGGCGGTTGGCGTGCTCCAGCAGGCCGATACGCTCAAGCCAGGTGGCGGCCCGATCCAGCGCTTCGCTCTGCGCGCGACGGAAGGCCGGCGTTTTCAGCAGGCCGGAGAAGACGCCGGTTTTCAGCTGTTGATGCTGCGCCACCAGTAGGTTTTCAATCACCGTCATTTCGCGGAACAGACGCACGTGCTGGAAGGTTCGCACCACCCCCATTCGCGCAATCTGCTGGCCCGGCAGCCCTTCCAGGTGCTGGTCGCGCAGCATAATGGTGCCGCCGGTAGGTTTATAGAAACCGGTCAGGCAGTTAAAAACGGTGGTCTTACCCGCGCCGTTCGGGCCGATTAAGGAAACGATTTCCTGCGGACGTAGCTCAAGGGAGACGTTATTGACCGCCAGCAGGCCGCCAAAACGCATCATCAGGCCGTTCACGGATAATATTGGCTGACTCATGCCTGCTCTCCTTTCGCCTGACCGTTTTTCAGCTTCAGCTGCGGGCGCGTCATCGGCAGCAGCCCCTGCGGACGCCAGATCATCATCAGCACCATCAACCCACCGAGCATTAACATACTGTATTCGTTGAAATCACGCATCAGCTCGCGCGATACCACCAGCAGAATAGCCGCCAGGATCACCGCAAACTGCGAGCCCATCCCACCCAGCACCACGATCGCCAGCACAAAGGCCGACTCGGCGAAGGTAAAGGACTCCGGGCTCACGAAGCCCTGGCGCGCGGCGAACAGCGTGCCGGCGAAGCCGGCAAACGCGGCGCTGATAGTAAAGGCGGTCAGCTTGATGCGCGTCGGGCTCAGGCCCAGCGAACGGCAGGCGATTTCATCTTCACGCAGCGCTTCCCATGCCCGCCCGAGCGGCATCCGCAGCAGACGGTTAATAACGAACAGGCTGAGCACCACCAGCAGCAACGCTACCAGATAGAGGAAAATCACCCTATCGCTGGGATCGTACTTCAGACCGAAGAAGTTGCTGAAGGTATCCCAGCCGCCTTCACGGGCGGTACGGCTAAATTCAAGACCAAAGAAAGTCGGTTTCGGGATCTGGCTGATACCGTTCGGCCCGCCGGTGATCTCGGTATTGTTGAGCAGCAGAATGCGCACGATCTCGCCGAAGCCTAAGGTCACAATCGCCAGGTAGTCGCCGCGCAGACGCAGCACCGGGAAGCCAAGCAGGAAGCCGGCCGCCGCGGAGACCAGGCCGGCCAGCGGCAGACAGGTCCAGAAACCGAGACCGTAATAGTGGTTAAGCAGCGCAAAGGTATAGGCGCCGATGGCGTAAAACCCGCCGTAGCCCAATACCAGCAGACCGGAAAGCCCAACCACCACGTTCAACCCGAGACCAAGGATGATATAAATCATCGTCAGAGTCGCAATATCCACCGTGCCGCGCGACACCATAAACGGCCAGGCCACGGCAATCACCAGCAGGGCTATCAGGAACAGCTTCTGCTTGACCGTCGACCCGTCAATCGCCGGCATAATAAATTTCGGCCCGGAGACGTTCTTAACCGCTTTCTGGAACAGCGGGCGCAGCAGCTGGAAGAAAAAGACCACCGCAGTGCCGATGAAGATCCACTGCCAACGAATATCGGCGGCGGTGTCGACCACCAGTTTGGTGCCATTCAGCTCCAGCTGAACGCCCATAAAGACGCCCGCCAGAACAAAGAACATCGCGGCGGAAAGCAGCGCCATCGCAATTTGCATCGGTTTCATACTTTTTCTACCTCCGAGCGGCCCAGAATGCCGGTCGGCATCACTAACAGCACCAGAATCAGCAGCGCGAAGGAGACGACGTCTTTATATTCGGTGCTGAGATAGGCAGAAGAGAGCGCCTCGGCGATACCCAGAATCAGGCCGCCGATCATCGCGCCAGGGATACTACCGATACCGCCGAGCACAGCCGCGGTAAAGGCCTTCATCCCGGCCATAAAGCCGATGTAGGGGTTAATAACGCCGTAGAACTGCCCCAGCAGGACGCCAGCGACCGCCGCCATCGCCGCGCCAATGACGAAGGTCAGCGCAATAACGCGGTCGGTATTGATACCCAGCAGGCTCGCCATTTTCAGATCTTCCGCACAGGCGCGACAGGCGCGGCCCATTCGCGAATAGCGAATAAACAGCGTCAGCGCCAGCATGGCGATAAAGGTAACGACCCAGATGACCAGCTGCATGGTAGTGATAGTGGCGGAGAAATTATCGCTGTGGCCGACAATCCACTGGCCATTAAAGAGACTCGGCAGCGCGACATCGCGCGAGCCTTCGGTCAGGCTGACAAAGTTCTGCAGGAATATCGACATCCCGATGGCGGAAATCAGCGCGATCAGGCGCTTGGAGCTGCGTACCGGACGATAGGCCACGCGTTCGATACTCCAGCCGTAGGCGCTGGCGATAATGATAGCGCCAACAAAGCCTGCGGCGACCAGCAGCCAGCCGGTATCGATCCCCAGCATCATCAGGGCGGCGATAATCATGAACGAGACGTAGCTGCCGATCATGTAGACCTCGCCGTGGGCGAAGTTAATCATGCCGATAATGCCGTACACCATCGTATAGCCGATGGCGATCAGCGCATAGGTACTGCCCAGCGTGACGCCGTTAAACATCTGCTGCAGAAAATAGAGAAACTGCTCGGACATAAGGTAACCTTTTTCATGCCGCCCGCGCGGTGCGGGCGGCGGGATAACGCGTCTTACTTAGCGACGGTGGATGAACCATCCGCGTGCCACTGGAAGACACCAAATTCAAATCCCTTCAGATCGCCTTTTTCATCCCATTTCAGCGGCCCAATCACGGTCTTCGCGCCGTGAGCTTTCAAATCTTTAATTAAATCCAGCGGCTGCTGGCTGCCGGTTCTGTCCATCGCCTGCGCCAGCGACTGAACGGCGGCATAGGTGATCCAGACGTACGGGCCGCTCGGATCTTTTTTATCCGCTTTCAGCGCATCAACAATAGCGCTGTTGGCCGGATCCTGGTCATAGCGTTTTGGCATCGTCACCAGCATACCTTCCGCCGCCGCGCCGGCGATGTTGGACAGCGAGGCGTTACCGACGCCTTCCGGCCCCATAAACTGCGTTTTCAGGCCGACGGAGCGCGCCTGGCGCAGCATCTGCCCCATTTCCGGGTAGTAGCCGCCGTAGTAGACGAAGTCGATGTTCTCTTTCTTCAGGCGCGCCAGCAGCGCGGAGAAGTCTTTCTCACCGGCGGTGATGCCATCAAAGAAGACGATATTGGCGCCGGCTTTCTTCAGGTTGTCCTGCACGGAACGCGCCAGCCCTTCGCCGTACTGCTGCTTGTCATGAATAATCGCAATACGCTGCGGCTTCACGTGTTCGAGGATATATTTCGCGGCGGTCGGCCCCTGGGAAGAGTCAAGCCCGGCGGTACGCATGATGTACTGGTAGCCACGCTGGGTCAGCTCAGGGTTGGTCGCCCCGGGGGAGATCATCAGGATACCTTCGTCTTCATAGATATCCGAAGCCGGCTGGGTAGAAGAGGAACACAGGTGACCAATAACGTACTGAATGCCGTCATTGACGATTTTGTTAGCGACCGCGACCGCCTGTTTCGGGTCGCAGGCGTCGTCATACTCAACGCCAACCAGTTTGTCGCCTTTAATGCCGCCGCTGGCGTTAATGTCTTTAATCGCCTGGCGCGCGCCGTTGAATTCCATATCGCCCCACTGGGCAACCGGGCCAGACATCGCGCCGACGACGGCGACTTTAATATCCTTTGCCATCGCCGCGTGGGAAATCGCTAATGCAACGACTCCCGCGACGATCGTTTTCGCGTTCCTTTTCATGCTTCAGAACCCCGTTCGTGATGTGGTGTAAATGTTTTGTATTTTTATGGTTAAAAAGCATTCTGTGCTTTTATTAAACAACGCCATTTTTACCATGAAGTTTAATGGTTTAGCGCGGTTTTTTACCTGAATTATGATTAAAATCTCTATTTTTCAGGTGATTAAGAAAAGATAATATTCTGGTTTTAGGCGAAGATAAACAAAAAAAAGTCCAGTTTGCAGCATAAAATAACGGCATATAAGGCGGAATAAAACGCTACATATCAGGTTAAAATTCTGCTTATTTTTCGATCCATGATGTATTGCGCTACCCCCGCGCAACCAGGAAAACGAATCCCCTGATGAATGAGTTGAAAACAGCGCCCCGCCGAACGAGAAATTTGAGTACACTGGCGCATCTGTTTTGACTGGAATTGCCGCGTATGAAGCTCACCATTATCCGTTTACAGCACTTCAGCGATCAGGATCGCATTGATTTAGGCAAAATCTGGCCGTCGCAGGACCCTGCGGCGATGACGCTGGATGAAAACCATCGTATTTACGCCGCCCGCTTTAACGAACGCCTGCTCGGCGCCGTACGCGTTACCCTGCGCGGCGTTGAAGGCGAGCTCAGCGATCTGTGCGTGCGTGAAGTCACCCGCCGCCGCGGCGTTGGGCAATATTTAGTGGAAGAGACGTTAAGCGATAACCCGAATATCAATAGCTGGCGCGTTGCCGATAGCGGGGTGGAAGACCGCGGCGTGATGGCGGCATTTATGCAGGCGCTCGGTTTCAGCGCCCAGCAGAATGGTTGGGAAAAGCATTAGGCATTAGGCCGTAGCCCTAATAAACGCAGCGTGACCAAGGAAGAACCCGGCGGCGCTTCGCTTAGCCGGGCTACCTGCAAATTGTAGCCCCGGTAAGCGCAGCGCAACCGGGGTCAGACAACGCATCTGCGGCGTGAAAGGCTCCGCAGACAACGCATCCGCAGCGTGAAAGGCTCCCCCACATTTAACCCAGCATTTCGCGTTGCAGCAAGGCGTCAAGACCCGAAATCCCCGGGAGCTTACATCAGTAAGTGACCGGGGTTGAGGGCCGCAGACAACGCATCTGCGGCGTGAAAGGCGCCGGTTAAATTATTTGGCGTCGGTCGCTGTACCGTTCGCATGCCAGGTAAACACGCCAAACTCGAACCCTTTCAGGTCGCCTTTCTCATCCCACGACAGCGGCCCCATAACGGTATCCACCTTCGCCCCTTTCAGGTATTTCGCGATTTCCGCCGGATCCTCGGACTGATTTAATCCCGCCTGCAGCGACTGCAGCGCCGCATAGGTGGTCCACACGAAGGCGCCGCTCGGATCCTGTTTCTTCGCTTTGATGGCATCCACAATCGGTTTGTTCGCCGGAACCTGATCGTAGTTCTTCGGTTTGGTGACCAGCAGGCCTTCTGCCGACTCGCCGGCGATGTTAGACAGGGAAACGTTAGCCACGCCTTCCGGACCCATAAACTGGGTTTTCAGGCCGGCAGCCCGCGCCTGGCGCAGGATCTGCCCCATTTCCGGGTGATAACCGCCGTAGTAGACGAAGTCGATATTTTCTTTCTTAAGGCGCGCCACCAGGGTAGAGAAATCTTTCTCACCGGCGGTGATTCCGTCAAAGAACACCACGTTGGCGCCGCCTTTCTTCAGGTTTTCCTGAACCGAGCGCGCCAGCCCTTCGCCATATTGCTGTTTGTCATGAACGACGGCAATGCGCTGCGGCTTCACCGTGCCGAGAATATATTTCGCCGCCGTCGGCCCCTGATCGGAATCGAGACCGGTGGTGCGCAGAATCAGCTTATAGCCGCGCGCCGTCAGTTCCGGCGCGGTTGCCGCCGGGGTAATCATCAGGATGCCTTCATCTTCATAAATGTCAGACGCCGGCTGAGTGGATGAGGAACACAGGTGACCGATAACGTATTTAATGCCGTCATTCACCACTTTGTTCGCAACAGCCACCGCTTGTTTCGGGTCGCAGGCATCGTCATATTTTACGATCTGCAATTTATTGCCTTTGATACCGCCCTTGGCGTTGATATCCGCTACCGCCTGCTCCGCGCCGGTAAATTCCTGGTCGCCATACTGGGCAACCGGGCCGGACATCGCTCCCACGACGGCAATTTTAATGTCTTCCGCCAGCGCGGAACCGCTCATAATTAAAGCAATACATCCTGCCAGTAACGCTTTACCCTTCATATTCATCCTGAGGCTCCCCATTATTATGGTTTTTGCATTTGTTGTGATGTTGTTTGTTAGCGCATTATTCTGATTTTTAGTCCATACCAAGAATAGTATGACTGTATTTGGGTCTGCCGCCTGCGCTTTTGCAGCACACTATGCCAAAACATACCCCATTTTTCAGAATTTGAAACAACAATTTGCAGGAGATGTAAAAGTTATGTGACTGAAGTAAAACGTCGCGGCAATTCGCGCCGGGAGAGAAAACGGGTATGACGGGGATATAAACAAAAAGCCCCCGCTGAAACAGCAGAGGCTCAATTCACTACGGCGCTGAAAGACGAAGATTAGGCTTCGATAGCGGCGCGCAGTTTTTTCATCGCGTTCTTTTCCAGCTGACGAACACGTTCAGCCGAGACGCCATAACGATCCGCCAGCTCTTGCAGCGTGGACTTGTTGTCCTCGTCCAGCCAGCGAGCGCGGATGATGTCCTGGCTACGCTCGTCCAGGCCCTGCATCGCGTCAGTCAGTTTATTAGCAGCCTGCTCTTCCCAGTTATCGTCTTCGATGCCGTCGGCAAAGTTAGACGTTTTGTCCTGCAGATAGAGCACCGGCGCCATCGGCTGGCTGTCGGATTCGTCATCGGACGACATATCAAAGGTCATGTCCTGCGCTGCCATACGTGATTCCATCTCACGCACGTCTTTGCTCGACACACCCAGCTCGCGGGCAACCATCTCTACTTCGTCCTGGTTAAACCAGCCCAGACGCTGCTTGGTTTTACGCAGGTTGAAGAACAGCTTACGCTGCGCTTTGGTGGTTGCGACTTTAACGATACGCCAGTTACGCAGCACGTATTCGTGGATTTCCGCTTTAATCCAGTGCACGGCGAAGGAAACCAGTCGCACACCCACTTCCGGGTTGAAACGACGTACGGCTTTCATCAAACCGATGTTGCCTTCCTGAATCAGGTCCGCCTGCGGCAGGCCATAGCCCGAGTAGTTACGAGCAATATGAACAACAAAGCGCAGGTGAGACAGAATCAGCTTTTTCGCTGCTTCCAGATCGCCCTGGTAATGCAGCTTTTCAGCAAGCTCCCGCTCTTCATCAGCCGATAACATCGGCCAAGTGTTAGCGGCCCGGATGTACGATTCCAGGTTACCAACGGGGGCTAAAGCTAAAGTTTGCATTTCTTTGGTCATTCAAATCCTCTCAATCGATAGTGTCTGCCATGATCTTGTCCCCATCAGGCAACAAACATGCCAGCATTTATGAGCAACGAGAATATCACCCACAGTAGTATCAGACAGTGATTTTATCCACAAGTTCCATGCAACGTTGTGAGTAAATTACGCACAAAATGTGACATGGAGATGAAAGATTAGGGAAGAGGCGAACAGGGACTCTTTCCCTGCAGAGAGATATTCAGTGCAGGGAAAGATTATACCAGAAAATTTTTAGTCGGGGGTAAAGTGACGTAAATGTTGCACCGTCGCCAGCCAGGCTGCGACCCAGCCAATCATCGAGCAGACGATTAGCATCAGCAGACACTCATCGAAGCCTAAGCCGCTGAGTTCGAATTTGGTGCCGAACACTTTCGCCACTTCGGTCACCGCCGAGGAGAGGCGCATCACCAGAATCTCCGACAGGATCAGCGACAAAAACGCCCCGGCGAAACCCAGCAGCGCGCCGCCGTAGAGGAACGGACGCAGGATGAAACCGTCGGTAGCGCCGATCAGCTTCTGGACGTTAATGGTATCGCGACGGGCGAAGATGCTCAGGCGCACGCTGTTGCCAATCACCAGGAACACCGCGGCAATCATCAGCACGCCGATCATCGCCGACACCCGGCCAACCAGACCGGTCAGCGACGCCAGGCGCGCAAACCAGCTATCGTCCATACGCACTTCGTCGACCCCCTGAATACGGGAGACGCGATCGCGCAGGGTGTTAAGCGAATCGGTATTCTGGAAATCGAGCTTCGGCACCACAATCGCTACCGCCGGCAGCGGGTTCTCTTCCAGCATATCCAGCGCGCCGCCGAACCCGGACCAGTTGCGGAACTCGCCCAGCGCCTCATCGCGCGACAGATAATTTACCTTCTCAACGCCCTGCTCCGCCTGCAGCTGGCCAACCACCCGCGCCGCCGCATCGTCATCCAGCGTTTTTTCCAGGTAGACGGTGATCTGCGGTGACGGATAATACTGCGACGCCGCGCTATTGACGTTTTTGTAGACCATATAGCAGACGCTCGGCAGCGTCAGCGAAATGGCGATTACCATGATGGTGAGGAAGGTCGCCAGCGGCGTGCTTTTTAAATCCTGTAACGCGCCGTGCCAGGCGTAGCGCACCTGCTCGTTAAAGACGTTACTCTTCCGCGATGCCGGGTTCGGCGCCGCTTTTGGCCGTTTTGGCGCATTGCGTCCGCCGTTGCCGCCGCCCGTGGCGTTACGAAGACGATCGAACTTGCTGCCGAACTGGCGAATCTGGTTCACTGCGTCGCGCTTATTCACCCCGATGGCCTCCATGCATATGACCGTCGCTCAGCGTCAGGACGCGGTACGGACGGCTGGAAATAAGCCCCAGGTCGTGCGTCGCCATCAGTACCGTTACACCTACGCGGTTAAACTCTTCAAACAGACGTAAAATCCCTTCCGAGAGCGCCTCATCGAGGTTACCGGTCGGTTCATCCGCCAGCAGCACCGCCGGCTTGTTGACCACCGCGCGGGCAATGCCCACGCGCTGTTGCTCACCGCCGGAGAGTTGGATGGGGAAATTTTTCGCTTTGTCCAGCAGCCCGACTTTATCCAGCGCTGCGGATACGCGACGGCGAATATCATCGCCGCTGGCGCCGGCGATAATCAGCGGGATCGCCACATTATCGAACACGGTGCGATCCATCAGCAGGTGGTGGTCCTGGAAAATCATGCCGATTTGGCGGCGCAGGAACGGCACCTCGCGGCTCTTCAGGCGGCTGATATCATGGCCGCTGAACAGAATTTTCCCGGCGCTCGGCCGTTCGATACCACAGATAAGCTTCAGCAAGGTACTTTTCCCCGCGCCGGAATGGCCGGTCAGGAACGCCATCTCGCCCTGCTGCAGGTGGAACGTCACCCCCTGCAGCGCTTGTCTCCCACCGAGATAGGCTTTGCTGACTTGTTCAAAGCGAATCATTCTTAATCCTCTCGGGCAAAAAGTGCCTCAATAAAGTCGCCCGCATTAAACGGACGCAGATCTTCAATACGTTCGCCGACGCCAATATAGCGAATCGGAATACTGAACTGGTCAGCCACTGAGAAGATAACCCCGCCCTTCGCGGTTCCGTCAAGCTTAGTCAACGTAATGCCGGTCAGCCCCACCGCTTCGTGGAACAGTTTGGCCTGGCTTATCGCGTTCTGCCCGGTGCTGGCGTCGATGGTCAGCATGACTTCATGCGGCGCGTCGACATCCAGTTTCTTCATTACGCGGACAATCTTCTTCAGTTCTTCCATCAGGTGCGATTTATTCTGCAGACGACCCGCGGTATCGGCAATCAGCACATCAATATTGCGCGCTTTCGCCGCCTGAATGGCGTCAAAAATAACCGAGGCCGAATCAGCGCCGGTATGCTGGGCAATCACCGGGATCTCGTTACGCTGGCCCCAGACCTGCAGCTGTTCCACCGCCGCCGCGCGGAAGGTATCCCCCGCCGCCAGCATCACAGATTTACCCTGCTGCTCGAACTGACGCGCCAGCTTACCGATGGTGGTGGTTTTACCCACACCGTTAACGCCGACCATCAGAATAACAAATGGCGTTTTCCCTTCAACATTCAGCGGTTCCTCAACTTTCGTCAGGATCTCGCTCATCTCTTCTTTCAGCAGGCCGTATAACGCCTCGGCGTCGCGCAGCTGCTTACGGCTGGCCCCCTCGGTAAGATTGGTAATAATCTTACGCGTGGTTTCCACCCCAACGTCGGCAATCAGCAGCTGTTCTTCCAGCTCTTCAAACAGATCGTCGTCGATTTTTTTACCGCGGAACAGGCTGATAAACCCGGAACCCAGATTCTGTTTGGTTTTCACCAGGCTGCGTTTTAAGCGGGCGAAGAAACCTTCTTTAGTCGGTTTTTCCTGCTCCTGCTGCGGCGCTTCCTGAGTTTCCGCGTCTTCTTCCGCCAGCTCTTCCGGCGCCTCTTCGACGTCTTGCGCCGCCAGCGCCTGCGCTTCAAGCTCTTCATCGCTTAATTCGGCTTCAGACTCTTCCGGGAGGACCTCATCTTCGATGACTTCAGGCTCCGCGACGATAACCTCTTCCGGCGTCTGTTCCGCAACCGCTTCGGCGATAACCGGCTCGGCAATCACCTCTTCAACCAGCGGTTCAGCGACTTTTTCTTCTACCGCAGGAACAACCGGCTCTTCTTCAACTGCGGTCTCTGGGACAGAAATTTCTTCCGCCACTGGCGATTCAGCCACGTTTTCTTGCGAAACGGCTTCGGTCGCCACCGGATGCGGCAGTTCGCTCTCAACAACTTGTTCGGTAACTTCTACGACCTCGGCAGCAAAGGCCTCCGGGTCTTCTTTTACCGTTTCCGCCGCGGGTACGGTTTCCGCAGGCGTTTCCGCCGCCGGAGTCTGTTCCGCAACCTCTTGTTGTTCTTCTACTTTTTGTTCTGTTTCGCTTTCCTGAGCCTGTTCTTTTTGCCCAAAGCCCAGCCAGGAAAAGAAGCCACGTTTTTTCTCTTTTGCCATTTGCGACCACACTCCTCGCTGTTTATTCATGGCGCAGCTTCGATACAACCGATTCAGAAGCTGAAAAAATGATGAAATTAGTTGGATAGTCTATCACTTAACTTAACTCGCATCACCGCCCCCGGATTAAGGTTTCGTCAATGGTCTTCGATCGTTAGAATAGCAGGCTGGAAGTTGAGACTTGAGCAAAGAGATGAAGAAACCAAATCACGCAGGCAGCGGCCAGATCCGCATTATCGGCGGACAGTGGCGGGGCCGTAAATTACCGGTGCCGGAGAGCCCGGGTCTGCGCCCGACCACCGACCGGGTTCGGGAAACGCTTTTTAACTGGCTGGCGCCGTCGATGGTCGACGCCCACTGCCTTGACTGCTTCGCCGGCAGCGGCGCGCTGGGGCTGGAAGCGCTATCACGCTATGCCGCCAGCACCACGCTACTGGAAATGGAGCGCGGCGTCGCGCAGCAGCTACAAAAAAATCTCGCGACGCTGAAAGCCAGCAACGGCAAGGTGGTCAACACCAACACGCTGGCGTTTCTCAGCCAGCCGGGCACGCCGCACCACATTGTCTTCGTCGATCCCCCCTTCCGCAAAGGGCTGCTGGAAGAAACGCTCAGCCTGCTGGAAAAAAACCACTGGCTCGCTGATGAAGCGCTGATTTATGTCGAGAGCGAAGTAGAAAACGGACTACCGCCGGTTCCGGCAAACTGGCAGCTGTATCGCGAAAAAGTCGCCGGACAGGTCGCCTACCGCCTGTATCAACGCGAGGCACAAGGAGAAAACCATGCTGATTAATTTAGGCCGCCTGCTGATGCTATGCGTTTGGGCGTTTTTGCTGTTGAACCTGTTTCAACCTTTCCCAAAACCGCTGAATATCTTCGTTAACGTGGCGCTGATTTTTATGATTCTGATGCATGGCCTGCAGCTGACGCTGTTGAAAGCGACGCAAACGAAAGATGCGCCGCCGCTGAGCCGTTTTGAGCAGATTCGTATTTTCATCTTCGGCGTATTTGAACTGGTGGCCTGGCAGAAAAAGCTGAAGGCCACGCTGAAGAAGAAGTAACGGTTAATCGAGGGCTCAGTTATCGGCAACAAAGTCGACGAATTTAGAGCCCTTATAGCTCAGCATTCCCCGGTCGCCAACGCTCAGCGCGTGGTATTGCGGCGCATCAAGGCGGAACACCACTTCCAGTCCGCCATTTTCCGGGCGGAAGCTCGCTTCATAACGCATCTCGCTTCCGGCTGGCGTCACCGTCTGCTGGCGCGAGCGACGATCGTTAATCACCTTTTCCCGCTTATTGCTGACCACCACCCGCTTCTGCAGCAGCGGTGCGGCGTCGTTATCCATTTTCTCCCGGCGCTGCTGCACGTAGCGAAACGAGGCCGCCACCACAATCACCGCGACCACCAGCACAAAAAATAGCGGAACTTTACTCATTTGCGTACCCATAAGAATTATCAGGAATAAGGATAACGCGCATTGAATAACGTTGTCATCTTCTGGCCCAAACCACTACACTGAGATCCGGTACCGTAAGCGTAATCGCTTATTTAATGATAACAGATACAGGGACTTACTATGCTTTGGTCGTTTATTGCTGTCTGTTTCTCCGCATGGCTGTACGTCGATGCGTCCTATCGTGGGCCGGCCTGGCAGCGCTGGGTCTTTAAACCGGTCACCCTGCTTCTGTTGCTGCTGTTAGCCTGGCAGGCGCCGATGTTCAACGCCATTAGCTACCTGGTGCTGGCGGGCCTGTGCGCTTCGCTGCTCGGCGATGCGTTAACCCTGCTGCCGCGCCAGCGGGTGATGTACGCGGTCGGCGCATTCTTCCTCTCTCATCTGCTGTATACGATCTGGTTCGCCAGCCAGATGACGCTATCGTTCTTCTGGCCGCTGCCGCTGGTCTTGTTGGTGCTCGGCGCGCTGCTGCTGGCGATTATCTGGACGCGTCTGGAAGAGATGCGCATGCCGGTATTAACCTTTATCGGTATGACTCTGGTGATGGTGTGGCTGGCGGGCGAACTGTGGTTCGTGCGGCCGACCGATACCGCGCTCTCCGGCTTCCTTGGCGCCGCTTCGCTGCTGTTGGGTAACGCCGTCTGGCTGATTAGCCACTATCGCCGTCGCTTCCGCGCCGATAACGCCATTTCCGCGGCCTTCTACTTTGCCGGGCACTTCCTGATCGTTCGCGCGCTATATCTGTAATTTACTGCTTGACTCTGGAGTCGACTCCAGAGTGTATCCTGCGGGTAATGAGAAAATTATCATTACCCGGAGGGTGCCATGTCGACACCAGAATCTCAGGACAAAAAAGTCCCCCAGTTCTCGTCATTCAAATTTACCCCGGCGACAGAGCCCGCTGAAAGCTGCTGTACCGATCGCGCCTGCGCCGGGGAACCCGCCGCCGCTGAACAGCCGCTCAACGGCGCCCGTTATAGCTGGCAGGTAGATGGTATGGACTGCGCGGCCTGCGCCCGCAAGGTGGAAACCGCCGTGCGCCAAATCGACGGCGTCAGCCAGGTGCAGGTGCTGTTCGCCACCGAGAAGCTGCTGGTCAATGCCGAAAGCGATATCCGTTCGCAGGTCGAAAACGCGGTACGCGCCGCGGGTTATACCCTGCGCGATGCTGACGCGCCGCAGGAAGAGAAACCGCAACGTTCATGGCTGCAGGAAAACCTGGCGTTATTGAGTCTGGTAGTGATGATGGCGCTCAGCTGGGGGCTTGAGCAGTTTAACCATCCGTTCGGCAAGCTGGCGTTTGTCACCACTACCCTCGTCGGCCTGTGGCCGGTTGCCCGCCAGGCGCTGCGGTTGATTAAAAGCGGCAGCTGGTTTGCCATTGAAACGCTGATGAGCGTTGCCGCTATCGGCGCGTTGTTTATCGGCGCCACCGCCGAAGCGGCAATGGTGCTGCTGCTGTTTCTGATCGGCGAACGGCTTGAAGGCTGGGCCGCCAGCCGCGCGCGCCAGGGGGTGAGCGCCCTGATGGCGCTCAAACCTGATACCGCCGTTCGCCTGCGCAACGGCGAGCGCGAGACCGTCGCCCAACGTGACCTTCGCCCCGGCGATGTGATTGAGGTCGCCGCCGGCGGGCGTCTGCCGGCCGATGGCGAGCTGCTAACGCCGTTTGCCAGTTTTGACGAAAGCGCGCTGACCGGCGAATCGGTACCGGTGGAGCGTAAAGCCGGCGAGCGCGTAGCCGCCGGCGCCACCAGCGTCGATCGCCTGGTACAGTTGACCGTTATCTCCGAACCGGGCGATAGCGCCATTGACCGGATCCTCAAACTGATTGAAGAAGCCGAGGAGCGCCGGGCGCCGATTGAGCGCTTCATCGATCGCTTCAGCCGGATCTACACCCCGGCCATTATGGTGGTCGCCCTGCTGGTTGCCATCGTACCGCCGCTGTTCTTCGCCAGCGCCTGGCTGCCGTGGATTTATAAAGGCTTAACGCTGCTGTTAATCGGCTGCCCTTGCGCGCTGGTCATCTCTACCCCGGCGGCGATTACCTCCGGTCTGGCGGTCGCCGCGCGGCGCGGGGCGCTGATTAAAGGCGGCGCGGCGCTGGAACAATTGGGCCAGGTGCGCCAGGTGGCGTTCGATAAAACCGGTACTCTGACCATCGGCCAACCGCAGGTCACCCGCGTTATCGCCGCCGCCGACGTTGATGAAAACGGCCTGCTGGCGCTGGCGGCAGCGGTTGAACAAGGCTCCAGCCACCCGCTGGCGCAGGCTATCGTCCGCGAAGCGCAGCAGCGTAAGCTGACGATTCCCGTTGCGCACAACCAGCGGGCGCTGGCCGGTTCCGGGATAGAGGCCGAGGTCAACGGCAGCCGCATCTTAATCTGCGCGGCCAGTAAGGCTGCACCTGCTGAGCATGAGGCGCAGATCCAGCAACTGGAGAGCGCCGGACAGACGGTAGTGCTGGTGCTGCGCGATGATACCTTGCTCGGCATTCTGGCGCTGCGCGATACCTTGCGCGACGATGCGCGTCAGGCGGTAGATGAGCTGCATCAATTGGGTGTGCAAGGAGTGATTCTCACCGGGGATAACCCGCGCGCTGCGGCGGCTATCGCCAATGAACTGGGTCTGGAGTTCCGCGCCGGATTGCTGCCGGCAGACAAAGTGAATGCGGTGATGGCGCTTAACGCCAATGCGCCGCTGGCTATGGTCGGCGACGGTATCAACGATGCCCCGGCGATGAAAGCGGCGACCATCGGTATTGCGATGGGCAGCGGCACCGATGTGGCGCTGGAGACCGCCGACGCGGCGCTGACCCATAACCGTCTCACCGGCCTGGCGCAGATGATTTCGCTGGCGCGCGCCACCCATGCCAATATTCGCCAGAATATCGCCATCGCTTTAGGGTTGAAGGGGATTTTCCTCGTCACGACCCTTCTCGGCCTGACGGGGTTGTGGCTGGCGGTGCTGGCGGATACCGGCGCGACGGTGCTGGTAACGGCTAACGCTCTGCGGTTATTGCGTAAAAAGTAATGTCGAAGCGATATTCCCTGCTCGCGCTGCGCTTAGCAGGGCTACGGCTCCAGACCGTTGGGTAGCCCGGATAAGGCGCAACGCGCCGCCATCCGGGGGGATTCCCTGCTCGCGCTGCGCTTAGCAGGGCTACGATTCCAGGCCTTTGGGTAGCCCGGATAAGGCGCAACGCGCCGCCATCCGGGGGGATTCCCTGCTCGCGCTGCGCTTAGCAGGGCTACGGTTCCAGACCGTCGGGTAGCCCGGATAAGGCGCAACGCGCCGCCATCCGGGGGTATTCCCTGCTCGCGCTGCGCTTAGCAGGGCTACGATTCCAGGCCTTTGGGTAGCCCGGATAAGGCGCAACGCGCCGCCATCCGGGGATATTCCCTGCTCGCGCTGCGCTTGAGAGGGCTACGGTTCCAGGCCTTTGGGTAGCCCGGATAAGGCGCAACGCGCCGCCATCCGGGGATATTCCCTGCTTGCGCTACGCTTAACAGGGTTACGGTTCCGGATCGTTGGGTAGCCCGGATAAGGCGCTACGCGCCGCTATCCGGGGATATTCCCTGCTCGCGCTGCGCTTAGCAGGGCTACGGTTCCAGACCATTGAGTAGCCCGGATAAGGCGCAACACGCCGCCATCCGGGGGTATTCCCTGCTCGCGCTGCGCTTAGCAGGGCTACGGTTCCGGAGCGTTGGGTAGCCCAGATAAGGCGCAAGGCGCCGCTATCCGGGATGGGCTCAGTGGCTTTTACGGATCAGATAACGGTACGGCAGGGCTTCGGTTTCCTGCGCCACCAGTTCATGCTCCATAAAGAGGCAAAAACCGGGGATATCGCGGGTGGTGGCCGGGTCGTCGGCAATAATCAGCAGGGTCTCGCCCACCGGCATGGTGCGTACGGTTTTACGCACCATCATCACCGGCTCCGGGCAGCGGAGCCCCAGGGCGTCCAGCGTATGGTCAGGACTGGAGAAAAGTTCGCTCATTTTTATCTCACTTCAACAAAACGGCCCTAGTTTACCCCCACTTCGCCAGTACGCAAGCCAGGTTAACGTTTGCGCGAAAAACAACCATTGCATTACGCTCGCAACGCAGTATCATGCAGCCGTTTTTAATTGGGTTCCCTCACCCCAACGTTCCGCTCCCGATTCCTTCATTGATATGAAGCATGACGGGCATAAAAAGGTCACAATATGAATCCCTTTACTACCGTACAGCGTAAGAAAGCGCTCGTCTGGCTTTCGCTATTTCATCTGCTGGTGATTACCTCCAGCAACTATCTGGTCCAGCTGCCGATCTCCATTTTTGGTTTCCATACCACCTGGGGCGCGTTCAGTTTTCCCTTTATTTTTCTCGCCACCGATCTGACGGTACGCATTTTCGGCGCCCCGCTGGCGCGACGCATCATCTTCGCGGTGATGATCCCGGCGCTGATTATTTCCTATGGCATTTCGGCGCTGTTTTATATGGGCGAGTGGCAGGGCTTTGCCGCGCTGGGCACCTTTAACCTGTTCGTTGCCCGTATCGCCGCCGCCAGCTTTATGGCCTATGCGCTGGGGCAAATTCTCGATGTCCACGTCTTCAACCGCCTGCGTCAGAATCGCCGCTGGTGGCTGGCACCGACCGCGTCGACCCTGTTTGGCAACGTCAGCGATACCCTGGCTTTCTTCTTCATCGCCTTCTGGCGCAGCCCGGATCCGTTTATGGCCGCCCACTGGGGGGAAATCGCCACCGTCGACTACTGCTTTAAAGTGCTCATCAGCATCGTCTTCTTCCTGCCGATGTACGGCGTGCTGTTGAATATGCTGTTGAAAAGACTGGCGGATAAATCTGATTTGTCGGCATTGCAGCCAGGTTAAAGGTACTCGCTAACGGTTGTGATAAGATAACCGGATGAGCCGTTAATGGCCGTTTATCGAAAGGAAGATGTCAATGCGCAATTTGGTTAAATATGTCGGTATTGGCCTGCTGGTTATGGGGCTTGCGGCCTGTGATAACAGCGATTCAAAAGCGCCGACCGTCGGGGCAGCAGCAGAGAGCAACACCAGCGGCCAGGCGATTAGCCTGCTGGATGGTAAACTGAGCTTCACCCTGCCTGCGGGTATGGCAGATCAGAGCGGTAAGCTCGGTACCCAGGCCAACAATATGCACGTCTATTCCGACGCCACCGGCCAGAAAGCGGTGATCGTGATTGTTGGCGACAGCACTAATGAAGATCTGGCGGTGCTGTCCAAACGTCTGGAAGATCAGCAGCGCAGCCGCGACCCGCAGCTGCAGGTTGTGTCTAACAAATCTATTGAGATTAAAGGCCACACCTTACAGCAACTGGACAGCATCATCTCCGCCAAGGGGCAGACCGCATGGTCTTCCGTGCTGCTCGGTAAGGTCGATGACAAACTGCTGACCCTGCAGGTCACACTGCCAGCGGACAACCAGCAGCAGGCGCAAACCGAAGCGGAAAGCATCGTCAACACGCTGGTCATTAACTAATTTTATTGCCCTGATGCAGCGGCCTCCGGTTCAACCACCGGGGGCCGTTTTTTTAACCGCCAGCCCAGCAGTAGCGCGGCCATCACCAGCCCTGCCGCCGCCAGATAAATCGTCGGTATCCCGGTCCACGCCATCAAAAGCCCGGCCAGCGGCCCGGTTATCCCCAACGACAAATCCATAAAGACGGTATAGGTCGCCAGCGCCGAGCCCTGATTGTGCTGCGGCACGGCTTTTACCGCCACCACACCCAGCGCCGGGAAGACCAGCGAGAACCCCGCGCCGGTGAGGAAAGTCCCGACTTTCGCCATCAGCGGCGTCTGTGCAAAGCCCACCAGCAGCAGGCCAATAACCTCCACGCTAAAACAGAGCATCGCCACGTTCAGGCCGCCTAAGCGGTTAATGCCGTTGGGAAAAAACAGCCGCGTGCCGACAAACGCGCAGCTGAACAGCGTTAACGCAAAGGCCGCGCCATCCCAGCCTTTCGCGTCATAAAACAGGGTAATAAAGGTCGCGATAACCCCAAAGCCGGCAGAAGCCAACGCCAGCGCCATGCCGTAAGGCCAAACCCGGCCGAGCACCGCACGAAATGACATCGTTTTCCCTTTCGTTGCCTTCACCGCCGTTCGCGGTAGCGCGCAAATGATAGCCACCAGAGCAACCGCCATAATGACCATCGCCAGGCCGCTGAGGCCAATGTATGAATAGCACAGCACGCCCAGCGGCGCGCCCATCGCCATCGCGCCGTAGGTCACAATGCCGTTCCACGAAATCACCCGCCCGATATGCAGCGAGCCGACAACGCCTACGCCCCATAGCGTCGACCCCGTGCCGGCAAAGCTCTGGCCAATGCCGAGGATCGCTCGTCCCAGACATAACAGCAGCAGACTCAGCAGCGGCCAACCGCTACTCCAGGCTGCCAGCAGGTAGCTCAAGCCGCTCAGAAAACAGCCGCACAGGCCGAAAACGACAATTTTTTTCGGCCCTAGCAGGTCGGCATAGCGCCCGGCGTGCGGTCGGCTCAGTAGCGTGGCGAAATACTGCAGGCTAATCACCAGCCCGGCCCAGAAGGCGCTAAATCCCATCACATCGTGAACGTAGCCCGGCAAAACCGCCAACGGCAGGCCGATAGTGAGATAGCTGGCAAAGTTGAAAATAACGACGGAGACAATCCGCAGATTGAGGCGCAATCCACTGAGCACGGGTTCGGCGACGGGTTCAGGCATCGGGGTCCACCAAATTGATACGACACGCTTCACTATTATCACGGCGTGTACAAAAAAGCAGCCCTTTATCTGCAATATTACCCTGCCAATAATTAAACGGCGATTTGCAATTTAAAAGTCGTAAAATTACGACATAACTTACCGATGATATTCATTGATTAAGCAGAGTTAATTTACTTATACTTCGCCCCGCAGCGTACCTGCGCCGTCGTTTTATCCTAAAATCAGCATTCCTATAACATTAGGATATTTATCTGTCACATTTTTAAAGTAAAGCAAATTTAATAAACAACCTGAATAAAAAACACGACATCACGACGACATTATTATTTTTGCCATTGACCTAAGTATTTTCTCAACCAATATATTAATAGGGAGTATTCATGAAAAAGGTTATTCACTGGATTGTTGCCGCCACGGTTGTCGGCGCGCTGGCGGGTTGCGCGCGCACCGCGCCGATCGAACAGGTCCAAACTACGGTTAGCGCGGGTCATACTGAAGCTCAGGTCAAAAGCGCTATTCTCCAGGCTGGTGTCCAGCGTGAATGGATTATGTCCGATGCAGGCCCTGGCGTTATCAAAGGACATTTACAAAACCGGGCCCACTCCGCGGATATTAAAATTAACTACTCTGCAACAGGTTATTCTATTAATTACGTGAGTAGCCTTAACCTGATGGCTTCCGGCGGAAAGATTCATAGAAACTATAATCGCTGGGTGCATAATCTCGATAAAGATATTCAGGTCGCCCTCGCCGCTAATACGGCGTTGCAGAAGTAAACTCCCCAACGGGCCAGTATTGGCCCGTTCCCCTCACATTGATATAAAAGGTTGTGCCGAACGTGTATCAACAGGACTCTCTTAGCGCGCTGGATGCCATCACGGAAGCGCAACGCATCGCTTTCGCCCCCATGCTCTTTCAAACCGCGTTATGTCTGCGTAACTCAGGTATCCTCGGTTATCTCGATCGGCAAGGTAAACGCGGCGCGACCCTTGAAGCAATTAGCGAAAATTGTGAGGGAAATGAATATGCTGTAGGCGTTTTGTTGGATATGGGATTAAGCGGTCGTATTGTTACCTATAAAGAAGAACGCTATTACCTCGCTAAAGTGGGACATTTCTTACTCCATGATACGATGACCCGTGTAAATATGGATTTTACTCAGGACGTTTGTTATCAGGGATTATTCTTTCTGGAAAATGCGTTACAGGAAGGTAAACCATCTGGTTTAAAAGTTTTTGGTGAGTGGCCAACAATTTACCCGGCATTATCGCAACTTCCGCAAGCGGCGCGTAAAAGCTGGTTTGCTTTCGATCATTACTATTCCGACGGTGCGTTCAGCGCCGCGCTGCCACATGTATTCGCCAGTCGGCCCGCAACCCTGTACGATGTCGGCGGAAATACCGGTAAGTGGGCGCTGCGCTGCTGTGAGTATGATGAAAATATCGCGATTACGTTATTAGATTTGCCACAACAAATTGCGCTGGCCCGCGAAAATATAGAAAATGCGGGCCTTACCCATCGCATTGACTGTCATGCTGTGGATATGCTGAGTGACGCCCCCTTACCAGGAGAGGCGGATATCTGGTGGATGAGCCAGTTCCTTGACTGTTTTTCCCCGGAACAAATTATCACCCTACTCAGTAACGTCGCGCAGGTCATGAAACCCGGCGCGCGCCTGTGTATTCTGGAGCTGTTCTGGGATGCGCAGAAGTTTGAAGCAGCATCATTTAGTCTGAATGCGTCTTCGCTCTACTTTACCTGTATGGCCAACGGCAACAGTCGTTTCTACAGCGTAGAGAAGTTTTATCGCTATCTGGAAATGGCGGGTTTCCGGGTAGAACAACGCCACGATAATTTAGGCGTTGGGCATACCTTGTTGATATGTCAGAAGAATAATTGATTTTTCGCGGACGCGTGTAGATGACATTTGCATTTAACATAGTTGATTGGCAGGCCTTCGCGCCTGGAGTCAGTGGCACCGAGCAGTGGCAACGGTGGTCACAGCATTTGCACGCCATCGATCCAACCGCGGCGCCGGCCAAACTTAGCGAATTACCGATGATGACCGCCCGTCGACTCAGTTCAGGCAGCAGGCTGGCCGTGGAGTGCGGGCTGGCGATGCTGCGCCGCCATGAGATCGACGCCGTTCTCTATACCAGCCGTCACGGCGAACTCGAGCGCAACTATCGCATCCTGCACGCTCTGGCGCTGGAGCAGGCGCTCTCGCCTACCGATTTCGCCCTATCGGTACATAACTCCGCCGTCGGCAATCTGACGATTGCAGCGAAAAAACCCATTGCATCGTCATCGCTTTCCGCTGGACGCGATACTTTCCAACAGGGTTTATATGAAGTGATGGCTCTACTACAGGCGGGCTATCAGCGCGTCTTGATGGTGGATTTCGATGGTTTTCTGCCTGAATTTTATCACTCGCAGCTACCACCGGCGATGCCAACCTGGCCCTACGCGGTGGCGTGGGTCATTGAAGCGGGAAGCCAATGGCGCTGCAAAGCGCAACGTCATGACGCAGTCGAAGAGAGCACGCTGCCGCAAAGCCTGTTGTTTTTACAGTATTATTTGCAGAATGCGCGCGCATTCACGCTGCCCGGCGAACGCGTGCAATGGCAGTGGAGCCGTTCATGAACACTCTTCTGTGTCGCCTTAATCGGCTCTGGCGCGCGGCGATGACCGGTTTTTGTTTCGCGCTGTTTGGCCTTGGCGGGCTGCTGCTCTCTGTTGTTTGGTTCAATCTATTGCTGATTCTGTTGCGCGATAAGGCCCGCCGTCGCCGCATCGCACGGCGCAGTATTTCGCTCAGTTTCCGCTGTTTTCTCAGCGTGGTGAAAGGCGTCGGCGTACTCGATTACCAGATTAAAGGGCGCGATATTTTACGTCAGGAACGCGGTTGCCTGGTGGTCGCCAACCATCCCAGCCTTATCGACTACGTTATGCTGGCCTCGGTGATGCCGGAGACCGACTGCCTGGTGAAAAGCGCGTTGCTGAAAAACCCATTTGTCAGCGGTGTGATCCGCGCGGCGGATTATTTGATTAACGATCGCGCCGATGCCCTGCTCCCGGCCAGCCGGCAGCGCTTACAGCAGGGCGATACCATTTTGATTTTCCCGGAAGGAACCCGAACGGTGCCGGGAGAAAAAATGCAGCTACAGCGCGGCGCGGCCAATATCGCCGTGCGCTGCGGCAGCGACTTGCGCGTCGTCATCATCCGCTGCACCGAGCATATGCTGGGTAAACAGAGCAAATGGTACGACGCGCCGCGAACGAAGCCGTTATTTACCGTCGAAGTCGGAGAACGGCTGCGAATAGACCAGTTTTACGAGGCAAATAAACAAGAACCGGCGCTGGCCGCACGGCAGTTAAACCGGCATATTTTGCTTAAATTAGAATCAGGCACTACACCTGAAACAGGAATTAATGATGCAAGCGCTTTATCTTGAAATTAAGAATCTGATAATCAGTACATTGAACCTGGACGAGTTGTCCGCTGATGATATCGACACCGATGCCGCCCTGTTTGGCGATGGCCTGGGTCTGGACTCCATCGATGCGCTGGAGCTGGGCCTGGCGGTGAAAAATCAGTACGGCGTGGTGCTGTCGGCTGAGAGCGAAGAGATGCGTCAGCACTTCTTCTCCGTCGCCACGCTGGCATCATTTATTCAAGCGCAGCGTGCCTGAGGAGAACCGTCATGACCGAACAACAAGCCATTTACGAAGAAGTCTCCTCGCTGCTGGTGAAGGTATTTGAAATCGATCCGCAGGATATTAAACCTGAGGCCCGCCTGTACGAAGATCTCGAACTGGACAGCATCGACGCCATCGACATGATCGTCCATCTGCAAAAGAAAATCGGCAAGAAAATCAAGCCAGAAGAGTTTAAAACCGTACGTACCGTGCAGGATGTCGTCGATGCGGTAGAACACTTACTGAAAGAAGCGTAATTCACCGTGTCGGGCATACGCTCGCTGCCGGTCGTTCCGTTAATGACAGGGGTATTGCTGCTGGCCTGGCCGTTCTTAGTCTGGTTTGGCCTCGCGCATAACAGTCTGCAATGGCTACTACCGTTAATGGCGCTGCTGCTGTTTTTACGCTTTCGCCAGACCCGGCGACAGGCGGGGCCACTGAGCGTGGTTACTCAGGTCGTAGCGGCAGCCGGCATGACGCTGTGCATTGCCAGCTATCTGCTAAAAACCCATCAGCTGCTGCTGTTTTATCCGGTAGTAGTAAATAGCGTCATGCTGGCAGTGTTTGGCGGTTCGCTGTGGTCAAGCATGCCGATAGTCGAGCGCCTGGCGCGGCTGCGGGAACCGGTTCTTCCCGAGCGCGCCGTGCGTTACACCCGCCGGGTTACCCAAATCTGGTGCGCCTTTTTCATCCTCAACGGCGGCGTTGCGCTGTTTACTGCGCTATACGGCGATATGTCCCTGTGGACGGCGTGGAACGGCATGATTTCCTATCTTCTGATGGGAACTCTGATGGCCGGCGAGTGGCTGACCCGCCAGCAGATGATTAAACGAGATAAACCATGAAGCAGCCCCTTATGCTGGCCCAGTGGCTCAGCACAGCGCGTCCGGCGGACACGCTGATTGCGTGGCAGGAAGAACACCGCTGGACGCTGGCGCATCTGCGCTACGATGTCGCCCTGCTGCTTGCCTGTTTGCAGCAACAGCAAGGCGAACGCTGGGCGCTCTGTTTTGATAACAGCTACCTGTTTCTGGTCGCCCTGCTGGCCACGCTGCATGCGGGAAAAACGCCTGTGCTTCCCGGCCACAGTCGCGCGTCGTTATTAAACGAACAGCGGGCGCTTTTCGACGGCACATTGAGCGATAAGGCGCTGGCGTGGCGCGGGCCGCTACAGGTTGTGCATTCCGCCATGACGACCGCCCCCCACGAATACGCATTCCCGGCAATCGACGATGACGCCGATATTGAGCTTTTTACCTCCGGTTCTACCGGTGAACCGAAGCGAATTAGTAAGCCCGTCAAGAGTCTCGACCGCGAGGCGGCGCTGTTAGCCGCGCACTATGCCGGACGCCTGGCAGACTGCCGGGTAGTGGCATCAGTCGCGCCACAGCATTTATATGGCCTGACGTTCCGCCTGTTCCTGCCCATGGCGCTAGGTTTGCCGCTCCACGCGGCGATGATTGAGTACGCCGAGCAGTTAACGGCATTGAACCCTGACCATCGCTATCTTTTTATCAGCAGTCCGGCTTTCCTCAAACGTCTCGATCGCCAGTTGCCCCCGCCACCGGTCGCGATGATTTTGTCCGCCGGTGGCAAGCTTCTGTGGCAGGATGCGGTGCAAACCGCCAGTTGGTTTGCTGTCTGGCCGGATGAAATTTACGGCAGCACGGAAAGCGGAGTTATCGCCTGCCGCCAGCGCCTGCAGGATGATACGCCGTGGCAGCCGTTCCCCGGCATTCGCTTTCAGCCGCAGGGCAACACAATTCGTCTATTTTCGCCGCTTATCGCCGACGATAACGGCCTGGTTATCGATGATATTTTGCATTTCAATGAAAGCGGTCAATTCCAGCTGGCAGGTCGTCGCGACCGGGTGGTGAAAATTGAAGAGAAACGCATTTCACTAAGCGAAGTGGAACATCGATTACTGGAACTGGATGGCATTCTTGATGCCGCCGCCCTGCCTATTACCCGCGGCAGTCGCCAGAGCGTTGGCGCGTTGTTAGTTCTGCACCCAGACGCCCGTCGCCGCTGGGGAAAAAGTCAGGAATTACAGTGGCGAAAAGCGCTGCGCGCCTTGCTGGAACCTGTGGCCATCCCTCGCTACTGGCGGGTGATTGACGAGATCCCCGTTAACAGCATGAACAAGCGTGTCTACGCGCAATTACAGGAGTTATTTCATGAAGCCCCATGAAATTGAGCGCCGTCAGCCGCAAGCCGATCGGGTTGAAATCGTACTCTCTCTCGACCCGGCGCTATTCTGGTTTCGCGGCCATTTTGCCGTGCAGCCGCTGCTCCCCGGCGTCGCGCAGATGGACTGGGCGATGCATTACGCCACCATGCTGCTGGCCCCCGGCTGGCGTTTTCACAGCGTTCAGAATGTGAAGTTCCAGTCGCCGCTATTGCCGGACACGACCGTTACGCTCGCCCTCAACTGGCAGGAGGCGCGCCAGACTCTGACGTTTAGCTATCTGCGCCACGACGGCGAAGCGCGACACACCGCCAGCAGCGGGAAAATTCGCTTATGCCGCTAGATTTCTCTCCCTGCGTTCTGATCCCCTGCTATAACCACGGCGCAATGATGCCGCGGGTGCTGGCGCGCCTGCAGCCCTTTGGCCTGCCGTGCATCGTGGTGGACGACGGCAGCGATACCAGTACGCGGCAGCAGCTGGAGCGGCTGGCGGCGGAAACCGCCAGCCTGACCCTAATCCGCTTACCACAGAACGCGGGCAAAGGCGCAGCGGTGATCCGTGGGCTACAGGCCGCGGCGGAAGCCGGGTTCAGCCATGCGGTGCAGGTCGATGCCGATGGTCAGCACGCCATCGAAGATATTCCGCAACTGCTGGCGCTGGCGCAGACGCATCCTGAAGCGCTGATTTCCGGGCAGCCGATTTACGACGACTCTATCCCGCGTTCGCGCCTGTACGGGCGCTGGATAACCCACGTCTGGGTATGGATTGAAACGCTGTCGCTGCAGTTGAAAGACAGCATGTGCGGCTTTCGCGTCTATCCGATAACGCCAACGCTACGGCTGGCGCAGCGCGTGACGCTCGGCCAGCGTATGGATTTCGATACCGAAGTGATGGTGCGCCTCTACTGGCAGGGGAATACCAGCTACTTTGTTCCGACCCGCGTGACCTATCCACCGGACGGTTTGTCGCATTTTGATGCCTTCAAAGATAACTGCCGCATCTCGCTGATGCACACGCGTCTGTTCCTCGGCATGCTGCCGCGGATGCCGTCGCTGCTGTTTCGCCGCGCCTCGCCGCACTGGGCGCGCCAGCAGGAGGTAAAAGGATTATGGGGAATGCGCCTGATGCTGCTGGTGTGGCGGCTGCTGGGGCGCAAGGCGTTCACGCTGCTGCTTTATCCGGTAGTCGGCGTGTACTGGCTGACGGCCGCGACGGCGCGCCGCGCGTCGCAACAATGGATCACCCGCGCGCGCGAACAGCTCGCCGCGCGCCAGATGCCGATACCGCCAACCCTGACCAGCTACCGGCACTTCCTGCGCTTTGGCGAGGCGATGCTGGATAAAATCGCCAGCTGGCGCGGCGAGCTACAGTTTGGTCGCGACGTGGTCTTTGCCGCAGGCGCCGAGGAGACGCTGAATATCAGCGATCCGCGAGGAAAACTACTGCTGGCCTCGCATCTCGGCGATGTCGAGGCCTGCCGCGCGCTGGCGCAACTGCAGGGCAGCAAAACCATCAACGCCCTGGTATTCAGCGAAAACGCGCAACGTTTTAAACAAATTATGGCGGAGATGGCGCCTCAGGCCGGACTCAACCTGATGCCGGTGACCGATATCGGCCCGGAAACCGCCATGCTGTTGCAAGAAAAGCTGGATCGCGGCGAATGGATCGCTATTGTCGGCGACCGTATTGCGGTTAACCCGCAGCGCGGCGGCGAATGGCGCGTCTGCTGGAGCCGTTTTATGGGACAAGACGCCCCCTTCCCGCAGGGGCCGTTCATTCTCGCGGCTATTTTGCGCTGCCCGGTGAATTTGATTTTCGCTCTCCGCCAGCAGGACAAACTGCGCATTTACTGCGAGCCGTTCGCCGATCCGCTGCTGCTGCCGCGCGCCGATCGCCAACAGGCGCTCCAGCAATGCATCGACCGCTACGCCGAACGGCTGGAACACTACGCGCTGCAGTCGCCGCTCGACTGGTTTAACTTTTTCGATTTCTGGCGTTTGCCGGATCCCAAAGATAAGGAGTAAAGGGTGCTTAACGATCCCCGTTTTACTGCTGAAGTAGAGCTGACTATCCCGTTTCATGACATCGATATGATGGGCGTCGTGTGGCATGGCAACTATTTTCGCTACTTCGAAATTGCCCGTGAGGCGCTGCTTAACCAGTTCAACTACGGCTACCGGCAGATGAAAGATTCTGGTTATTTGTGGCCGGTGGTGGATACCCGCGTGAAATACCGCGACGTCATTACCTTCGAACAGCGTATTCGCGTACGTGCGCGGATAGAAGAGTTTGAGAACCGCTTGCGCATCGGCTACGAAATTTTTGATGCCGTCAGCGGCAAGCGCACCACCACCGGATACACCATCCAGGTCGCGGTAGATGAAAATAGCCGCGAGATGTGTTTCGTCAGCCCGGATATCCTGTTTGAACGCATGGGGGTAACGCCATGAGATTACTGCTGCTGTTAGGGCTGTTTATCAGCCCGCTGGTCAGCGCCCTGACGCTTGATACCCTACAACAACGGTTCACCGAACAGCCGGTGGTACGCGCCCATTTCGATCAAGTTCGCACTATTAAGGATCTACCGCAGCCGCTGCGATCCCAGGGGAAGATGTTGATCGCCCGCGATAAGGGTTTACTGTGGGATCAAACCTCGCCGTTCCCAATGCAGCTGTTGCTGGATGACAAACGGATGGTGCAGGCGATTAACGGCCAGCCGCCGCAGACCATCACCGCCGAAAACAACCCGCAGATGTTCCAGTTCAACCATTTACTGCGCGCGCTGTTCCAGGCGGATCGTAAAGTCCTGGAAGAAAACTTCCGCGTGGAATTTGCCGATAAAGGCAACGGCCAGTGGACGCTGCGCCTGACGCCCATCACTACGCCGCTGGATAAGATTTTTGCCCGCATCGATTTAGCCGGAAAAACCTATCTGGAGCATATTCAGCTCAACGACAAACAGGGCGATCGCACCGATATTACGCTTTCCCAACATCAACTAACGCCAGCGCAACTGACCGATGACGAACGCCAACGCTTTGCCGCCCAATAAACGCCCTGCACTGTTATGGGCCGTCGTCTGCCTGATCTTCGCGGGCGCGCTGCTGTCGCTGCTGCCGCAGGCCAGGCTTAACAGTAGCGTACTGGCTATGCTGCCGAAACAGACGCTTGGCGCGATCCCGCCCGCCCTGAACGACGGTTTTATGCAGCGGCTGGACCGCCAACTGGTGTGGCTGGTCAGCCCCGGTAAACAGGCCGATCCGCAGGCGGCCCGCGACTGGCTGCAGCGGCTGCAACAATCGCAGGCGTTGGCCGAGGTAAAAGGCCCAATGGATGCCGATAGCCAGCAGGCATGGGGCGCGTTTTTCTGGCAACATCGTAACGGTTTAATTGACCCCGCTACCCGCGCGCGCCTGCAAAACGGCGGCGAAGCGCAGGCGCAATGGATCCTCTCGCAGCTCTATTCGGCATTTTCCGGCGTCAGCGGCAAAGAACTGCAAAACGATCCGCTGATGCTGATGCGCGGTTCGCAGCTGGCGATGGCGAAAGGCGGCCAGCGGATGCAGCTGCAGAACGGCTGGCTGGTGACCAAAGACGCCCAGGGCAACCTCTGGTATCTGTTGCATGGCGAACTGGCGGGATCGTCATTCGATATGCAGCAGACGCACCGGCTGGTCACGACCCTCGGCGAGCTGGAGAAGGAATGGAAAACGCGGTATCCGCAGGCGCAGCTATTGTCACGCGGCACCGTGTTCTATAGCGATTACGCCAGCCAGCAGGCGAAGCACGATATTTCTACGCTCGGCGCGGCGACGCTGTTCGGCGTGATCCTGCTGATCGTCGCGACGTTTCGCTCGCTCCGCCCGCTGTTGCTATGTCTGCTCTCTATCACGATCGGCGCGCTGGCCGGCACCGTCGTCACGCTGCTGCTATTTGGCGAGCTGCATCTGATGACCCTGGTGATGAGCATGAGCATCATCGGCATCTCCGCCGACTATACGCTCTATTATCTGACCGAACGGATGGTGCATGGCGCGGAATTAACCCCGTGGCAGAGTCTCGCCAAAGTGCGTCATGCGCTGCTGCTGGCGCTGCTCACCACCGTCGTGGCGTATCTGATTATGATGCTGGCCCCCTTCCCGGCGGTTCGCCAGATGGCGCTCTTCGCGGCGGTCGGCCTGAGCGCCTCATGCCTGACGGTGATTTTCTGGCATCCATGGCTGTGCCGCGGGCTCCCCGTGCGCCCGGTACCGGCAATGCTGCTACTGTTACGCTGGCTCGCCGCCTGGCGGCGCAATAAAAAGCTGTCCATCGGCTTCCCCGTTGCGCTAGCGCTGTTGTCGCTGGCGGGGCTAGCGACGCTGCGGGTGGATGATGATATTTCGCAGCTCCAGGCGCTGCCGCAGGATATTCTGGCTCAGGAAAAAGCGATTACCGCGCTCACCGGACAAAGCGTCGACCAGAAGTGGTTTGTGGTGTACGGCGAATCCGCCCAGCAAACGCTGGAACGCCTGGAAGCATTTATACCCGCGCTGGCTAAGGCGCAAACCGACGGTATACTCGACGGATATCGCGCCATTCCGCTGAATTCGCTCGCCCGACAGCAGCAGGATCTTACCCTGCTGCAACGCGCCGCGCCCGTCGTCGGCCAGGCGCTAAGTCACGCCGGGGTGGCAAAAGTTAATCCCGATCTCAACCCGATGCCGGTAACGGTCGACGACTGGCTTGCCAGCCCGGCCAGCGAAGGCTGGCGGCTGCTATGGCTGACGTTGCCGGATGGCGAAAGCGGCGTACTGGTCCCGGTGAGCGGCGTGAAAGACAGCGCGGCGCTAAAGGCGCTCAGCGCAAAGCAGGCTGGCGTTGCGTGGGTCGATCGTAAAAGCGATTTCGACCAGCTTTTCGCGCTCTACCGCCATATTTTAACCGGACTGTTGTGCGTTGCGCTGGCGGTGATTGCCTGCGGCGCCGTTCTCCGCCTTGGCTGGCGCAAAGGGCTAATAAGCCTGGTGCCATCGGTACTGTCGCTGGGCTGCGGGCTGGCGGCGCTGGCGCTTAGCGGCCACCCGGTTAACCTGTTCTCCTTGCTGGCGCTGGTGCTGGTACTGGGCATCGGCATTAACTACACGCTGTTTTTCAGCAACCCGCGCGGCACGCCGCTGACATCACTGCTGGCGGTCACGCTGGCGATGATGACCACCTTATTAACGCTTGGCATGCTGGTCTTTAGCGCCACTCAGGCCATTAGCAGTTTTGGCATTGTTCTGGTGAGCGGCATTTTCACCGCTTTCCTGCTTTCGCCGCTGGCGATGCCGACCAAAAAAGAGAAAAAAAGACGATGATAAGACCATCATTCTGGCGCGCCTTCGCGCTACTCGCCGCCTTAGTACTGGCCGGCTGCAGTCATTCGCAGCCGGAGCCGCAAGGCCGCCCGCAGGCATGGCTTGAGCCGGGTACGCGCATCACGTTGCCGCCGCCTGGCATCTCGCCGGCTATCAGCTCGCAACAGTTGCTCACCGGCAGCTTCAACGGCAAAACCCAGTCGCTGCTGGTCATGCTCAATGCCGATGATAAAAAGCTCACGCTGGCGGGCCTGTCGTCCGTCGGTATCCGTCTGTTTCTTGTGACCTACGATGAAAAAGGGCTGCGCGCTGAACAGTCAATCGTGGTTCCGCAACTGCCGCCAGCCAGCCAGGTGCTGGCCGATGTCATGCTCAGCCATTGGCCGGTTAGCGCATGGCTGCCGCAGTTGCCGAAAGGCTGGACGCTAACCGACCGCGGCGACAAACGCGAACTGCGTAACGCGCGCGGGAAGCTGGTCACGGAAATCACCTATATCAACCGCAAAGGCAAGCGCGTGCCGATTAGCATCGAACAGCACGTCTTTAAATACCACATCACCATTCAATACCTGGGTGACTGAGATGATCTACATTTCTGCCATCGGCATGATTAACGCGCTGGGTCGCGATAATGATGAAGTCGCCGCCAATCTGGCTCGCGGTATCGCGCCCGGCATGCGCCCGCGCGAGGGGTGGCTACAGGGACATCCGCAGGCGGTTTTCGCGGGCGTGGACGGCGAATTACCCGCCATTCCCGATACCTTTAGCGCCCATCGTTCGCGCAATAATCAACTGCTGCTGGCGGCGCTGGCGCAAATTCAGCCGCAGGTGGATGACGCCATCGCCCAATACGGGCGTGAACGCGTTGCCGTAGTGCTTGGCACCAGCACCTCGGGGCTCGACGAAGGTGACGCGCACGTCACTTTGACCCTTAGCGGCGCGGAAAGCGCGGCCTGGCAATATCCGCAGCAGGAGCTGGGAGACCCGTCGCGTTTTCTCAGCCACTGGCTGGCGCTGGATGGCCCGGCATTTACGCTGTCAACCGCCTGCTCATCCAGCGCCAGAGCCATTATCAGCGGACGCCGACTGATTGAAGCCGGGCTGGCGGATGTGGCGATTGTCGGCGGCGCGGATACCCTCAGCCGAATGCCGATCAACGGCTTTCACAGCCTGGAGTCGCTCTCCACGACTCAGTGCCAGCCGTTTGGCCGCGATCGCTGCGGCATCACTATCGGCGAAGGGGCGGCGCTGATGCTGCTGACCCGCGAGCCGCAGCCTATCGCGCTGCTGGGTATCGGCGAGTCCAGCGACGCCTGGCATATTTCCGCCCCGCATCCTGAGGGAGAAGGGGCAATTCGCGCTATCCAGCAGGCGCTGGACGATGCGGGCATCGCCCCTGAACAGGTGGGCTATATCAACCTGCACGGCACCGCCACGCCGCTGAACGATCGGATAGAGTCTCACGTCGTCAACGCGCTATTTGGCGAGCAGGTGCCATGCAGCTCCACCAAACATCTGACCGGGCATACGCTGGGCGCGGCGGGGATCACCGAAGCCGCCATCGGCATGCTGATCCTGCAACGCAATCTGCTGCTGCCGGCGCAGGACTTCAGCCAGTCGCCGCGCGACGCGACCCTTCCGCCGTGCGGGATTATCGAACGTCCCCTACCGTTGCCGCGGCCGATTATCCTGTCGAACTCGTTTGCCTTTGGCGGTAATAACGCCAGCATTCTGCTCGGGAGCATTTAATGAGCCACTACTTACCGCCCGGCGCTTATCTACCGCACAAGCCGCCAATGCTGCTGCTGGAAGAGGTCGTCAATGTCACCGACGAAACCGCTACCTGCCGGGTCACGGTCTCGACCCATGGCGTCCTGGCGCCGTTTATTGATGCCGAGGGCAATCTCCCCGGCTGGTTCGCCCTGGAACTCATGGCGCAAACCGTTGGCGTCTGGTCCGGATGGCACCGCCAACAACAGGGGCAAACGTCCATCTCACTAGGCATGGTGCTTGGCGCGCGCGAGTTAGTCTGCGCGGCAGGATACCTGCCGGGCGGCAAGGCGCTGTTCATCACCGTAAAGCTGTTAATGCAGGACGAGCGTTTCGGCAGCTTCGAATGTGCCATTACGGCAGACGATGAAGAACTGGCAAGCGGACGGGTCAATACTTTCCAGCCGACGCCAACAGAACTTAACACCCTATTTCAACAAGGAGCGTCAGAATGAGTCGTTCAGTTTTGGTCACCGGCGCCAGTAAAGGCATCGGTCGCGCTATCGCCCGTCAGCTGGCGGCGGATGGCTTTGTGGTCGGCATCCACTATCATCGCGATGCGTCGGGCGCACAGCAAACGCTGGAGGCGATTACCGCCGCTGGCGGCTCGGGTCGTCTGCTGAGCTTTGATGTCGCCAACCGCGCGCAGTGTCGCGACGTGCTTGAGCAGGATATGGCCGAACACGGCGCATGGTACGGCATTATCAGCAACGCCGGCATCGCCCGCGACGCCGCTTTCCCGGCGCTCGGCGAAGAGGACTGGGACGCGGTGATCCACACCAACCTCGACAGTTTCTATAACGTCATTCATCCCTGCATCATGCCGATGATTAGCGCGCGCCAGGGCGGGCGTATCATCACGCTCTCGTCCGTATCCGGCGTCATGGGCAACCGGGGTCAGGTCAACTATAGCGCCGCTAAGGCGGGGATCATCGGCGCCACCAAAGCGCTGGCCATTGAACTGGCGAAGCGCAAAATCACCGTCAACTGCATCGCCCCGGGGCTTATCGACACCGGGATGATCGAAATGGAAGAGACTGCGCTAAAAGAGGCGATGTCGATGATCCCGATGAAACGCATGGGACAGGCGGACGAGGTGGCAGGGCTTGCCAGTTATTTAATGTCGGATATTGCGGGATATGTCACCCGACAGGTCATTTCAATCAATGGAGGGATGTTATGACACGTCGTGTGGTCATTACCGGGATGGGCGGCGTCACCGCCTTTGGCGACAACTGGCAGGATGTTTCGGCGGGGCTGCAGCGTTATAAAAACGCCGTGCGCGCCATGCCGGAGTGGCGTATTTACGAGGGTCTGCATACGCTACTGGGCGCGCCAATCGATGATTTCACCCTACCGGCCCACTATACCCGTAAGCGTATTCGCGCGATGGGCCGCGTGTCGCTACTTTCTACCCGCGCCACTGAACTGGCGCTCGAGCAGGCCGGGCTTATCGATGATGCCGTGCTGAGCAACGGCGAAACCGGCATCGCTTACGGCTCGTCAACCGGCAGTACCGGCCCGGTGAGCGAGTTCGCCACTATGTTGACGGAAAAGCACACCAACAATATTACCGGCACCACCTACGTGCAGATGATGCCCCACACCACCGCCGTTAATACCGGGCTGTTTTTCGGTCTGCGCGGCCGCGTTATTCCAACGTCAAGCGCCTGTACCTCCGGTAGCCAGGCGATTGGTTACGCCTGGGAAGCGATTCGTCACGGCTATCAAACGGTGATGGTCGCCGGCGGCGCGGAAGAGCTATGCCCGTCGGAAGCCGCGGTATTCGACACCCTGTTCGCCACCAGCCAGCGTAATGAACAGCCCGACCTCACCCCCGCCCCGTTCGATGAACAGCGCGATGGGCTGGTGATCGGCGAAGGCGCCGGTACTCTCATACTGGAAGAGCTGGAGCACGCCAAAGCGCGCGGCGCGACTATCTACGGTGAAATCATCGGCTTCGCCACCAACTGCGATGCCGCGCATATCACCCAACCGCAGCGTGAAACCATGCAGATCTGCATGGAACAATCGTTAAAAATGGCAGGCTTAAGCGCCCGGGATATTGGCTACATTTCGGCCCACGGCACCGCAACCGATCGCGGCGATGTCGCCGAAAGCCAGGCGACGGCGGCGATTTACGGCGACGGCGTGCCGATCTCCTCGCTGAAAAGCTATTTCGGCCATACCCTTGGCGCCTGCGGGGCGCTGGAGGCGTGGATGAGTCTGCAGATGATGCGCGAGGGCTGGTTCGCGCCTACGCTGAATCTGCATAATCCAGATGCTAACTGCGGCAACCTTGACTACATCATGGGCGAATCGCGCAAGATTGATTGTGAATTCCTGCAGAGCAACAACTTCGCCTTCGGCGGCATTAACACCTCAATCATTATTCAGCGCTGGCCGTAAGATGTATCAGCTTATCCTCGGCCACATCTCAACCCTTAGCGCCCTGCCGCTGCCGCCTGTGCTGATGGCGCAGGCGCCGGACGGCCCGCGGCGGGCCAGCTGGCTTGCCGGGCGCGCGCTGCTGGCGCATGCGACTACCCCGCTAATGGATATTCAGTATGGCGAACAGGGTAAACCGGCATTCCCGCCCGGTAGCGGGCGGTGGTTTAACCTTAGCCACAGCGGCGACCATATTGCCCTACTGCTGAGCGATGAAGGCGAGGTTGGCTGCGACATAGAAGTGATTCGCCCGCGCAACGGCTGGCAGCGGCTGGCTAACGCCCTGTTCAGCGAGGGCGAGCACCAGGAACTGGAGCGTGAACCGCCGGAGCGGCGGTTAGTCGCCTTCTGGCGTATCTGGACGCGCAAAGAGGCCCTGGTGAAACAGCGCGGCGGCAGCGCCTGGCAGATGGCCTCTGTTGACAGCGCCTTTCACGGCGCGCTGTCATTAAGCCAGATTCAGTATGAAGGGTTAAGTATTGCGGTCTGTACGCCAACGCCGTTTAAGCTGACGGCGGCGCACATTCAATGTTTTAACGGCGCGGCTTAACCGGCCAGAAGATAGTCAGCACGCCGGCGATAATAATCAGCACGCCCAGCAGCGATTGCCAATAAAACGGTTCATGCCAGCCGGGCAGCCAGATGGCGGCGGCCCACACCAGAATGTAGCTCAGGCTTAGCAGCGCGTAAGCTTTGGCCAGCGGTAAGCGGTGTAGCGCGAAATACCAGCAGACCATCGACAGCAGATAGCCAACCAGGCCGAAACCCAGGCTGAAGGTACCGGTGCGAAAATGCAGCAGATGATTGAGGAAGGTCAGGATATCGGTCAACGGCGGCAGTTCGACCATCGCGCTGCGCAACAGCAGCTGTGCGCCGCTGACCAGGCCAACGCTCAATAACGCCCAGATTAAGCCCATCAGACGCTACTCCCCAGAACGGCGATACCGACGACGATAAGCCCGACGCCAAGCCAGTGGCGGCGCGCCACCGGCTCGCGCCAGATGCCCCATGCCGCCAGCGTCACCCAGACAAAATTGAGGCTCAGCATCGGATAGGCAATACCGACCGGGATTGCCTGCAGTACCCCCAGCCACAGCAGCATACCGCCGCCGAGCGCCAGCAGGGCTAATCCCAACCAGACCAGGATATGCCGCCCGCGCCGTCCGCTACGGGACGGCCGGGTTGCCTGCTTCTGGCACAACTGACCGGCGCAGCTAAGCAGGCTGGCGAGTACCAGACAGAACCAGACACTCATTGCGGCAGATACTGAATAAATACCACGCGCCCCAGCACGTAGGAGTTATCAGGTTTCGGTAACGCCAGTTCGTTCATCGTTTCACCTTTATCCATCAGCAGCACCAGTGAGATGGGTCCCTGCTGGCGGTGCGCCGCCAGCCAATCAGCAAATTCGTGAGTCGCCAGGAATTTGCTCTGCGCATCCGGCCAGCCGAGGCCATATTTTAGCTCCCCCTGCTTGTCATACAGGATGATGTCGTCACGCTTGAGCTCCCACGCCAGCCCCGCGCCGATACCGACACTGTTGGTCAGTACATAGCGGCTTGGCGCCAACGATTCACTCACGATATCCACCAGGAACTGCGGCTGTTTACTGTCAATAACCCGATCCGGAATAGCGAAGCCCACCAGCAGCGCCAGCCCCAGCGGGCAGATGGCGGCCAGCGTCCAGCGACGACCGTTGTCCTTGATTGCCAACCAGCCCATTAGCGCCCATACGGCAAAGGCGATCGCCGCCAGCAGACATTTATACAGCTCGATCTTCGTCCACACCGGTTTATGCATGACACCCCACGGTGAGACCACCAGCACCGCGACCAGGCCGAGCAGACCAAAACCGAGGTTGATCATGCCGTTGATGCGCAGCGCTTTCGCCCCCGCCTTCGCGGCATCCAGCGCGTAGCGGGCCATCAAAATCGACAGCGGCATAAAGCACGGCAGAATGTAGGTCGGCAGTTTTCCCTTGGCGATGCTGAAGAACAGGAACGGCATCGCCACCCAGCCTAGCAGATACAGCGCGCCGCGGGCATCATCGCGTTCGCTCCAGCCGCGCTTGAGCGCGCCCGGCAGCAGCGCCAGCCACGGCAGGCTGCCGGCTATCAGGAACGGAATGTAGTACCAGAAGGGCGCTTTATGCTGGGCGTCTTTCTCGGCGAAACGCTGAATATGTTCGACCCAGAAGAAATAGCGCCAGAAATCCGGTTCGCGATTAGCGATAGCCAATCCCCACGGCAGCACCACCAACGTACAGACCACCACCGCCAGCCAACCGTAGGTTAGCACTTCGCGCCAGCGTTTACGCGCAATCACCCACGGCAGCACGCCAACTACCGGTACCGCCAGCGCCAGGAAGCCCTTGGTCATCACCCCCATCCCGCAGGCGAAGCCCAGTACGATATAACCCAACAACTTCCCGCCGCGGCTCTGCGCCTGGGAGGCTCCCCAGAAGCTGCACATCGCCAGCGCCAGCCACATGGTGATCATCGGATCCAGCACCGCATAGGTGCCAATCGCGTAGACCAGCATCGCGGTGAGGAAGATAACCGGCGACAGGATCGCCACGCGTTTATCGCGGAAAATACGCCACGCCAGCCACGCCACCAGCAACGCGCTGACGGTAATGGCGAAAACCGCACCGAAACGCACGCCGAAGTTATTATGGCCGAATAGCCACTGGCCAATACTGTTAATCCAGTAACCGGCAATCGGCTTTTCAAAGTAACGCAGGCCCAGCAGATGCGGCACCACCCAGTCGCCGGAGGCCAGCATTTCACGGCTGATCTCGGCATAACGGGTTTCATCAGGCTGCCACAGCAAACGGAAATTTAACGGCAATAAGTAATACAGCGCAAAGAGTACAACCAGAGAGACGCCATAACGAATGCTTTTCATACACCCGAGCCCAGTAATTGTTCACGTCCAAGCCAACCTTCCCGGCCAGCCAGTTCACCACGGACCACTTTGCCTGACGGCAGCTCGCTAAAGTCAGCGGGCAACAGCTGGCTCAGTGGGCAAAATTGTATTTCTTCTTCCTCCGCCATGGCCAGCAGCGCATCGAACTGGTCGGCGTAGGCAATGCCTTCCACTTCGGCGTGGATGGTATAGACCGGCGTTCCCTTGTCGCGATGGATGCAGTCCAGCAGATAGCGGTTAAAGCCAGCGCTATCTACGGCGCTACCGACCACTTCATCCCAGGTGGGAAGCGTCACCGGGATTTGTACGGTGCCGGAGGCCCCGCCGCCAAGCTGCGGCAGGAATGGCCGCGTGCCGCGACAATCGCTGTTGTAGAGGAAATCGAAGGATTCTTTCGCTTTTACCACCCGCTGGTCGGCACGCCAGCCGGCGACGGCTGAGCAGGTTACCGGGCGACCGATAATGCGTTCCAGTTCGAGCAGACCGCGTTCCACTTCCAGCGTCAGACGTTCCTGCGGCCACACGCCGCTCCATGCCTGCCAGCTGTAGTGGTCCCAGGCATGCAGACCCACTTCATGGATCTGCGCGGCGGCGCGAATAACCTCTTCGTTACCCGCGCCAATCCTGCGCCCCGGCCACGCGGTACCGGCCAGCAGAATATCCCAGCCGTACAGCGACGCCGCGTTAGAGCGCAGCATTTTCCACAGAAACTTCGGTTTTACCAGGCGCCATAAATGGCGCCCCATATTGTCCGGCCCGACGCTGAAAAAGAAGCTTGCCTGAATTCCATGCTTGCCCAGCAGGGCCAGCAGCCGCGGTACGCCATCACGCGTCCCGCGAAAGGTATCGACATCTATGCGTAAGCCGACTTGTTTCATGAGTTTTTATCGTCCGTGAGCTCAACGGTGCGCAGGAAGAAGTCCAGAGTATGCTCAACGGTCTCTTCCATCTCGACGGTCGGTTCCCAGTTCAGGCAGCGTTTTGCGTTACGAATGCTCGGCTTACGATGCTCAACGTCCTGGTAGCCTTTACCGTAGTAATCGCTGCTTTCCACTTCACGGAAACCGGCGAACGGCGGGAAGCGATCGCGCAGCGGGTGGCGCTCGAAGCAGGCAAGCAGCATTTCCGCCAGCTCTTTGATGCTCGCTTCGTTTTCCGGGTTACCGATGTTGATGATCTGACCATCGCAGCGACCATCTTTATTCTCAATGATGCGGAACAGCGCTTCGATACCATCGCTGATATCGGTGAAGCAGCGCTTCTGCTTGCCGCCTTCGATAAGCTTAATCGGCGAACCTTCCACCAGATTAAGGATCAGCTGAGTGATGGCGCGGGAGCTACCGATACGCGCGGCATTAAGGTTATCCAGACGCGGCCCCATCCAGTTGAACGGACGGAACAGGGTGAACTTGAGGCCGTTCTTATCGCCGTAGGCCCAGATCACGCGGTCCAGCAGCTGTTTAGAAACCGAGTAGATCCAACGCTGTTTGTTGATCGGCCCGACCACCAGATTGGAGGTATCTTCGTCGAAGTTTTTGTCGGTGCACATGCCGTACACTTCCGAGGTCGACGGGAAGATGATGCGCTTATTGTATTTCACGCAGTCGCGGATAATTTTCAGGTTCTCTTCGAAATCCAGCTCGAACACGCGCAGCGGGTTACGGGTGTATTCGATAGGCGTGGCGATCGCGACCAGCGGCAGTACCACGTCACATTTCTTAATGTGGTATTCGATCCACTCGGAGTGGATACTGATATCGCCTTCCACGAAGTGGAAACGCGGGTTATCGAGGAAACGGCTGATGGCGTCAGAGCCGATATCCAGGCCGTAAATCTCATAGTTGTCGTCCTGCAACAGACGTTCGGTCAGATGGTTACCGATAAAGCCGTTGACGCCGAGAATCAGCACGCGGGTACGGCGCTTCACCGCCACCACCGGTTTGCTGCTCAGCACCGCGCTGGTCACCAGCCCCAGCGCCTGCGCCAGTTGGGTACCCTGCATATAAACGCCGCGTTCGGTCTGGCCGGTGACAATTTCCAGCGCCCCCTGCTGACAGGCAACCACCAGCGGCGCGACAGAGATCACGGTGCCGGGCTTGGCTGCCGGCAGGTCGGCGCGCACGCGGGATTTCCAGACGATAAATTTGTTCGCGCCGGCATAGGCGAAAGCGCCAGGCCACGGATCGGACACCGCGCGCACCAGATTGTGCAGAGTCTGCGCCGGTTTGTCCCAATCGAGACGCCCATCTTCCGGGGTACGACGGCCAACGTAGGTCGCCTGGCTGTGGTCCTGCGCGCGTTCCTGAGTCTTACCCTCACGAATAGCCGGCAGCGCCTGGCCCAGCAGATCGGAGGCGGCGGCGCACAGTTTACGGTGCAGCGCCAGCGCCGCTTCATCCGGACCGATAGCCACAGCTTGTTGGGCGACGATATCGCCCGCGTCGGCGCGGTTAACCATTCGATGCAGGGTCACGCCGGTTTCACTTTCGCCGTTGACCAGCACCCAGTTCAGCGGCGCACGACCGCGGTATTTCGGCAGCAGAGAACCATGCAGGTTGAAAGCCCCCTTCGGCGCGATATTCAGGATCTCATCGCACAGCAGGTTGCGGTAGTAGAACGAGAACAGCACATCCGGCTTCATCTCGCGAATACGTTCAATCCACAGCGGATGGTTAACATCTTCCGGCGCCCATACCGGGATACCTTGCTCGGCGGCAATACGGGCAACGGAACCAAAGAAATGGTTTTCGCCAGGGTTATCCGGATGGGTAAAAATAGCGGCGATTTCATAACCGGCATCCAGCAGTGACTGAATACCTGCGCAACCCATATCGTGATAAGCGAAGACTACTGCTTTCATGAACGATCTTCCTCTTGAGACGCCGTTTCCGGCTGACGAACAACACGTTGAATAAAGTAACGGGGACGGGCGCGGACATCGTTATAGATGCGGCCGATATACTCCCCGAGCAGGCCCATACCGACAAACTGGGCGCCGATAAACATGAACAGCACGGCGAAGAGCATGAACACCCCTTCCGCCGCCCACTGTGGACCGAAGGCCAGACGCAGCACCACCAGCAGCAGGCCGAAGGCGAAGCCCAACAGGGCTATCACGCTGCCGAAAATGCTCAGTAAACGCAGCGGGGTGGTGGTCAGACAGGTCACCAGGTCATACATCAGGTTAATCAGACGCATGAAGCTGTATTTGGAGTCGCCGAATTCGCGCTCGGCGTGCATCACCGGGATCTCGACCGCCCGGCGGGCGAAAGTATTCGCCAGAATCGGGATAAAGGTGCTGCGCTCATGGCAGTTGAGCATGGCGTCGATGATATGGCGGCGATAGGCGCGCAACATGCAGCCGTAGTCCCCCATGGCTTTACCGGTGGTACGCTGGATCAGGCGGTTAATCATCTTCGAGGCAGATTTACGGAAGATGCTGTCCTGACGGTTCTGGCGCACGGTACCGACCACGTCGTAGCCTTCATCGGCTTTTTCCACCAGCCGCGGGATCTCTTCCGGCGGGTTTTGCAGGTCGGCATCGAGGGTGATGATCAGATCGCCGGTGACATGGCTGAAACCGGCCATAATCGCCGAGTGCTGGCCGTAGTTACGGTTCAACAGCACCGCCACCACGTGGCTGCCTTCGGCTTCGGCGGCCTCGGTCAGCATGCGCGCGGAATCGTCGCTGCTGCCGTCGTCGATCAGCAGAATTTCATATTGGCGCCCTAGCGTCGCACAGGCGGCGTCGGTACGACGCAGCAGCTCCGGCAGACTATCCTGTTCGTTATAAACCGGGATAACCACCGAGACTTTTTTTACGGGAGGATAAGTAAGCATATCAACGTCCTGACAACTGATGTAGCGCGGTAATGACGCGGGTGACATCGTCGTCGGTCATATCCGGGAACAGCGGGATGGAACAAATGCGCGCGCTGTTCCATTCGGTATTCGGTAACGAAACTTCAGGAAAACGCTCGCGGTAATACTTTTGCGTATGGGCCGCGCGGAAGTGCAGACCGGTGCCTATGCCCATGGCTTTGAGTTTTTCCATCAGGGCATCGCGGCTGATGCCGCAGGCCGCTTCATCAACGCGGATAATAAACAGGTGCCAGGCGTGCTGGTGATCCCATGCCGGAACGGTCAGCGGCTTAAACGGGGTATCAGCCAGCTCGCGCAGGTAGCGCTGGGCGATTGCAGCGCGACGTTGATTCGCCTGCGCCAGCTTATCCAACTGCACCAGCGCCAGCGCGGCGTTGATATCGGCCAGATTGTATTTGAAGCCGGGGGTAATCACTTCCGCCTGCGGCGCTCGGCCGTGGGTCTGGCGGTCGTAGGCGTCAACGCCCAGGCCGTGGAATTTGAGGCTGCGGATGCGGGAAGCCAGCTCGTCATCATCGGTGACGATAAGCCCCCCTTCGGCGCAGGTCATATTTTTGATCGCGTGGAACGAGAAAATCGCGGTGCCGCGCCAGCCGACGTGGCGGCCCTTATAGTGCGTTCCCGCGGCATGCGCGGCATCTTCGATAACCGGAATACCGTGGCGCTCGCCAACGGCGCGGATCGCATCGATATCCGCAGGCGCGCCCGCGTAGTGGACGGGAATAATCGCTTTCGTCCGCGAGGTGATCGCCGCTTCCACCGCCTCGGGGGTAATCATCAGATTATCGTGATCGACATCGATCATCACCGGCGTAGCGCCCAGCAGACAGATCATATTCAGCGTCGACACCCAGGTTTGCGAAGGGGTGATCACTTCGTCGCCAGGGCCAATGCCCATCGCCATTAGCGTGACGTGCATACCGCCGGTAGCGGAGCTGACGGCGATGGCGTGGCGGTTGCCGGTCAGTTGGCAAAATGCCTCTTCCAGCGCCTGGTTTTTAGGACCGGTAGTAATCCATCCTGATTGCAAAACTTCACGCAGCGCAGCCAGCTCTGCGTCGCCCATCGACGGGCGCGAAAACGGCAGAAATTCGCTCATCTTTTTCCTGTTCTATTAATAACCCACTAAAAAAGGGGGCCGGTAGAAAGAAATATCCTGCGCCAGCGGACTTAAACAAAATGAAAATGAAGTCGGTTCACCGCCACATTTCATTCCAGGGTATTTCGACGGTTATAAATCTAGTCGCTGTTGCTTAGGATAATATTAAGAAATTAATATTTTTCGCGAGAATAGTAATATCTCATTGAGAATCAGATAGATAGTATTTTCTTATGACAGGAATCAGCAGCAAAAAGCCCCAGTTTCATAGAGAAAACTGGGGCTTAACGGGTGAAAGTAAACGAATCGTCAACCAGCCCGCAATAAATATTTATTTACGTTTTAATCTATCGGTAAAAATTAGTGTTAGATCACAGAATTATTTCTGCTGTATTACAAATTTGCAGGAAAATCTGCGGGTAATTCATTAGCCGGGCAATTAATTACATCGTTATTATCCGCGCCACAATCGCGAACAAAGGTGATAGTCGCGAATTCATCAATCACTTCGGTCGGGTAGGCCGGGCCGGCGTCACGATAGGCGTTCATTAACGGAATATGATCGTTCTGGAAGCAGACGGTTTTTTCCGGGTTATTCATGATCCAGCGGGGGAAGAATATAGTGCCGTGGAACAGTTTGTCGCCCAGGTTGACGATCAGGCTGACGTCGGTACCGGTTGGTTCGGTCCAGGAAATTTTATAAATGCTTTCGCCTACCCGCACGATGTACGCATGCTGGTCTTTCACCCAACGGTTGGCAACGATGCCGCTGTGAATACGATAGTCCAGAGTGGTGCCATTTTTAACGTAAATTTCGTAGTTCCAGCCGTTGTCGTAGGTATAAACCAGATGTTTACCGATAAAGCCGCTGAGGTCATGTTTGTCAAAAGTGCTCATTATTTATTCTCCTCTGTTTCGTTGAGGTAAGAATACGGCTTTAAAAATTGAATGAATAACGCTATGTTTGGATTAAAATAATCTAATTTTTAGATGAATCATGCACAAGACCACGCTGGAACAATGGGCGCTATTGGAAAAAGTGATTGAGCTGGGCAGCTTTGCCAAAGCCGCGGAAGAGACCAACCGCAGCCAGTCTTCGGTGAGCTATAACCTGGCGCTGCTGCAGGAACGTTTAGGAGTGGCGCTGCTGGCGCCGTCCGGACGGCGAGCGGTGCTGACGCCCGCTGGCGAACTGCTGCTCAATCAGGTGAAACCGTTACTGAAGGCCTTTTCGTGGGTTGAGACCCACGCCGCGACGCTGCGCAACGGCGTGCGCACCCGTCTGGATCTGGTCGTCGACAGCATTTTCCCCCGCCAGCGGCTGTTCGCCATTCTGCGTCAGTTTCAGCAACGCTACCCGCAAACTCAGGTTCGGCTGACCGAAGTGCTGGAAAACGTCGATGAGGCAAGCGCCGCCCGCAGCGAGGCCGACGTGATGGTCTTAACCCGTCGCCAGGATATTACCGGACGCGGCGAATGGCTGATGAATATCGACTTTATCGCGGTCGCCCATCGCGACCATCCGCTGTCGCAATCGGATGAATTGCTGGACGACAACGCGCTGGCCCCTTGGCCGCTGATCCGCATTGCCGACCGTAGCGGCGATGCCTCATCCACCCGCGATGCCTGGACCTTTTCTACTATTGATGCCGCCATTGATGCGGTGCTGTATCAGGTGGGATTCGGCTGGTTGCCGGAGGAGCGGATACGCGCACATCTGGAACAGGGCGTGCTGAAAGCGCTGCCGCTGAGCCATGGCGCCCGCCGCGCCACGCCGCTGCATTTGATAGTCAAGCGGGACCTGGCGCCGCTCGATGAACAGGTCACCACCCTGTTGGATTTGTTCAGACAATCGTAATCATATGCTACATATGATTTTGTTATGGTTTTCTCCCAACATATTGATCCAGGTTACTCCTTAAGTATGACAAATTATTAAAATCGTCATACTTTTCGTTCCTTCTGGATGTAAACCTTGTCTATTTTCCGCACCACCTTGCTGGCGCTCTGCGCCTGCATTCCTCTGCTCGCGCCCGCCGCCATGCATGAAATCGCCATCGCCTGGCCGGTTAACGTCGGTCCTCTCAATCCACATCTGTATACGCCGAACCAAATGTTCGCCCAAAGTATGGTGTATGAGCCGCTAGTCAAATATCAGGCTAATGGCCGGGTTACCCCCTGGCTGGCTACCCGCTGGATCCACTCAGCCGATGGTAAAATCTGGCGTTTCACCCTACGTGATGATGTCTACTTCTCCAACGGCGAACCTTTTAACGCCCAGGCCGCGGTGGCCAATTTTCAGGCGGTGCTGGCCAACCGCCAGCGGCACGCCTGGCTGGAGTTGACCAATCAGATAACGGACGTTCAAGCGCTCAGCGATAACGAACTACAAATCACCCTGAAAAGCGCCTACTACCCGTTCCTGCAGGAACTCGCCCTTCCCCGCCCGTTTCGTTTTATCGCCCCCTCGCAGTTTGTTGACGGTAGTACCCAACGAGGCATCAAGGCGCCCATCGGCACCGGTCCGTGGATGCTGGCCAGCTCGCAGCTTAATCAGCAGGATGTACTGGTACGCAACCCGCGCTACTGGGGAAAAAAACCGGCGCTTGAGAAAGTCACCGTGAAAGTGATCCCCGATGCCACCAGCCGGGCGGTCGCCTTTGAAACCGGTGAAGTTGATCTGCTGTATGGTGATGAAGGGCTACTGCCGCTGGATACGTTCGCCCGTTTTCGCCAGCAGGACGCGTACCGCACGCGTCTTTCCGCCCCGACGCAAACCGTGATGCTGGCGCTCAATACGCTGCAAGCGCCAACGAATGAACTGGCGGTACGCGAGGCGCTTAACTATGCCGTCAATAAACAGGCGCTCATTGACGGCGTGCTGTACGGCACTCAGCAGGTCGCCGATACGCTTTTCGCGCCCTCGGTACCTTACGCGCCGGATAACCTGCTGGCGCGCCGCTTCAATCCGGATAAGGCCCGTACGCTACTGGAAAACGCCGGCTGGACGCTAACGCCCGGCAAGGATATTCGTGAAAAAGACGGGCGCCCGTTGCGACTTGAACTGGCTTTTATCGGCACCGATGCGCTGGCTAAGTCGATGGCGGAAATCATCCAGGCCGACCTGCGCCAGGTAGGTATCGATGTCGGGTTGGTCGGCGAAGAGGAGAGCAGTATCTATGCCCGCCAGCACGATGGCCGCTTCACGATGATCTTCAACCATACCTGGGGAGCGCCGTTCGACCCGCACGCGTTTATGAGTTCGATGCGCGTCCCTTCGCACGCCGACTATCAGGCGCAGCGTGGCCTGCCGGATAAGGCAATCATTGATCAAGAGATAGGAGAGGTCCTGACCACCACCGACGAGAGCCGCCGTCGCGAACTGTATCGCGATATCCTCACCCGTCTGCACAACGAAGCGGTCTATCTGCCGATAAGCTACGTCTCGCTGATGTCCGTCGCCCGCAAAACGCTGGGCGAAGTGCCCTTCGCGCCGGTGACCACCGATCTGCCGTTAGAGCTGATTACGCCGGTGGCGCCATGATGCTGAAATATCTTCTTCGCCGCCTGCTCCCGCTGCCGTTGATGCTGCTTACCGCCTCGGCGATCATCTTCCTGTTGTTACGTCTTGGCGCCGGCGACCCGGCGCTGGACTATTTGCGCCTCTCCAACGTGCCGCCCACCAGCGAAATGATTGCCGCTACCCGCGAGCAGCTCGGGCTCAATCAGCCGCTGGCGCGGCAGTATCTACACTGGCTGTGGCGCGCGCTACATCTCGATTTCGGCGTCTCCTACGCCAGCCAGCGCCCGGTGCTGGACGACCTGCTCCATTTTCTGCCGGCGACGCTGCAGCTCACCGGCGCGGCGCTGGTGATTATTCTGCTGACCTCGCTACCGCTGGGGATCTGGGCCGCGCGCCATCGCGACCGATTACCCGATTTCGCCGTACGTTTGATTGCCTTCCTCGGTGTCTCAATGCCCAACTTCTGGCTGGCGTTTTTGCTGGTAATGTTCTTTTCCGTCCATCTGCGCTGGCTACCGGCGATGGGCTACGGCGGCTGGCGACATCTGCTGCTGCCGGCGTTCTCCATCGCCCTGATGTCGCTGGCGATCAATGCTCGCCTACTGCGCGCCAGCATGCTGGAAGTGTCCAGTCAGCGCCACGTGGTCTGGGCGCGTCTGCGCGGGCTGAGCGAAGGTCAGATTGAGCGGCGACACGTGCTGCGTAACGCGACCTTGCCGGTGGTGACGGCGCTGGGTATGCACATCGGCGAGCTGATTGGCGGCACGATGATCATCGAAAATATCTTCGCCTGGCCCGGCGTCGGTCGCTATGCGGTTTCCGCGATTTTCAATCGCGACTACCCGGTGATCCAATGCTTTACCCTGATGATGGTGGCGGTGTTCGTGCTGGCCAATCTGGCGGTCGACCTGCTTAACGCCGCGCTCGATCCGCGCCTGCGCCGCCATGAGGAGGCCGCCGTATGACGCTGTTCGCGACCTTCCGCTGGCCGGTAAAACTGGCGCTACTCATTATTGCGCTGCTGGCGGCAATCGCCATGAGCAGCGGCTGGTGGCTGCCCTATGACCCGGCGGCCATCGATCTCCATCAACGTCTGCTCTCTCCAGGCGAGGCCCACTGGCTCGGTACCGATCACCTCGGCCGTGATATTTTCTCGCGCCTGCTGGCCGCCACCCGCGTCTCGCTGGGCGCGGTGATGGCCTGCCTGCTGCTGGTGCTGCTGATCGGCCTTACGGTCGGCGGCAGCGCCGGGATGGTGGGCGGCCGCGTCGATCGCGGCCTGATGCGCCTGGCCGAGCTATTTATGACCTTCCCGACCTCAATACTTTCGTTCTTTATGGTCGGCGTACTCGGTACCGGTCTTAGCAACGTGATTATCGCCATTGCGCTGTCGCACTGGGCCTGGTACGCAAGGATGGTGCGTAACCTGGTGGTCTCTCTGCGCCAGCGCGAGTTTATTCTCGCCGCACGCCTGAGCGGCGCGGGCCATTGGCCATTGTTCCGTGACCATCTGGCCGGTGCGGTGCTCCCTTCGCTGCTGGTGCTCGCCTCGCTGGATATCGGTCATATGATGCTCCACGTAGCCGGGATGTCGTTCCTCGGCCTCGGCGTCAGCGCGCCAACGGCGGAATGGGGGGTGATGATCAACGACGCCCGCCAGTACATCTGGACGCAGCCGCTGCAAATGGTCTGGCCCGGACTGGCGCTGTTTATCAGCGTGATGGCTTTTAATCTGGTGGGCGACGCGCTGCGCGATCGTCTCGATCCTCAGCTGATCGCGGAGCATAACCACTGATGCCGCAAAAGATCCAACTGGAACAACTTTCGCTCGTCGCCGACCGTCCGCTGGTCAGCGACGTTTCCCTTACCCTGCGCCGCGGTCAGGTGCTGGCGCTGCTCGGCAGTAGCGGCAGCGGTAAATCGCTGACCTGCGCCGCCACGCTCGGTATTTTACCGCCCGGCGTCAGGCAAACCGCGGGCCGGGTGCTGCTCGATGGTATCCCGGTGTACGGCGAACAGCTGCGCGGCGCGACCATCGCCACCATTATGCAAAATCCGCGCAGCGCCTTTAATCCGCTGCACACCATGGCGGCGCATGCGCGGGAGACCTGTCGGGCGACGGGTTACGAAGTCAACAACGCCGCCCTGCTGGCAACGATGGAAGAAGTGGGGCTGGAAAATCCGCTCTCGCTGCTCAAGCGCTACCCCTTCGAGATGAGCGGCGGCATGCTGCAGCGGATGATGGTGGCCCTGACCCTGCTCAGCCGCGCGCCGTTTATTATCGCCGACGAGCCGACCACCGACCTTGATGCCGTCGCCCAGGCGCGCATTCTCGACCTGCTGGCGGATATCGTCGCCAACCGCGGACAGGGACTGCTACTGGTGACCCATGATATGGGCGTTGTCGCCCGGCTGGCACATGACGTGGCGGTGATGGAAAACGGTCGTATTGTTGAACGCTGCGACGTTAACACGCTATTTAGCGCCCCGCAGCACTCGCTCAGCCAGCGCCTGCTGGCCGCTCATCTGGCGCTGTATGGCCTGGAGAAAACACCATGAATTTACTCAGCGTAAACGCAGTGAGCCACGATTACCCCCATCATGGCCCGGTATTGCGCGATATCCAGTTCGACATCGCCTCCGGTGAAACGATGGCGCTGCTCGGGCGCAGCGGCTGCGGCAAAAGTACCCTGGCGCGGATGCTGGTCGGTCTCGAAACGCCGCGGTATGGCGAGGTCGCCTGGCGCGGCGCGTCGCTGACCTCCCTGAAGGGGGAGGCGATCGGCGCCTTTCGCCGCGATATTCAGTTGGTGTTTCAGGATGCCATTAGCGCGGTGAATCCGCGCAAAACGGTGCGCGAGATTATCAACGAGCCGCTGCGGCACCTGTTTAGTTTATCGCACGATGAGCGTACGCAGCGGGTGGAGGAGATGCTGCTGGCGGTTGACCTCGCCCCGGCGCTGCTCGACAAGCGTCCGGCGCAGCTCAGCGGCGGACAGCTGCAGCGCGTGTGCCTGGCGCGGGCGCTGGTGGTCCGGCCGCAGCTATTAATTCTCGACGAAGCGGTATCGAATCTCGATCTGATGCTTCAGGCGGAAATTATCGCCCTGCTCAAACGCCTGCAGGCGCAGTTCGCCACCGCCTGCCTGTTTATCACCCACGACCTGCGGCTGGTGGAGCGTTTTTGCCAGCGGGTGCTGGTGATGGATAGCGGACGCATCGTTGAAACGGCAACGGTTAGTCTGCCGCTGCGCCTTACATCCGCTGCCGGACAGGCGCTACAGCGCGCGGTGCTCCCGCCCTTTCCCCACACTCTGCTTAACGAGGCCATGCCATGCAGCGCGTAACCCTGACTCTGGATGATGACCTGCTGGCCGCGCTCGACGCGCACAGCGCCCACCGCGGCTATCACAACCGCTCAGAAGCGGTGCGCGATATTCTGCGTGACGCGCTCCACCACAATCCGCTGCAACAGGCGGCGCAGCGCGGCTATGCGGTCCTGTCGTACGTGTATGAGCATGAAAAACGCGAACTGGCGAGCCGGCTGGTCGCCTCTTCGCATCAGCATCACGATCTCTCGATCGCCACGTTACATGTCCACATCAATCATGATGACTGTCTGGAGATCGCGGTGCTAAAAGGCAACATGGACGAAGTACAGCATTTTGCCGACGAGGTTATTGCCCAGCGCGGCGTGCGGCATGGGCATTTGCAGTGTTTAGCGGATGATCAAAACCTTGAAAATGAAGCCGCTCAATCCATAAAAAATTGAGAATGATTTATGTGGTTTATCAACAGTTGATAAACCACATAAACTATACGCTTTGTGAATTATCCCTGTTCGCCAATAATGGCGCCTCATTTAACGATCTCGTTATGGCGAGGCTCCTGCATAAATACAAGTTACCGCCCTGTTGGTATCGAGAGAGACCACTCAGGGAAATACAGGCTTCCATCGAATCAAGGTGTTGCCAAGGTAACTTCTGGCGGTCATAACCGTTCAGATACGTTATGCAGTGCTAAAACCAGGACGTAGGGATCTGCCTGCGCTAACCCTGTCTTGTTCGCCCCTATGAGTGATTTTTTATAGGGATTTTAATCATGTCTTCCATTCAACTCTGCGCCGCGCATCAGGCGACCTCTGGCTTCGACGGCGATGCGATCGCCCAGTACATGCGTACCGATTTTATTACGTTGCAGGAACATTTCAGCGTCCATGAGGCGCGTGAACACTTTATCTCGCAGCTCGCCAGCGACGATATCCCCGGCCAGGTATTTGTCGTCGCCGGTAACAAGCTGCGCGGCAGCTTATCAGTCAAAAAACTATTGCAGGAGGTAGAGGTAGGCCAGTCTATTCGCTACCTGATGGACAGCTGTCTGTTCCGCGTTAAACCCGACGATGAGCGCCCTCAGGTCATTGCCGAACTCACCGAGCGCGGCCTCGATCTGGTGCCGGTTGTCGATAAAGGGGAGCTGGTCGGCTGCCTGATGGAAAAGGAGATAGCCCATCTGCTGGAGGATGACGTCACCGAAGACGCCCAGCTGCAAGGGGCGACGCTACCGCTGGAAAAACCGTATCTGGAAATCAGTCCGTGGACGCTGTGGAAGAAACGCTCGGTCTGGCTGCTACTGTTATTTGTTGCCGAAGCCTACACCAGCAGCGTGCTGCAGCATTTTGAAGAGGCGCTGGAATCTGCCATCGCGCTGGCCTTCTTCATCCCGTTACTGATCGGCACCGGCGGCAACAGCGGAACGCAGATAACCTCAACGCTAGTGCGTTCGATGGCGTTGGGTGAAGTCCGCTTACGTGACATGGGACGGGTTATCCGCAAAGAGGTGTCGACCTCGTTTCTGATTGCCCTGACCCTGGGTCTGGCGGGCTGCCTGCGCGCCTGGATGATGGGGATTGGCATGGAAATCACGCTGATCGTCAGCCTGACGCTGGTCTGCATTACTCTGTGGAGCGCGGTGGTGTCTTCGGTTATTCCGATGTTGCTTAAGCGGATCGGTATCGACCCGGCGGTGGTTTCCGCGCCGTTTATCGCCACGCTGATTGATGGCACCGGGCTGATTATCTATTTCAAAATCGCCCAGTATTTTCTTGGGCTGAACTGATCGAAACAGCCCGGGCGCCAGGGTGCCCGGGCTCTCGGATTAAATTTCCGCCAATGCCTGCGCGCAGGCCCAGGCGCTTGACCACGCCCACTGGAAGTTATAGCCGCCGAGCCAACCGGTGACGTCCATCACTTCACCGATAAAGTAAAGCCCCGGCGCTTTGCGCGCCTCCATGGTGCGTGACGAAAGCTCGTTGGTATCCACGCCGCCGAGCGTCACTTCCGCAGTACGATAACCTTCAGTGCCGTTCGGCTGCACGCGCCACGCGGTTAGCGTCTCCACCAGCGCCTGCTGATCGCGAACGTTCAGTTGCTTCAGTGTCACATCAGGTATTTGCCCAAGCTGCTGTAAACATTCGACCAGCCGCTTCGGCAACTGCATCGCGAGGGTATTTTTCAGGCTTTGGTTCGGATGAGCGCCCCGCTGCTCATTGAGGAACGCCTCAAGATCGCAGTCCGGCAGCAGGTTGACGGTGACAAACTCGCCGGGCTGCCAGTAGCTGGAAATCTGCAGCACCGCCGGGCCGGAAAGGCCGCGATGGGTAAACAGCAAATTTTCGCGGAACAGCGTACCGTTCTCGGCGGTAATGGTAGCAGGAACCGAAACGCCGGAAAGCACCTGCAGCTGTTCAAGCAGCGGTTTATGCAGGGTAAACGGCACCAGCCCGGCGCGGGTCGGCAATACCTTCAGGCCAAACTGCTCGGCTACCTTGTAGCCAAACGGCGACGCGCCGAGCCCCGGCATCGACAGGCCGCCGGAGGCGATTACCAGCCTCTTCGCCGCCAGCGTTTCACCGTTAACCTGTAGCCGGTAGCCTTGTTCATCGCGCTCGACGCTGAGAATTTCGCTACGTAGACGGATCTGTACGCCGCCCTTTTCACATTCCGACAGCAGCAGATTGACGATTTGCTCCGCTGAATCATCGCAAAACAGCTGGCCCAGCGTTTTCTCATGCCAGGCGATGCCATATTTACCGACCAGTTCAATAAAATCCCACTGGGTGTAGCGCGCCAGCGCAGATTTGCAAAAATGCGGGTTTTGGCTGAGATATGCCGCGGGTTCGACATACATGTTGGTAAAGTTGCAGCGGCCGCCGCCGGACATCAGGATTTTGCGCCCCGGCTTTTTGCCATTATCGAGCAGCAGCACCCGGCAGCCTAACTGCCCCGCCTGCGCCGCACAAAACATTCCCGCCGCACCGGCGCCGATTACAATGGCATCAAACCTTTCCACTCAACTTTCCTCATTCCCGAATTGTCGGGAATTGTAAATATTTCACTCTGGTCACACCAGCACGAAAAAAACAACATTCAGTTACGTCTTTGAAAGATATAGGATTAATCCCAACCGGGTAAAACCCAAACAGGAAGAAAATCAAAAAAAGTCTATATTTCACTTTGCCCGCGCCGCTAAAGTCACTGATAATGCGCCGCGTTCATGTCCTCAAAATGGCGTAACGTCCTATGCTACATTTATTTGCCGGTCTGGATTTACATACCGGACTATTATTATTGCTTGCTTTAGCTTTTGTACTGTTTTACGAAGCGATTAACGGTTTTCATGATACCGCAAACGCTGTTGCAACGGTGATCTACACTCGCGCAATGCGGTCGCAGCTTGCTGTTGCGATGGCGGCACTCTTCAACTTTTTCGGCGTTCTGCTGGGCGGTCTCAGCGTAGCCTATGCCATCGTGCATATGCTGCCAACGGACCTGCTGCTTAACATGGGTTCCGCACATGGCCTCGCCATGGTGTTCTCTATGCTGCTGGCGGCCATCATCTGGAACCTCGGAACCTGGTATTTTGGCCTCCCGGCCTCCAGTTCTCACACCCTGATTGGCGCCATCATCGGTATTGGTTTAACCAATGCGCTGATGACCGGTACTTCAGTGGTTGATGCGCTGAATATCCCGAAAGTCATCGGCATTTTTGCCTCGCTTATCGTCTCGCCGATCGTTGGCCTGGTGGTAGCGGGCGGCCTGATTTTCATTCTGCGTCGTTACTGGAGCGGTACCAAAAAACGTGCTCGTATCCACCTGACCCCAGCGGAACGCGAAAAGAAAGACGGTAAGAAAAAACCGCCGTTCTGGACCCGTATCGCGCTGATCCTGTCCGCTATTGGCGTGTCGTTCTCGCACGGCGCCAACGATGGGCAGAAAGGCATTGGTCTGGTCATGCTGGTACTGATTGGCGTCGCGCCGGCGGGCTTCGTGGTCAACATGAACGCGTCAGGTTACGAAATCACTCGTACCCGCGATGCGGTCAACAACGTGGAAACCTTCTTCCAACAGCGTCCTGAGCTGCTGAAGAAAGCCACCGGCGTTGATCAACTGGTTCCGTCGCCGGAGACCAACACCGCGGCCAACGGCGAGTTTCACTGCCATCCGGCGAACACCATCAACGCGCTTGACCGCGTGAAGACAATGCTCACCGGAACGGAAAGCTACGATTCGCTGTCAGTGGATCAGCGCGGCCAGCTGCGTCGTATTATGCTCTGCATCTCCGACACCACCGACAAAGTGGCCAAACTGCCGGATGTGAGCTCTGACGACCAGCGCCTGCTGAAGAAACTGAAAACCGATATGCTGAGCACCATCGAGTACGCGCCAATCTGGATCATTATGGCGGTCGCGCTGGCGCTGGGTATTGGCACCATGATCGGCTGGCGCCGCGTGGCGACCACTATCGGCGAGAAGATTGGTAAGAAGGGTATGACCTACGCGCAAGGTATGTCCGCACAGATGACCGCTGCGGTGTCTATCGGCCTTGCAAGCTACACCGGGATGCCTGTTTCTACCACCCACGTGCTCTCCTCCTCGGTTGCGGGGACGATGCTCGTTGATGGCGGCGGCCTGCAGAAGAAAACCGTCACCAGCATCCTGATGGCATGGGTTCTCACCCTGCCGGCAGCGATTTTGCTGTCAGGCGTGCTGTACTGGCTGGCTCTGAAGCTTATCTAAGCAGTAGTCATGCGAAAAATGGGTCAGGAAACTGGCCCATTTTTTTGCCGTCTATTCAGCGCAGCTCAATGCCAGATAAGCAGCGCAATCATACTCACCAGTACCAGACCACATAGCGCGCTGGTCAGGATGAACTGCCGGCGAACACGCTCACAGCGACGAATAAACTCGTCATCATGATGATCGCGATATCGTTGGGCATAGATATACCAAACCAGCCGCATTTGTTTACTGGGCTGCCCATGCGAGGTGAAAAAACCTCCGCCATCAACATATTGATAGAGCAAGGGATCGCAACCACGTAGCACAACCAATAATGCACGCAACGATGAGAAGTAGCGTGCCATATTCACCACACAAACGATACACAGGGCCCAAAACAGCGCAACAGTGCTGATCATACTTCCTCCCCGGCGACCCATCCACGGAGATCCCTCCGGGACTACCGCTCCCCAATATCATCCAACCCACCGTACAGTAAAAGAGTGCGATACCGGTCACGTTTATTTATCCAACCGGCTCATTAAATAGTGTAGGAGATCAGTTAATTTTTTTACCACAAGGTTAATCGTTATCAATACGTAAGACGGAATAATTTGTTTAACTAACGGTGAACCAGGTGCATTGACGGAGTGCGAGGGGCGCTATATTGTAGAAATTATCTTCTACAATTAAGTCCTTAAAGGCTTAGCCCCCCGCGAATCTAGCTTGCAGGACGCGGGCGAATCGGCAGCACAGGCTGTCTGGTCCAACGGTCATCGACAACTTATGGAAGGAGTAACACTATGGCTTACAAACACATTCTTATTGCAGTAGACCTATCACCGGAAAGCAAAGTGCTGGTAGAGAAAGCGGTTTCTATGGCGCGCCCCTACAATGCGAAAGTTTCCCTGATTCACGTGGATGTGAATTACTCCGACCTCTACACCGGTCTTATCGATGTCAATCTGGGCGACATGCAGAAACGCATCTCTGAAGAGACGCACCACGCGCTGACGGAGCTTTCCACTAACGCCGGCTACCCGATTACCGAAACCCTGAGCGGCAGCGGCGATCTTGGCCAGGTGCTGGTCGACGCGATCAAAAAATACGATATGGACCTGGTGGTCTGCGGTCACCATCAGGACTTCTGGAGCAAGCTGATGTCCTCCGCGCGTCAGCTGATCAACACCGTTCACGTTGATATGCTGATCGTACCGTTGCGCGACGAAGAAGACGAATAATCCGCTTCTCCTCGCCAGCCAACGCCCGCACCTGCGGGCGTTTTTGTTTTTATGCTGTATCCCGCCTGAAGCGCACCGACCACATCAGGATATCAATCCAGATAATTAATGTCGGTTAGTGTGATCAACCATTTATTAGAAATAATATCTATATAATAATCTATACATTCAGCCAATGACCGCATCATGATGGGTCATCAGACTTTTTCGGCGCGTTTTGGCAGACGCGTTCATACTTTTTGGGATAGCACTAAAAGGCGAAGGAATATGAAAACAACTGCACCTACGGGCTTGCTGCAGCAACCCCGTCCGTTCTTCATGATCTTTTTTGTAGAGTTATGGGAGCGTTTTGGCTATTACGGCGTCCAGGGCATCCTGGCGGTGTTCTTTGTTAAACAGCTTGGTTTCTCTCAGGAACAGGCATTTATCACCTTTGGCGCCTTCGCGGCGCTGGTCTACGGCCTCATTTCCATTGGCGGCTATGTCGGTGACCATCTGCTGGGAACCAAACGCACGCTGGTGCTCGGCGCCGTCGTGCTGGCTATCGGCTACTTTATGACCGGCCTGTCGCTGCTCAAACCCGATCTTATCTTTATCGCGCTTGGCACGATCGCCGTCGGCAACGGGCTGTTTAAAGCCAATCCCGCGAGCCTACTGTCAAAATGCTATCCGCCTAAAGATGCCCGTCTCGACGGCGCCTTCACCCTGTTTTATATGTCGATTAACATCGGTTCGCTGCTGTCGCTGTCGCTGGCGCCGGTTATTGCCGATAAGTTTGGCTACGCGGTAACCTACAACCTGTGCGGCGCCGGGCTTATCGTCGCGCTGCTGGTCTACTTCGCCTGCCGCGGAATGGTGAAAGATATCGGTTCCACCCCGGATCATCAGCCGCTGAGTTTCCGTAATCTGCTGTATGTGCTGGTCGGCACCGTGGTGATGATTTTCCTCTGCGCCTGGCTGATGCATAACGTTAAAATCGCCAACCTGGTGCTGATTGTGCTGTCCATCGTGGTGACGATTTTCTTCTTCCGCGAAGCTTTTCGCCTCGATAAAACCGGCCGCAACAAGATGTTCGTCGCCTTCATCCTGATGCTCGAAGCGGTGGTGTTTTATATCCTGTACGCCCAGATGCCGACCTCGCTCAACTTCTTCGCCATCAATAACGTGCATCACGACATTCTCGGCATGACGATTAACCCGGTGAGTTTCCAGGCGTTGAATCCGTTCTGGGTGGTGGTCGCCAGCCCGGTACTGGCGGCTATCTACACCCGTCTTGGCAACAAAGGCAAAGACCTGACCATGCCGATGAAATTCACTCTCGGCATGTTCCTGTGCGCGCTGGGCTTTCTGACCGCCGCGGCGGCCGGGATGTGGTTTGCCGACCCGCAGGGACTGACCTCGCCGTGGTTTATCGTGCTGGTTTATCTGTTCCAGAGTCTCGGCGAACTGCTGATTAGCGCCCTGGGACTGGCGATGGTCGCCGCGCTGGTGCCGCAGCGGCTGATGGGCTTTATTCTGGGGATGTGGTTCCTGACTCAGGCCGCCGCGTTCCTGATGGGCGGCTATGTCGCGACCTTCACCGCGGTACCGGAAAATATAACCGACCCGCTGCAGACGCTACCGATCTACACCAACGTGTTCAGTAAAATTGGCCTCGTGACCCTGGCGGTGACGGTGGTGATGGCCTTTATGGTGCCGTGGCTGAACCGGATGATAAATACCCCAGCCAGCGCCGAGTAACCCGTTAGCCGCCCCGGCGACAACCGCCGGGGCGAGAATAAAAGGCGGCAACGGCCGCCATTATTTTAATCTAGAGAACAAATGAAAAGCTGGCTTTAATATATATTTATAATATGTCTGTAGTAGAGCAAGCATAATTCTCAGTTTTCTCCCCACCACACTTTTTCCCCGCCTTATTATGCTAGAGTACATTACAGCGCGTCAGGCCTCACCTCATAAAAATGGCAAACTACGTTCATATTTATACGTAATCATGCGGCGAATAATATAAAAGGAATTATTATGAATAATGGGTTTAAAAGGGATAACTTGCTCCAGATACTGAGCGAATTATTGCCAAATGAAACCATTGATGAACGGAAATATGTTCATGGTCTTATTCGTTCGAAGCCAGCGGTGCTGTACTTCGCCGATACACAAATAGTCCAGCTTAATCTTTCATTGTTTTATGATTACAAAGATAATTACCAGCGCATCCCTTATACTGATATACGCGAAATTAAAATGCGCAACGTTCTCTGGCGAAAGTTCGCGCTCATATATACCAATCCGATCGCGCCCATTGAAGTTGAAATGCCCGGCAAATGCCTCGGTTGCCCATGGCAGGCTGAAAACTTAAGCTATCTATTAGAGAATGATTTCTTTCAGAATAGTTGGCCTCATTAGGCCTTATTAAGTAGATACTGTTATCGGTTTGCAACTTTTTAAGGGTTTTTCCCGGACGCGGCGCGTTGCGCCTTCTCCGGGCTACCAAATCGCATCGTGCTGTAGCCCCGGTAAGCGGCAGCGCCACCGGGGGATTTTGAGATCGCCAGCACCAGTAGTGTCAGCCATCATGGTGAATTAATTAAAGGCAGGCCGCACGGACCGTAGGTCGGGTAAGGCGTTAGCCGCCACCCGACAAAAAACGACACCGCGAGTAGCTAGCCCGGGTAAGGCTTAAGCCGTAGCCCGGATAAGGCGCGTTGCGCCGCTATCCGGGAGATACCATCACGGCGTAATATTACTCCGGCGTACCGGCATAAATATCAAACCGATGCCCTTTGGTCACCACCGCGTTCGGCGTGGCGACATCCGCCAGCGGCGGCGCATAATCCGGACGCTTCACCACCACTCGTTTGGTCGCCAGCTGTCGCGCCGGCGCCAGCAGGCCATCGGCGTCTAAATCGGGCCCCACCAGCGACTGAAATACCCGCATCTCTTTTTTGACCAGCGCGCTTTTCTGCTTATGGGGAAACATTGGATCCAGATACACCACCTGCGGGCGCGGGGTGATATCGGTCAGCGCATTCAGACTGGAAGCATGAATCAGCTGCAGGCGCTCCTGCAGCCAGCCGCCGATCTCCGCATCGGCATAGCCACGTTTCAAACCATCGTCGAGCAGCGCGGCGACCACCGGATTACGCTCCAGCATCCGCACGCGGCAGCCGACCGACGCCAGCACGAAGGCATCACGCCCCAGGCCGGCGGTGGCGTCGACAACATCCGGCAGATAATCGCCTTTAATACCCACCGCTTTGGCTACCGCTTCGCCGCGGCCGCCGCCAAACTTGCGCCGATGGGCCATCGCCCCGCCGACGAAATCGACAAAGATTCCGCCAAGTTTGGGCTCATCACGCTTGCGCAGTTCCAGATGCTCGGCCGTCAACACCAGCGCCATCGGATTCTCAGCATCATGCTCCAGCCCCCAACGGGCGGCCAAAACAGATAAGGCGCCGTCACCGGCGCCTGTTTCATCAATTAAGCAGATCTTCACGTAGCAATCAGCCTTTGATCCCGTAATGCTCAAGCATCGCGTCCAGCTGCGGCTCGCGCCCGCGGAAGCGTTTGAACAGCACCATCGGCTCTTCGGAACCGCCGCGGCTCAGGATATTGTCGAGGAATGACTGACCGGTTTCGCGGTTGAAAATCCCCTCTTCTTCGAAGCGCGAGAAGGCATCCGCCGCCAGCACGTCGGCCCACAGGTAGCTGTAGTAGCCCGCCGCGTAGCCGCCCGCAAAGATGTGGCTGAATGCATGCGGGAAGCGGCCCCAGGTCGGGCCAGGCACCACGGCGACCTGCTTTTTAATCTCGGCCAGCGTCTCGAGGATTTTCGCCCCCTGCTCCGGCGAGTATTCCGCGTGTAGACGGAAATCGAACAGACCGAACTCCAGTTGGCGCAGAATAAACATCGCCGCCTGGTAGTTTTTCGCCGCCAGCATTTTCTCCAGCAGTTCCTGCGGCAGCGGTTCACCGGTTTCGTAATGACCGGAGATAAAGGCCAGCGCTTCCGGCTCCCAGCACCAGTTTTCCATAAACTGGCTCGGCAGCTCGACCGCATCCCACGGCACCCCGCTGATGCCGGAAACGCCAGCGGTATCAATGCGGGTCAGCATGTGGTGCAGACCATGGCCGAACTCGTGGAACAGGGTAATTACTTCATCGTGCGTGAACAGCGCCGGTTTGCCGTTTACCGGGCGGTTGAAGTTACAGGTCAGATAAGCGACCGGTTTTTGCAAGGAGCCATCCAGTTTACGCATCTGGCCGACGCAGTCGTCCATCCACGCCCCGCCGCGTTTATGTTCGCGAGCATACAGGTCGAGATAGAAGCTGCCGCGCAGCTCGTTATTTTCGTCATACAGCTCGAAGAAACGCACTTCCGGATGCCACACATCGACATCGGTACGCTCTTTGGCGGTGATGCCATAAATGCGCTTAACCACTTCAAACAGGCCGTTAACGGCTTTGTTTTCCGGGAAATACGGGCGCAGCTGCTCATCGCTGATGCTGTAGAGATGCTGTTTCTGTTTTTCGCTGTAGTAAGCGATATCCCACGGCTGCAGTTCATCGACGCCAAACTCGGCTTTGGCGAAAGCACGCAGCTGAGCTAGCTCTTTCTCGCCCTGAGGACGCGCGCGTTTTGCGAGGTCGGTCAGGAAATCGAGCACCTGCTGCGGGTTTTCGGCCATTTTGGTGGCCAGAGATTTAAAGGCGTAGCTGTCAAAGCCCAGCAGTTGCGCCAGTTCGTGACGCAGCGCGAGGATCTCCGCCATCACCGGGCTGTTATCCCATTTCCCAGCGTTCGGGCCCTGATCGGAGGCGCGAGTGGAATAGGCGCGATACATCTCTTCGCGCAGCGCCTGATTGTCGCAGTAGGTCATCACCGGCAGATAGCTCGGGATATCCAGCGTCAGCAGATACCCTTCCTGCTCTTTCGCCTGCGCCTGGGCCTGAGCGGCGGCCAGCGCGCTTTCAGGCATGCCAGCGAGATCGGCGACGTCGGTCACCAGCTTGTTCCAGCCCATGGTGGCATCAAGCACGTTGTTGCTGTACAGATTGCCAAGCTCAGAGAGGCGCGCGGCGATTTCGCCGTAGCGTTTCTGCGCTTCTGCCGGCAGGCCAATACCGGATAATTCGAAATCGCGCAGCGCGTTATCGACCGCTTTTTTCTGCGCGGTATTCAAGGTGGCGTAGTTATCGCCGTCGCGCAGGTCGCGGTAGGCTTTATACAGGCCTTCATGCTGGCCGATCCAGGTGCTGTACTCGGAGAGCAGCGGCAGCGTCTGTTCGTAGGCTTCACGCAGCTCCGGGCTGTTTTTTACCGAATTTAAATGGCTGATTGGCGAGAAGATGCGTCCCAGCACATCGTCCACTTCCGCCAGCGGCTGGCAAAGATTTTCCCAGCTATACGGCGCGCCGTGCGCCACCGCGCTTTCCACCGCGGCCCGGCAATCATCCAGCGCTTTGGTGACCGCAGGGACCACGTGCTCTGGTTTAATCGCAGAAAAAGGCGGCAATGAAAAAGGCGTCAGTAATGGATTGGTCATATGCGCTGTCCTGTTGAAGAAGGTGAATGAAGCGCGCGTTCCGGCGCTTTTGCATGAGATCTAGAATGGGGGATAGTTGCGGGAATTTCAATGACAGGCGGTGCGACAGCGGCAATCCTGGGCGAACTGCGGTAAACTGTCGGTTAACTTGTTTACTTCCCGGAATCTCTGCATCCATGCTCAGTTATCGCCACAGCTTTCACGCAGGCAACCACGCCGACGTCCTTAAACACACCGTTCAGAGTTTGATCATTGAATCGCTGAAAGAGAAAGAAAAACCGTTTCTCTACCTGGACACCCACGCCGGCGCGGGCCGCTATCAGCTGAGCGGCGAGCACGCCGAACGTACTGGCGAGTACCTTGAAGGCATCGCCCGTATCTGGCAGCAGGACGATCTGCCGACCGAGCTGGAGCCGTATATTTCGGTCGTCGAGCACTTCAACCGCAGCGGCCAGCTGCGTTACTACCCGGGTTCGCCGCTTATCGCGCGCCAACTGCTGCGCGAGCAGGACAGCCTGCAAATGACCGAATTGCACCCGAGCGACTTCCCGCTGCTGCGCGCCGAGTTCCAGAAAGACAGCCGCGCGCGCGTCGACAAAGCCGATGGCTATCAGCAGCTGAAGGCCAAGCTGCCGCCGGTTTCCCGTCGCGGTCTGATTCTTATCGACCCGCCATACGAAATTAAAACCGATTATCAGGCGGTGGTCACCGGGATTAACGAAGGTTATAAACGCTTCGCCACCGGCACCTACGCGCTGTGGTATCCGGTGGTGCTGCGCGCGCAAATCAAACGCATGATTAAAGATTTAGAAGCCACAGGTATTCGCAAAATTCTGCAAATCGAGCTGGCGGTGCGTCCGGACAGCGACCAGCGCGGCATGACCGCCTCCGGGATGATCGTCATCAACCCGCCGTGGAAGCTGGAACAGCAGATGAATAACGTGCTGCCGTGGCTGCACAGCAAACTGGTTCCAGCCGGTACCGGTCACGCGACCGTAAGTTGGATCGTACCGGAGTAATCGCAACCATCGGTGGAACCTTTTAAGCCTCGCGCTACAATCGCGGCAATTAACGATTAAGGACATATGGGCATGAGCAAACATTATGATTACCTCGCCATCGGCGGCGGCAGCGGCGGTATCGCCTCGATTAACCGTGCGGCGATGTACGGCCAGAAGTGCGCGCTGATTGAAGCCAAAGAGCTGGGCGGCACCTGCGTCAACGTCGGCTGCGTGCCGAAAAAAGTGATGTGGCATGCGGCGCAGATCCGCGAAGCGATTCATCTGTATGGCCCGGATTATGGTTTCGATACCACCATCAATCATTTCGACTGGGATAAGCTGGTCGCCAGCCGCAGCGCCTATATTGACCGTATTCATACCTCTTACGACAACGTACTGGGTAAGAATAACGTTGATGTTATCAAAGGGTTCGCGCGCTTTGTCGATGCCCACACCGTGGAAGTCAACGGCGAGACCATTACCGCCGATCATATCCTGATCGCCACCGGCGGCCGCCCGAGCCACCCGAACATTCCGGGTGTGGAATACGGTATTGATTCCGACGGTTTCTTCGAACTGCCGGCGCTGCCGAAGCGCGTGGCGGTAGTCGGCGCGGGCTATATTGCCGTTGAACTGGCCGGCGTGATTAACGGCCTCGGTGCCGAAACCCACCTGTTCGTGCGTAAACACGCGCCGCTGCGCAGCTTCGATCCGCTGATCGTTGAGACTCTGGTGGAAGTGATGAACGCCGAAGGCCCGCAGCTGCACACCAACGCTATTCCGAAAGCGGTAGTCAAGAATGCCGACGGCAGCCTGACTCTGGAGTTGGAAGATGGCCGCAGCCAGACCGTAGATTGCCTGATTTGGGCGATTGGCCGCGAACCGGCGACCGATAACTTCAACTTGGCGGCAACGGGCGTTAAAACCAACGATAAAGGCTACATCATCGTTGATAAATTCCAGAACACCAACGTGCCGGGCATCTACGCGGTGGGCGATAATACCGGCGCCGTCGAGCTGACGCCGGTCGCCGTGGCCGCAGGCCGTCGTCTGTCCGAACGCCTGTTTAACAACAAGCCGGAAGAGCACCTCGACTACAGCAATATCCCGACCGTAGTCTTCAGCCACCCGCCAATCGGCACCGTCGGCTTAACCGAGCCGCAGGCGCGCGAGCAGTACGGCGATGACGCCGTGAAGGTGTACAAATCGTCCTTCACCGCGATGTATACCGCCGTGACCTCTCACCGCCAGCCGTGCCGTATGAAGCTGGTCTGCGTCGGTCCGGAAGAAAAGATTGTCGGTATTCACGGTATCGGCTTCGGAATGGATGAGATGCTGCAGGGCTTTGCGGTAGCGCTGAAGATGGGCGCCACCAAAAAAGACTTCGACAACACCGTCGCCATTCACCCGACCGCAGCGGAAGAGTTTGTCACTATGCGTTAATCCGCGCAGCCCCGTCTCAGGACGGGGCTTCACTATTGCTCCGTCACCAGGTTACGCAGGATCTGATGGCCGATGTAGTTACTCCAGTTAAAGCTGTTTTGCAGCACCACCACCGCGTTTTGATTCGCTTTATCGAAGCCGATATAGCTCGAATATCCGCCGATGTAACCCACCTGATAGGTCAATTGCTGCTGACCAAACGTATCGGTCACCCAGGCAATGTTCGCCGCTTCGATTTGCCGCGGATAATAATCGACGCTAACGTCCCTGAATGCCTTATCCAGCGCCGTCTGCCCCGTGGGCGCGAAGTGAGCGCGGGCATAATTAATCAGATCGCCGGCGTCGCTGTACAAACTCGCCGCGCCAACCATGTTATTGGTAAACTTCCAGTCCGGCGTCAGCGCGCCGCGCGGTTTAAATTTCGGCTGATCGCCTGCATGTCCCAGCGCCCGCCACGGATATTCACGCAGCGTTTGCGGCTGGAAGCTGGTATTCCCCATCGCCAACGGCCGGAAGATCATCCGTGAAGCCAGCGTCTCAATCGATTCGCCGGTTTGGTATTTGAGGATATATCCCAGTATCGCAAAACCAAGGTTGGAGTAGCCCGGCTCGCGTTCCTGCGGCGCATTGAAGTTGCTCAGATAGCTCAACACGCCATCGGCATCGAGCTCGTGATAGAAGTTTTCACCGTCGTTAAGATAGGCCAATAGATGCTCAAGCGACAGCATATTCATCGGCTGACGCGGCAGCCCGGAGGTATGGGTGACCAGCTGCAGCAAGGTTATCTTACGGGCATCTTCGCTCAGCGCCGTACCCGGCGGCAGCAGAGTTTGTAAGGTGTCGTTCCAGTGCAAGCGTCCCTTGTTAACCAGCATCGTCACCACTTCAGCGGTTACGCCTTTACTTAACGAGCCGAGGGCAAAAAGCGTTTGCGGGATTATCGGGTAGCGCTGCTTATCATCTGTCACGCCGAAGCAGTGAAATTCAGCCGGACCGTTGTGATGAATAACCGCCACCACCACGCCGCTAACCTGCTTTTCACGCATGTAATGGCTGACGAAAGCGTCGATGGAAAGCCGCTGCCCATCATTTCCCACCAGGCTGGTTTCATTGCTGGGCGGACTCATTTGCGACAGCGTACCGGAACAGCCTGAAACCAACAGTAATGCCAATAGCACAAGGCCTAACCGCCTGTTCAAACTTCACCTACCTGCCGCGCATTTTGGGATGAGATAAAAAATAGACGCGGATCGTAGCGGTATTACTCCGCCAGCGCAAAGCGAATACGCTGAAAAATAAATAAGCTCCAGGCTTAGGACGCTACGCCACGCCGTTATTGCCGTGGCGCATAAATGCCGGACGCTGGTTAAGGGCCATATACCAGCGTTCGACGTTTGCCATCTCCGGGTGGGCGAACGGCGTCATTTTCCAACGGTGCACCGAAAGCCCCAGCACGATATCCGCCAGCGTAAACGTCTCGCCGGTCAGCCACGCGCCGGTGCGCTGTAGCTGGTTGTCGACAATCTGTACGCAGCGCGTCCACGCGGCGATACTCTCTTTAATGGCCGAGGGGTCCTGGAAACGCGGGTCTTTACGCACCAGCCCCGTGAAAGCGTAGCGCCAGGCGCTATTAAACTCCGTCGCCTGCCAGTCCATCCAGTGCTCTACCTGCGCCGCGGCACGTAACGCCGAGGGTAGCAAATCCTCACGTCCGGCCTTACGCGCCAGATAGCGGCAGATGCTGTTCGACTCCCAAAGGACAAAATCGTCATCCACCAGCACCGGCACTAACGCATTCGGATTGAGCGCCAAAAATTCCGGCGTATCAAGCGGGCTATAGCCGCTGCCATAATCTTCCTGCTGATACTCGATCCCCGCCTCTTCGCAGGTCCAGAGGACTTTACGCACGTTAATAGACGAGCGTTTACCCAAGATTCTTATCATCGTCAGCAACCCTTTTTCGTAATATGGCAGACATGAAGCTTGCCGGATAATGTGTATAGTGGATTGCAGAATAATTATCCACTACAGGTACTCTTACACATGGTCACTCCCTTCAACATTTTAACGCCCGGCAATATCCGCTTTGGCCGCGGGCAGGCCCGCAGCGCCGCGCCGTGGCTGGCGCAATATGATGCCCCGGTGCTGCTGGTTCACGGCGCGACCAAAAGCCGCGCCCAGTTTTTATTGAGTGAACTGACCGCATTGCATCTTCAGGTCAGCACGTTTGCTATCGCCAATGAACCCACGCTGGACGATATAGAACGCGGCGTACGGCTGGCGCGCGAGCGCGGCGTCGGCGCGGTGGTCAGCCTTGGCGGCGGCGCGGTCATTGATGCCGGTAAAGCCATTGCCGCGCTGGTCCCGGCAAGCGGGCCTGCCGTCGACTATCTGGAAGTCGTCGGAACGGGGAGAATACTGGAAGCCAGCCCGCTACCGTTTGCCGCTATTCCCACAACGTCCGGCACCGGCGCGGAGGTCACTAAAAACGCGGTCATCAACGTCCCGCAGCAGCAACGCAAAGTCAGCTTGCGTGACGACCGCATGCTGCCGCAGCTGGCGATTGTCGATCCGGCGTTAACGGATAACGCCCCCCGCGCCGTCACCCTCGGCTCCGGCCTTGATGCCTTAACTCAGGTTATCGAACCCTGGCTGTGCACCCGGGCGACGCCCTTCACCGATGCTCTGTGCCGTGAGGCGATCCCCCGCGGCATCGCCGCGTTAAAAACGCTGATGGAAAAAGAGTGTGCCGACAGCCGCGACGAGCTGGCCTGGGTCAGCCTGTGCGGCGGGCTGGCGCTGGCCAACGCCGGGCTGGGCGTGGTTCACGGTCTTGCGGGGCCGCTTGGCGGGCTAAGCGATGCCTCCCACGGCGCGCTCTGCGGCTGCCTGCTGCCCTTTGGGCTGGAACTCAATGAGTCGCAGGTAACCAATCCGGCGCTGCGCCAGCGTTTCCTCGACGTGCGCCAGTGGATCGCTGCCGGACTCGGCGTCTCGCCGGATGACGCCTGGCAAAGCCTGCGCGAATGGAGCCAGCGCTCGGGGCTCGGCAATTTACGCGACCTCGGCGTGCCGCGCGAAGCGCTGGAACCCGCCGCGCTGGCGGCCAGTAGTTCATCGTCGATGAAAGCCAATCCGGTCACGCTGGATTCAGAGCAACTGCTGGAGATGCTGGAAGCCGCCTGGGAATAAACGAGCCAACCGCCTGCGTTTACCCGGGGCGGTTCAAATTTTGTTGCATAATGAATGCTCCGAATTTCGTTTTCGCGCATTCACGATACCGGTAAATATTCACCCTTTAATTTCAAAGACCTGCTCTACTTCCCTGTCGTTTTTATGCACTGAAAAGCGTGACCTGACGCACAGTTTGTCTTCCGCAGACCGAAGCGAGTGTCTACGCTTATTAGAGAGCCCGGGCATGCCCGGCCCCTAAACTCACGCTATCCGGAGGCCTGTATCGCTATGTTCAGCCAGAAACTACGCAACGTTGATGACGACGAGTTGAGGATCGAAAACGATCCGTGCTACGAAGCCGATCCGTATGAGTTAAAACTGGATGAAATGTTCGACGCCGAACCGGAGCCGGAGATCATCGAAGGGCTACCGGCGTCCGACGCGCTGACCCCCGCCGACCGCTATCTCGAGTTGTTTACCAACGTCCAAAAGTCGCGCATTTTTCTTGATAGTAAAACCTTTCCCGACTGCGCGCCGAAACACGATCCGCTGGATATCCTGATGCACTATCGACGGGTTAAGCGTACGCCGGAGTTCGATTTGCGTCAGTTTGTGGAAGACAACTTCTGGCTGCCGGATAACCGCGCCGATGATTACACTTCTGATCCGAAACTGACGCTAAAAGAGCATATCGATAAGCTCTGGCCAGTCCTCACACGTGAACCGCAGGATCATATTCCGTGGTCGTCGCTGCTGGCGCTACCGCAGTCATATATCGTCCCCGGCGGGCGTTTTAGCGAAACCTACTACTGGGATTCCTACTTCACCATGCTGGGGCTGGCGGAAAGCGGCCGTGAAGATTTGCTCAAATGTATGGCCGACAACTTCGCCTGGATGATTGAAACCTACGGCCACATTCCCAACGGCAATCGCACCTACTATCTCAGCCGCTCCCAGCCGCCGGTGTTCGCCCTGATGGTGGAGCTGTTTGAGGAAGATGGCGTTCGCGGCGCGCGCCGCTATCTCGACCATCTCAAATTAGAGCACGCCTTCTGGATGGACGGCGCGGAATCGCTGATCCCTAACCAGGCCTACCGTCACGTGGTACGTATGCCTGACGGTTCGCTGCTTAACCGCTACTGGGACGACCGCGATACGCCGCGCGATGAATCCTGGCGAGAAGATGTAGAAACGGCGAAACATTCCGGCCGCCCGCCGAACGAGGTCTATCGTGACCTGCGCGCCGGCGCGGCTTCCGGCTGGGACTACTCCAGCCGCTGGCTGCGCGATATCACCCGGCTGGCGAGTATCCGCACCACCCAGTTTATTCCCATCGACCTCAACGCTTTTCTGTTTAAGCTGGAAAATACCATCGCCAATCTCTCCGGCCTGAAGGGCGATCGCGAAGCTGAAGCCGAATTTCGCCGTAAAGCTAACGCACGCCGGGAGGCGGTGACCCGCTATCTGTGGGATGAAGAGTGCGGCTGTTTTCGCGATTACGACTGGCGCCGTGAGCAGTTGGCCTTGTTCTCCGCCGCCAGTATCGTCACGCTATATGTCGGGATGGCGACTCACGCCCAGGCCGAACGGCTGGCGGATGCCGTACGCGCGCGTCTGCTCACCCCTGGCGGCATCATGGCGACGGAATATGAAAGCGGAGAACAGTGGGATAAACCCAACGGCTGGGCGCCGCTGCAGTGGATGGCGGTACAGGGATTCAAAATGTACGGCCACGACCCGCTCGGCGATGAAATCGCCCAGAGCTGGCTGCAGACGGTGAATCAATTTTATCTCAAACACCACAAGCTGATTGAGAAATATCATATCGCCAGCGGCGTCCCACATGAGGGTGGCGGCGGGGAGTATCCGCTGCAGGATGGCTTCGGCTGGACCAACGGCGTGGTACGGCGACTCATCAGCCTGTACGGCGAGCCGAGGTCTTCATGAGGCACTTTCCGTCGGCATGCTGTGCTGCTAAGGTTTTATTTTCCCCTTGCCAGAGCCGACAACATGCCCGAACTGCTTACGCCGCGGCTGCGCTGCTCGCCGCTGCAGCTTGACGACTGGTCTTTTTTTCTCAGCCTGCAACAGGATCCGCAGGTGATGCTCTATGTCGCGGATAACCGGCCCATCGCCGATATCCGCGCCGCGTTTGATACGCGCCTGCCGGCCTGGTCGCCTAAGGCCGCGCACTGGTTATGTCTGGTGGTTCGCGATCGGCAAAGCCATACGCCCCTCGGCCTGACCGGCTATTGCCACCACGATGATGATATTGCCGAAGTGGGCTTTCTCTTCGCCCCACAGGCGCAGGGCCAGGGCTACGGATATGAATCACTGCGGGCGCTATGTGATTACGCGTTTTCTACAGGCGGCATCCGTCGCCTGACCGCCAGCGTCACCGCCGGGAACCAGGCCTCAAAACAACTGCTGCTAAAAACAGGATTTATTCAGGAAGGAGAGCTACGCGAGAGCTACTGGCTACATGGCCGTTGGCACAATGACTGGCTGTTTGGCCTGATGCGCCACGATTACCAATAAGGCCCTGGGCCATCCGGCGAATGGGGGCAACCCCGCTTTTCCTCTACACTGCCGCCAACCACAGAGGAAAAGATCATGACCGTCACCACGTTAAGCCTGCCGGGGCTGCGTTTTATCCAGCAGACGCAAGGGCTGGCGCTACTGCCGTATCAGGACAAATTTGGGCAATGGCGGGTCGGCTACGGCCACGCTATCGGTGAAGATGAGAAAGAGACGCCCATCACCGCCGAACTGGCGATGATGCTATTGACGCTAGACCTGCTGCGGTGCCAACAGATATTACAGCGAAGGTTAGTCGTGGAACTGACTCAGCCGCAGTGCGATGCCCTGCTGGCGCTGGTATTCAGTTTAGATGGCAGCGCCCAACCGGAGTTGGAGGCTATTTTGCGTTCACTTAACAGCCACAACATAACGCAGGCGCTGGCGATATGGCGGAAAATTGACCGCGATAACGCCTTCCGCCTGCAGGAGTGCGAGTGGTTTTCTCAGACCAGTTAATTTTCACCGACGCTATTAAATGCCATCGCCGCCTGGGTCCGATTTTTCACATCCAGCCGCCGATATAACGACTCAAGATGCGCTTTCACGGTCCCGGCGCTGATATTTAACGTACGGCTAATTTCCTTATTAGAGCTGCCTTCCGCCAGCAGTTTTAAAATTTCCTGCTGGCGACGACTTAAATGCACAGCGTGTTTCCCGCGCTCCGCCGAAGTCATTAACCAGGTGCCAGGCAGACACATCATACCCAACATGATGCTATTAATGATCTGGGCAAACATATCGGCGCTATCCTCACGTTGGGCAATGGCGCGCACGTTCCACGCCAGCGCTCGTTGCAGCCAGCTTTTATTATCATCCGAAACCACTAATAATACTTTGGCATGCGGAAAACGCTGCTGCTTTTCCTGGAGCAACCAGCAACAAAATTCACTATTCAGGTCGCCATCAAGGATAAGAAGCGCCTGCGGATGAGCCGTGAGCAGTTGCCACAGCTGTTCTGCCTGACAGGTGCTATGAATATTAATTTCAGGAATACGTTGTTGTAAGCCGACCTTCATTCCATGAATAAATATTGACTGCCTGTCAAACATGATTACTTGCATGGACTGCTCTCCATCGAAAAAATACCCCTTAAAAAGTGGGGGAAGGGTAATATCAGCCGACAAAAATAAGAACTCGCCGTATGACCTAAGCCATTTTACCGATGGAGTAGATGATATAAACATCATGAAGATGAATAGTTACACGCCAGCGCGGAACGATTACCCATTCATAATATTTATTACATTTGATGTAAGGAATTCCTTAATTAAACGGACAGCTAAGCGGAAAATAATATTATTTCCGCCAGTGTAATCCACTCGCGAAAAATCAGCGATATGCATGAGGAAAAAGAGTGTTACGGAATAATAAAACGCACAATATGAAGGCGCCCTACGCTATTATGCGCAGGGCGTTCTCATTACAAAAACATGCCGCCGGAAACCTCAATGCGCTGAGCGTTCATCCAGCCAAGCTCGTCGCTCAGCAACGCGGCGATAGCATCGCCGATATCATCCGGCAGACCGACGCGTCCCAGCGCCGTCTGGGCGGCAATATGCTGGTTAAGCTGGGCATTATCGCGCACCGCGCCGCCGCCAAAGTCGGTTTCAATTGCCCCGGGAGCGATAATATTGACCGATATCCCGCGCGCACCGAGCTCTTTGGCCTGATAACGGGTTAATACCTCCATCGCGCCTTTCATCGCCGCATAAGCGGAATAGCCCGGCAGCGCAAAACGCGCCAGCCCGCTGGAGACGTTCAGAATGCGCCCGCCATCTTTAATCAAAGGCAGCAGCTGCTGGGTAAGGAAGAACGGTCCCTTAAAGTGGATGCTCATCAGCTCGTCAAACTGCGCTTCGCTGGTCTCGCTAAACGGCGCGGTCAACCCGATGCCGGCATTGTTCAATAAATAATCGAAGCTATCGCGCTGCCACTTCTCCTTGAGACATTGCGTCAACTGTTGCGCAAAGCCAGAAAAACTGGCGCTATCGCCGACGTTAAGCGGTAATGCTGCTGCTTTCGCGCCTGTTTGCTCAATTTCGCCCACCACTTCCAGCGCCGCCTGCTGGTTACTGTGGTAGGTCAGAATAATATCGGTTCCCTTGGCCGCCAGCTTCAGCGCCGCGTTTTTTCCCAGGCCGCGGCTGCCGCCGGTCACTAAAGCGATACGTTGTGTCATAAGAAACCTCTTCGTCATTACGTGTGTGTGAATAAAGAGCTTATTAGCAGACGCAGTAACAATAAATGGGCTAAATTACGTTTTACTGTTTCAGTATTAACAACAATAGGCAGTAAGTATGGATAAAATTCACGCAATGCAACTCTTCATCCGCGTCGCGGAGCTGGAGAGCTTCTCTCGCGCCGCCGATACCCTTGGGTTGCCCAAAGGTAGCGTATCGCGACAGATCCAGGCGCTGGAAAGCCATCTCGGCGCCCGCCTGCTCCACCGCACCACCCGCCGGGTGCAGCTGACTCAGGACGGCATGGTCTATTACGAACGCGCCAAAGACCTGTTAAGCAATATCGAAGAGCTGGATGGTATGTTTCAGGGCGATCCGTCGAGCATCAGTGGCCGCCTGCGTGTCGATATGCCGATCAGCGTCGCCAAAAAACTGGTCATCCCGAAACTTCCCGCGTTTTTACAACAGTATCCCGGTATTGAAGTCGAACTGAGCAGTAGTGACCGGCTGGTCGATGTGGTGCGCGAAGGTTTCGACTGCGTGATCCGGGTGGGTACGCTTAAAGACTCGGGACTCATCGCCCGCCCGCTCGGCAAGCTCACGCAAATTAACTGCGCCAGTCCACATTATCTGGCGCGCTTCGGCTACCCGGAAAGTCTCGACGATCTGGCGGATCATGCCCTGATCCACTATGCCAGCAACTTCGGCGCGCGGCAGTCAGGTTTTGAGGTCGTCAGCGACGGCGTCGTGCGCTGGGTCAAAATCGGCGGCGTGTTGACCGTCAATAGCACCGAAACCTACCAGGCCGCCTGTCAGGCCGGGCTCGGCATTATTCAGGTTCCGCGCATTGCGGTACGCGAACCGCTGCGTACCGGCGAGCTGGTTGAGATCCTGCCGCAGTACCGCGCCGAACCGATGCCGGTGTCGATTATCTATCCACATCGGCGCAATCTGTCCCGCCGCGTACATCTCTTTATGGAGTGGCTGGGCGGATTGATGAAAGGTTATGTCGATTAATCGGCGCGGGTCGTCAACCTCCGTCGGGCCGATGGGCGCCTGCAAGATGCGTCGTTTAAGGTATACTTTTGGCTGAATATCGCTGTAAAGAAAGGAAGAAATCACTTATGACGCCGGAAAACGACGATCGCCAGCCGCCACAGGAAACGGACCAGCTGCCGGAGAAAAACAAAAGTACGCTCGCCGCCATCAACGATTCCGCCGTTGGGCAGAAAGCTAACCAGGCGCTGAAAACGGTCACCGGAACAGCGGCGAAAGTCCAACGAAATCCGGTGATAGCCCACCTGCTGCGCGCCGCCGAGCGCTTCAATGACAGGCTTGGCAATCAGTTTGGCGCGGCCATTACCTACTTCTCATTCTTGTCGATGATCCCGATTCTGATGGTCTCGTTCGCCGCCGCCGGTTTCGTGCTGGCCTGGCATCCGACCCTGCTGCAGGACATCTTCGATAAAATTCTGCAGAACGTCAGCGACCCGACGCTGGCGGCAACGCTTAAAAACACCATCAACACCGCCGTGCAGCAGCGTACCGCCGTCGGGCTGGTCGGCCTGTTGGTCGCGCTCTACTCCGGTATTAACTGGATGGGCAACCTGCGTGAAGCGATTCGCGCCCAGTCGCGCGACGTGTGGGAACGTACGCCGCAGGATCAGGAAAAAATCTGGGTAAAATACTTCCGCGACCTGATCTCGCTGATTGGCCTGCTGGTCGCGCTGGTGATCACCCTGTCGATTACCTCCGTTGCCGGATCCGCGCAGCAGATGATCATCTCCGCGCTGTACCTCGATTATATTGAATGGCTGAAACCCGCATGGCGCCTGATTGGCCTGGCGATTTCCATCTTCGCTAACTATCTGCTGTTTTTCTGGATCTTCTGGCGATTGCCGCGCCACCGTCCACGCCGCAAAGCGCTGTTCCGCGGTACGCTAATTGCGGCGATTGGCTTTGAGATTATCAAAATCGTGATGACCTGGACGCTGCCGGCGCTGGTGAAATCCCCATCCGGCGCCGCCTTTGGTTCGGTACTGGGACTGATGGCCTTCTTCTACTTCTTCGCCCGTCTGACCCTCTTCTGCGCCGCGTGGATTGCGACCGCAGAGTATAAAGACGATAAGCGGATGCCGGGGAAAACCCACGATTAAAGTCATTATCGGGCTGAATAAAGACGCAAAATTCAGCCCGACCTATCATTTCAGCAGATAAATCCAGTGCGTAACTTTTATTTAACCTAAAACTGGTTTTATTCTCTAATATTTTAATTATGTGAAGCATTTCATAGAAGATATTTTCTCAGGGCGAAAATTATCCGCTTTTTGCCTGTTTTTTGCGCAATGGCGAGTTTTGTTACAGATTGAAATGTCTCTTTTGCTGTGGCTATATGGCTTTTCGTTCGCTCAAAAATAAGAAAGATCTATGCAAGCCACAGCCACTACTATCGACAACGCGCAAGACGCCACGCCGGTTAACTCGCGTAATAAAGTCGTCGTCGCCTCGCTCATCGGCACCGCCATTGAGTTCTTCGACTTCTATATTTACGCCACCGCCGCGGTTATCGTCTTCCCCCATATCTTTTTCCCACAGGGTGATGCCGCCGCCGCGACGCTCCAGTCGCTGGCGACGTTCGCCATCGCCTTTGTCGCGCGCCCGATTGGCTCAGCGCTATTCGGCCACTTCGGCGACCGTGTAGGCCGGAAGGTCACACTCGTCGCCTCGCTGCTGACCATGGGGATATCCACCGTGGTCATCGGCCTGCTGCCGGGCTATGAAAGCATTGGCATTCTGGCGCCGATGCTGCTGGCGCTGGCGCGCTTTGGTCAGGGTCTCGGCCTGGGCGGCGAATGGGGCGGCGCGGCGCTGCTGGCGACGGAAAACGCTCCGCCGCGCAAACGCGCGCTATATGGCTCCTTCCCGCAACTGGGGGCGCCAATCGGCTTCTTCTTCGCCAACGGCACCTTCCTGCTGCTGTCGTGGCTGTTGAGCGACCAGCAGTTTATGGAATGGGGCTGGCGCGTGCCGTTCATCTTCTCTGCGGTACTGGTCATTATCGGTCTGTATGTTCGCGTGTCGCTGCATGAAACCCCGGTGTTCGCCAAAGTGGCGGCGGCGAAAAAACAGGTCAAAATCCCGCTGGGTACGCTGCTGACTAAGCACGTACGCGTAACCGTGCTCGGCACCTTCATCATGCTGGCGACCTATACCCTGTTCTATATCATGACCGTTTACTCCATGACCTTCAGTACCGCTGCCGCGCCGATTGGTTTAGGTTTGCCGCGTAACGAAGTGCTGTGGATGCTGATGATGGCGGTCATTGGTTTTGGCGTGATGGTGCCGGTGGCGGGCCTGCTGGCGGATGCCTTTGGCCGTCGTAAGAGCATGATCATCATCACCACAATGATTATTCTGTTCGCGCTGTTCGCCTTTAAACCGCTGCTCGGTTCCGGCAACCCGCTGCTGGTCTTCGCCTTCCTGCTGCTGGGCCTCAGCCTGATGGGGCTGACCTTCGGCCCGATGGGCGCGCTGCTACCGGAGCTGTTCCCGACGGAAGTACGTTATACCGGCGCCTCTTTCTCCTATAACGTGTCGTCGATCCTTGGCGCGTCGGTCGCACCGTATATTGCCGCCTGGCTGCAGGGCAATTACGGCCTGCCGGCTGTCGGTATCTACCTGGCGGCGATGGCGGCGCTGACGCTTATCGCCCTGCTGTTGACCCACGAAACCCGCCATCAATCGCTGTAAGCTGCAGGCCCTGACGCTGTTGCCGTCAGGGCCATCACTCATCCCATCCTTACTTTTTCATCTGCGACAAAATCGTCCGGCACTGATTCGCCTCGCCTTCCGCCGGCGAGATCAGCGCCAGTAAAGCGGCCGCCGGCGTGACCAACGTCGCCAACGCTGCCGCCACCGCGCCGCGGGCAATCAGCGGCCCGGCTTTCACCCCGGCATCCGGCGATTTAAATGTGCCGCGCACGTACAGCGGCGAGCGCAGAGTAATCACCCGCAGGCCCTTACTTTCCGGGTCAACGGTCAGATCCAGCTGTTCAGAGGCAAAGCTGGCGGTGCCGGTCACGTTAATCAACGCGTTCTCGGTATCGAAGGCGAAAATTTGCGGTCGCGCCACGCCGTCGACCACATCGATATTAGCCGCCGCACAGTTCACCCGAACCTCCTCATCGCCGAAAATCTGCCCGATGATAAAATTACCGACGTTTAAGCCGAGAATTTCCATCAGGTTGCGGCTAATCAGACCATCATTCATCAGCAGCTTAAGGTTGCCGTTGCTGTTGCCAAGCAGCGCCGCCACCGAGTTACCGCTGCCGCGCAGTTGCACATCGCCGCTCATCTCACCGAGCGTTTTCTGCATCATCTCGACGTTCGGCATCAACGCCTTAAGCTTGAGCCGCCGCGCCTGCAGATTGGCCTCGCCCTGTAGCGGTTTTTTATCGCCCTGCAGATGCACGCTGCCGGCAATCGAACCGTTAGCCAGGCCAAAACGCACCGGCTGCAGGCGCAGGTCGCCGCGTTCAAGAATAATATGGGTCGCCAGGTCGCTGATGGGCAGAGTACCGCCGTGTTCGATTCGCCGCCCCTTGAAGCGCACATCGGCGTCCATCACCTGCCATTTATCCGTCTCAAAGCGATCGGCCGGCAGGACTTTCCCCGCCGGCTGTAGGGCATCGCCCGCTTTACGTGATGAGGATTTCTTCGCCCCGCCGCCGGAATCAACGCCAATCAGCGGGCCGAGGTCCGCCAGCCGCAACTGTTTAGACTCCAGATCGCCGGTGAGCTTCGGTCGCGGTTTGCCGGTAGTATAGGTCAACGAACCGTGGATATCGCTGTCGCCAATCCGGCCGTTAAAATCGCGATAGGCAAAACACATGCCGTTTTTGTGCTTAAAGTCGGCGCGCAGGCGGCCATCGGTGGAAAAGGACGGCGTTTCCGGCAGCAGGACGCCGGTCAGATCGTAGAGGTCGCGCAGCGAGTCGCCGGCGAATTTCAGCCGCAGATCGAGCCCGCCGACGTTAAGCGGATCGCTGACTGTGCCGCTAAACGCAATCCGGGTATTACCAGAGTGAAAATCCCCTTGTAGCGGGAACGGCGTACTATCGCTACGCAGCGCCAGCATGCCGCCAATTTTTCCGCTGCCGCTCAGCGGCTGGCCTTTGTAGCGCCCCTTCACCGACAGGCCAAAGATATAGTCGCCGGCTTTTTTCGCCTGCGCTTTGTTGCCCGCACCGGTAACTTCGCTAAACGGCAGCGCTTTGCCAAGCGGATCGACCACGATCGCGATATCGCTGCGGGTTACCTTATCGTCAATACCGATGTTGCCGCGATCGAAGAGAATATTATCAAGGCGGAAAGACCAGGCCGATGGCGGGTTGGCTTTTTCGGGTGCCGGGTCAGAAGCTAATTTAAAGGTCCAGTTATTGCTGTTTTCCGTCAGCCTTATCAGCCGGACGTCAGGCTGTTCGAGCTTAATCCACGGCAAATAGACCGTTTTGCTCAGCAGCGCCAGCGGGGCCAGCGTCGCTTCCACGCGCGGCAGATGCACCATCGTCACTTGCGGAATGTCGGGTGGGTTACCCAACACGATATCTTCGGCATGCACGTGCGGCCACGGGATCCAGCTGCGCCAGCCGCGCTCCTCGGGCTGTCGCTCCCACACCACGCCCAGGTCGCCGCGAATGGCGAATGGCCGATTGAGTTCGGCGGAGACTTTCTGATTGATCGTCGGCTTGAGCCGGTTCCAGTCAAAGGTCGCCAACACGATGAAAAAAAGAACGATTAACAGCACAATCGTTCCCGAGATAATAGCAATCGTTTTACGGGTTCTGGTCATCCCCTCTCCGCTCCTTTTGCGTCTCGTCACTCCTCACTATAGTTGAAGAGCGGAGATTCATCCGCCAAATGCGCTTTTCGTCACATTTTGCGCGTCAGGTCAAAAAATAATGGAACGATGTTTTAATATGATTGACCATGCCGGGTGCCCAGCGCAAACTACCGCTAATTTCGATTCAATTTCAGGTCAGCACTATGTCTAAGAAAATTGCCGTGATTGGCGAATGCATGATTGAACTGTCAGAGAAAAACGCGGCGGTGAATCGCGGTTTCGGTGGCGACACCTTAAACACATCGGTCTACATCGCGCGCCAGACCAGCGCGGATGCCCTTAGCGTGCACTACGTGACCGCGCTGGGCACCGACACCTTCAGCCAGCAGATGCTGGAATCCTGGCAGGGCGAGCAGGTAAAAACCGATCTGATTCAGCGCATGGCTGACCGCCTGCCTGGCCTCTACTACATTGAAACGGACGAGACCGGCGAGCGCACCTTCTACTACTGGCGCAACGAAGCGGCGGCCAAATTCTGGCTCGAAAGCGAGCGCGCGGACGCCATCTGTGAAGAGCTGGCGACCTTTGATTACCTTTATCTGAGCGGTATCAGCCTCGCCATCCTCAGCCCGTCCAGCCGGGAAAAGCTGCTCACGCTGCTGCGCGAATGCCGCGCTAACGGCGGGAAAGTGATTTTCGATAACAACTACCGTCCGCGCCTGTGGGCCAGCCAGCAAGAGACTCGCCAGGTGTACCAGCAAATGCTGGAATGTACCGATATCGCTTTTCTGACGCTGGATGATGAGGATGCGCTGTGGGGAGCGGTACCGGTTGCCGAGGTTATCGCCCGTACCCACGCCGCTGGCGTCGAAGAGGTGGTGGTGAAGCGCGGCGCCGACTCCTGTCTGGTGGCGATTGCCGGCCTGCCGCTGCTGGAGGTGCCCGCGGTGAAGCTGGCGAAAGAGAAAGTGGTGGATACCACCGCGGCGGGCGATTCGTTCAGCGCCGGCTATCTGGCGGTGCGCCTGACCGGCGGCGACGCGGAATCCGCGGCGAAACGCGGACACCTCACCGCCAGCACGGTTATCCAGTATCGCGGGGCGATTATCCCGCGCGAAGCGATGCCGGACTAAGCTCCGATTCCCCCTGCTTGCGCTGCGCTTAGCAGGGCTACCAAATCGAACAGTGCTGTAGCCCCGGTAAGCGGTAGCGCCACCGGGGATTTTGAGGCCGCACGAACCGTACCACAGGCGGTGGACGCAGAGCAGATTTTGCGCCGGGTGGCGGCTAACGCCTTACCCGGCCTACGGCCATTGCCATTGCCATTGCCATTGCCATTGCCATTGCCATTGCCATTGCCATTGCAACTGAAGCTTTTAACTCTTCCTTTGTACCCATGACTACTGAAACTGCCGGTGTTGGTGGCCTCAAAATCGCTGAGACGTTCCAGGAAGGCCGGGGCAGCCCGCATGGATGCGGGCTGAGGGCCGTGTTTTGCACGGACGCTGCCTCGGCCCGACCCGAAGCCTGCCGGGATAAGTCGAAGGTACCACGAAGTGGCGATTTTGGCGGCCAGAGCCCGGGGGTACAGGGGGCGGCGGCGACTGGCCGCCCCCTGTGCGCTCCCTGCGCCATGAGAGCCATAACGCAGAAGAAATATCGGGAGCGCAATGTGCTCGGAATTAACACAAAGCACATATTTTTCCCGACCAAAACCGTTGCAAACTGATAACAGTATCTACTGCGCTGGAGGAATATCCGTCGCCTCATTATGCGCATCAGCCGCATCCGGCGTGGCGCTCACCGCAGCAGCAGGCGCTGGCGCCATCAGTTTTTCCCACGTCGCTTTCAGATCCTTCATGTTGTACTCCGGCTCGCCTTTCGGCTGCTGCAGCACCAGCGCCATATCCTGCGATAACTGCTGGCGCAGATACTGGTTCAACATGTCGACCGTCAGTGAATTGAGGAACTCCTGGCGCAGTTTCTGATACTGCTCCGGCGCGATATCCACCACCTGATTTTGCAGCGAACGCATGCGTTGGCTAATCAGAATATCGGTATCCGTGCGCGCATAGGTAGCGAACAGTTTTTGCAGTTCGAGGTTTTTCTGCGCAATCAGCGCATCAAACTCTTCCTGCGGCAGGCCGTTGTCGCGCACCTTCGCCAGCTCGCGCGATACCGCGCTCAGGTTGGCGTTCAGGCGTTCGCCCGGCGAGTCGATATTGATTGCGCACTGGGCGCGCTGGTACAGCACGCGGCAATCAAAACCAAGGCCGATATCTTTTACATTGCTTTTGCTCAGGTTCTGCTGCACGTGCCAGAACAGCGCTTCCCGAGCCAGGTCATCGCGCCAGTAGCGCTGCAGCGCGGCGGAATCGCGGATCGGCTGCCATGGGGAATCCCACATGATCGACAGCTTATCCTGACGCACGGCCTCGGTCATGATGCTGACCGGCGTAGCCGGCAGAGGTGAAAGCGTTGGCACCGCCGCCGGCGTCTCGCGTTTACCTTTCAGTTCGCCGAAGATTTTGTTGATTTGCTCCGCGACGCTGCGGCTATCGACGTTGCCGACGACAATCAGCGTCATCGCGTCCGGGGTGTACCATTTCTGATAAAATTCTTTCAGCTGTTTAATATCAACCGGTTGCTTCAGCGGTGCTGCCGGATCGTGACCGAGCATCGTCGAGCCCTTCAGGCGATAGCGCCACCAGCCTTCCTGAGTATCCAGCGGCCAGGTCGCCACCATATCGCTGCCCTGCAGCGCATGATTGACCGCTTGCTGGGTGATGCTCAACTTACCGTTAGCGTCCGCCAGCCAGTTCAACGCCTCTTTAAGCAGGTCGTTGCGGTTGTTCGGCAGGCTCAGATTAAACAAGGTGAAATCGTACGAAACGATCGCCGGCGGCAGAGGACGCTTCGGGTCAATACTCTGCTGCCACAGCGAACGCGCCTGCATCGTCGGGAGGCTGCCGCTTTGGGTCAGCGCCAGGCGCGGAATGAAATGACTGAAGCCGCTCTGCTGAGTGCTTTCGCTCAGCGAGCCAATATTCACAGCCAGGCGGACTTCGACGCGATCGCTAGGACGCTGCGGCGTGGCCAGTACCTGCCACGAAAAACCGTTCGCCAAAGTCCCCTGTTGCCAGGCCGGGTCCGGCTGGAGCGCTTCTGCCTGCACAGAACCGGCCGTCGCTATCATCAGCAAACCACCGGTTAAGAGTCGAATTTTTGTGCCCTGCATGTGAACCCCTGATGAACATTCCTGGTTACATAGGCAACCCATCGTCGGATTGCCGAAAAAGGTGGTGAATCAAATACGTCGGTTAGACCACGCGAAGGCGAAAATGTCGCATGAAGACGTAAAATAATCATGAGGTATCATTCCCCCAGAAGGGGAATGATACCTAATTTTGCGCAGGAGCCCATAGTTCATGGGCATAACATGAGGAATTACGAGGATAATTCTTGTGATTTGTCCGCGGGAACGCGGTTATTCAACACATCATCGAGCTGTTTGGCATCGAGTTCTTTCACCCATTTCGCGACGACCACGGTCGCCACGCCGTTACCCACCAGGTTGGTCAACGCGCGCGCTTCCGACATAAAGCGGTCGATACCGAGAATCAGCGCCAGACCCGCCACCGGCAGATGCCCCACCGCGGAGATGGTTGCCGCCAGTACGATAAATCCGCTACCGGTAACGCCCGCCGCCCCTTTCGAAGAGAGCAGCAGCACCACCAGCAAGGTGATCTGATGGAAGATATCCATATGGCTATTGGTGGCCTGGGCGATGAACACCGCCGCCATCGTCAGGTAGATGGAGGTGCCGTCGAGGTTAAAGGAGTAGCCGGTCGGTATTACCAGCCCCACCACCGATTTGCGGCAACCCAACTTCTCCATCTTATCCAGCATTCGCGGCAGCGCGGACTCCGAAGAGGAGGTACCGAGCACAATCAGCAGCTCTTCGCGGATATAGCGAATGAACTTGAAGATGCTAAAGCCGGTGGCCCGCGCGATAGAGCCCAGTACCAGCACCACGAACAGAATACAGGTGATGTAGAAGCAGATGATCAGTTGGCCCAGCTGTACCAGAGTACCGACGCCGTATTTACCGATGGTAAATGCCATGGCCCCGAAAGCACCGATCGGCGCCAGGCGCATAATCATGTTAATGATGCCGAAAATGACCTGCGAGAAGCTTTCAATGACGTTGAAAATCAGCTGGCCTTTGCTACCTAAACGATGCAGCGCAAAGCCAAACAGGACGGCAAACATCAGCACCTGCAAAATATTACCGCTGGCGAAAGCGCCAATTACGCTGCCCGGGATAATATCGAGTAAGAAGGCGACAACACCCTGATCTTTAGCCTGCTCGGCGTAGACCGCCACCGCGTGCGCGTCAAGCGTCGCCGGATCGACGTTCATGCCCGCGCCGGGTTGCACCACGTTGACAATGATAAGACCGATAATCAACGCAATGGTACTCACCACTTCAAAGTAGAGTAACGCCACCGCACCGGTACGACCGACGGCCTTCATGCTTTCCATTCCGGCAATCCCTGTCACAACGGTACAGAAGATAACCGGAGCAATGACCATTTTAATCAGTTTTACGAAGGCGTCGCCGAACGGTTTCATCTGCGCGCCAAGTTCCGGGTAGAAATGGCCCAGCAAAATACCGATGGCTATGGCCGATAAAACCTGGACATAGAGGCTTTTGAAGAGAGAGAGTTTCATAGGGTGTCCTTTGGGAATAACCACAGACAATGAAAGGTTATCTGTGTCTGTGGCTTAAAAATAACACCCTGGAAACATTTCAGAAATAAGTAACCGCTAAGTTGCAACGGAATTGTTAAAATATTTGAGCTGACTCGCACAAACAACTAAAAATGTTACAAACTTGCATCATCCTTTTCAGCGTGCAGGAAGCGCTGCATAAAGCTTTCCAGCGGTAAGGCGCAACCAAACAGGTAACCCTGAGCGATGTCCACCCCCGCCGCTTGCAACCATTTCAGCTGTTCTTCTTTTTCGACGCCCTCAGCGACAATCCGCAGCTTGAGCCCGCGTGCGAGCTGAATTATCGCCGGGACCATGCTGGTATCATCCGGCACCATATCAATAAACGCCTTGTCGATTTTCAGTATATCCACCGGCAGCGATTTCATATGTTGCAGCTGGCGCAACCCGGCATAACCCATGCCGAAATCATCCAGCGCAATGCGCGTACCGGCGTCGCGCAGCGGGCGCAGCAGGGCAATCACCGCCTGCGGATCGTCAAGACGGCGGCTTTCCGTCACCTCCAGCACCAGCGTGCCCGGGGCGATACGGTAGCGTTCAATGAGCGCCAGTAGCTCAACGCCGCGCTCGGGATGCAGCAGTTGCAGGAGAGAGACGTTCACCGACAGCGGCAGCATGATCCCTTGTTGCTGCCAGGCTGCCAGTTGACGGCAGGCTTCTTCCATTACCCAATAACCTACCGGCACCATCAACCCGCAGTTTTCAATACGCTCGATCAGATCGCACGGTAGCGACCAGCTGCCATCGGCCTGTCGCTGACGCAGCAGAACTTCCGCACCGCAAATATCGCCGCTGGCAATATCCACCTGCGGCTGGAACCAGATGGCGAACTGCTGATTATCGAGCGCGGTGAGGATGTCATGCTCTTCCATTAACCGGCGCTGGGCTTTTTCCATCTGCTCAGGGTCAAAGAACTCGATCTGATTTTTACCCTTACGCCGCGCCGTCACCGCGGCGGAAACCGCACGGCGATAGAACTGCTCGGCATTCAGCTCGCTATTAAACATCGCGATGCCAACGCTGGCGCAAGGGCGCAGCTGGACACCGTGCAGCGGCAATCGCTCGCTAATAGAAGTGAGCACTCGCTTACTTAGCGAAACCGCTTCCCAAGGCTCGCTAAGTCCGGGCGCGTAAATGGCGAAATCGTAACCGCTCACCTGCGCCAGTACCATATTGGCCGGGATAACCGCTTTTAGTTTCTCGACCAGCGTTAAGAGCAGCATCTCGCGCTGGCTCTCTTTCAGGACGCCCGCGGCATCTTGCAGGGTTTCACACGCCACCACCAGCAGCGCCGAAGGCTGCGGACGGGTCGCGGTCTGCTCCAGCATCGCCATCAGAAAAGCTTTGTTGGGGAGCTCAGACACCGGAAAACGGGTCGATTGCAGCGATAGCTCATCATGCTGGCGCAACAAGGACTGCTGATTGCGGTTGTAGCAGCGCACCAGCATGCCGATTTCATCGTCCTGGTGCAGTCGCGGTAGGCTCAGTTGATGCCCGAGACGATCCTGAGGCGGAATATCGTTGAGCTCGCGAGCGATGGCGCGCAGCGGCCGAACAATCAGTCGGTTGATGCACCAGGTGAGCGCTACCGTTAAAACCAGCACCAAAAGTAAGTAAGTAGTCACTAACGTAGCAAGCGCGCTCATGACGAATTTGTACATGCGATAGGAATCCGCCTGCAGCACCAGATAAGCCAGCGGCTGCGGGTTAGCCGGGCGTTCCAGCGAGTAGATTGGCAGAGATATCTGCACCGGCAGTTCAAACAGGCGAGTGATCATCACCGGCACCGGGCGTTCGGGAATAAAGCGCATCCGCAGCGCCTGGAATTGATTCGGTAGCACCACATCCGCCCGGCTGACGATGCCAGCAGGCTGAATGCGGCCCAGAATGGCTTCCGCTTCGGGAATGTCGGCTTTCAAAATTGCCGCCGACAGCGGTTCGCGAACGGAACGGGCGATACTTTCTAATTGCGTGGCCGTGGTATAGCGACTCTGTTGCACAAAGTGAAACAGTAAAATGGAACAAAAGACCAGGACAAACGCCATGGACACGCTCGCGACCATCGCCATCTGTTTAATTGTAAGTGAGCGGCTGACGCGCAACTGTGTTCTCCACTGAAACTGAACGACTATCCGGCGAGATCCATCACTACCGGTCGTTTTCAGGCTGATTATATACGCAAATTGTTCGCTCTCGCCCGCAAGACGGGTTCTTCCCGAAAGCGGCGGGCGAGGTACGGCGAGTATACGCGAACAGCGGGGTGGATTGGCGATTAGACGTAGAAATCAGGCTAATCTGCTACCAATCCGCATAAGGTACCAACGGCTGCGGCGGCATATCCATGTCGCCCTGCCAACCGGAAGCGGAATAGCGCACGTACAGCAGCGCGTGGCTCGGCGTGTAATCTTTGGCCTGCTGAATATCCACCGCCGCGCCGACAAACCAGTTGCCGGTAACTCGCCGTTCCACCAGCGCCCGTGCGGTATAACCGAAGCCCTGGCTGCTGCCGCCCTCTTCTTTTAGCTGGCTGGCCTCGTAGCGATACTGCGACGGAATCAAATTCAGCAACGGATAGCGCGCCTGAGTTTGCGTGCGCGAATGGGACCATGACACCGAACCGCCGAGTTCCCATGACCAGTTTTCGGTACGCTGACGCCAGATGACCGGCACCGAGAAAGAGAGATACTCCTGCGGGCTGTAGTAACCGCCCTGACCCAGCGTGTAGCCGCTGAGGTCTTTGTCGTAGTGCCAGATCATATTGGTCAGGCCGACGGTCACCCGGCGATTATTTTCATTGATCGCTTTATAGTAGTAACCGGTCATCCAGCGCACGCGCCAGTTGTCCTCGACGTTTTTGCCGGTGAGTTGGTCCGCACCCAACGATGACCAGATGCCGTTCGCCTCGCCTTTATCGTAGCTCAGGCTGATACCGCCGCCGGCGGCGCGTACCCCGCCCCAGGTGGTACCGGTGTGGCCGTCGTTAGGGTTATCTTTTTGCCCGCCGAAGGAGAGCAGCGAGCTGGAAATGGGCCGCCGGTGGACGTTGACGATATAGCCGACCGGCCCGGCATCGCCGCTATAACTCAGTCCCCCCACGACATCGACCACGTTAAAGCCCATCGGCGTAGTGCCGATATCGCCGCTCCAGGTGTCGTTCTTCCAGCCGACCGCCACGCTGGCGCCGCCGTCGCTCTGATTTTTGCTGCCGCCATAGCAGCTAATTTCGCCGCAGGTCCCCCAGCTCGGCGAGTAGCCGCCGTCGCTATTGGTGGAAAACGTCCCGGCGTTCATATTCACCACATCGGTACGGAAGAACATCCGTCCGTCATACAGCGGCGCGTCCACCTGCAGCATGGTGGTGTGCGCTTTGAGGTCTGAATAACCGCCGGTGCCGCTCGATCCCCAGTAGTCGTGCTCAAGGGTAACGTTAAGATCCTGCTGGCGATAAAGATCGGCGGCGTCGCTGCGGATCCCGCGCTTCAGCCAGTCATCCTGGCTATCGTTGCGGGTCAGGCGGGTAAAGGTGTCATTATCCTGCGGGCGAACGCGGGTCACGCCAGAGGCTACCATCGCGTCTTTATAGCTTTCCAGGGCCTGCTGTGGTTGATCGCTTTGCGTCTGGAAGCGCGCGGCATCACGCAGCACCAGCGCGCTTTCCATCGACGGCGGCTGGCTTTTCGCCTGCGGCACGATGCGGTCGAATATTTGTTGCGCGCCCGCGGTATCGTCAAATCCGGCGCGGGCCAACGCTACCCGGCGCTGCATGTTGATCGATTCCGTATCCGCATCCTTCAACTGCGCGACCTGCGCGCGGGCGGCATTTTTATCGCCCTCGGCAAGATAGACTTCCGCCAGGCCAAGGCGCGCATCGCCATTATCAGCCTGCTGGCTCAGCACCCGATGGTACTGGGCTATCGCCTCTGCGCTATCGCCGCGCTGCTGCGCCCAATCCGCCAATGCCAGATCGTAGCGTACCGATTCCGGCTGCCGTTTAATCAAGGCAATAGCCTGCGCTTCCTGCCCGCTATCGCGAAGTTGGTTGGCCTCGCGCATCACTTTGTCGCTTTGCAGACGCTCTTCCAGCTCACGGATATTATCGGTCCACTGTCCGCGCGGCAGCGCGTTAATTTGCGCCAGCGCCGCATCATCCTGATTATTACCGGACAGATAGAGCCCGTAGGCGTAAATCCGTTCGGCATCGCCCGGCTTGCGGTTGGCCATGTTACGCATCAGCGCGTCCGCTTCCGGCCGCTGGCCGGCGCTGACCAGATCTTTCGCTAGCCGATAGGTTATCCACACGCTTTCTGGATCCAACGCCAGACGCCGCCGCTGCACCTCCGCGGCCTGCGCCCAGCTGCCCTGGCTTTCCAGCGCTTCAGCCTGTTTTTCCAGCCGATCGTTGGTGAGACTGCGTTCGATATCATCAATACTGCGCCGTTGGCTGGCAGGGAGACTGGCAATATAGGCGCTGGCTTTTTCAGGCGACTCACGGCGATAAACATTCGCCAGACCGCGTACCGCGAGGTTATTGCCGCGATCCATCCGCAGCGCCTGTCGATAGTAGCGCTCGGCAGCGGCGTCATCTTTGCGCGCCGCGGCGACATCGCCTAACCCCAGTACCGCGTAGCTGTCAGTGTTATCCACCCGCTGCGCCTGGGCGTAAGCATTTTGCGCCTGCGCCAGTTGGCCTGCTTTCAGCGCGTTATCACCCTGTTTAATCAACAGCCAATAGCGGTTGGTCTTCAGCAGACTGTCCCACTTATCGCGATTCGGGCTTTTCGGATCCATCGCGATCGCTTTATTGAGCTGCGCCACCGCCCGCACCCGGTCGCCGCGCTGTGAGTAAGCGGCGCCCAGCGCGCCGACGGCATCGCTATCGCGGGCATCGGCGCGTACCGCCTGCTGCAGATCGGCCACCGCCTGCGCCGCATTGCCGGATTTCACCGCCGCCAGTCCTTCGCTTTTAGCGCGGAAGGTCGGATCTTTCAGTTGAGTTTGTTGCTGCGCCAGCAGCAGCCGGGCATTAGCGGCGGCGGATCCGGCGGGGAACAAGAGCAGGAATCGCTGTAATGCCTGAACGCTGCCGCTGCTGACCGGCATAGTTTTAATTTCGCCGAGCCACATATCTGCCGCGATACCGCGACCTGAAGCCGAACGCGCCATCTGTTCCAGATAGGCGAAGCCTTCCTGCTGCTTGTTATCTGAAAACATCTGTTTCGCCAGCGAGGTCAGCAGAGTGACGTTATCCGGGGTACTGGCATTGAGTTTTTTTAGCTGGCTAACGCCTTCACTATGGCGAGCGGGCAATCGCGCCACCAGCGTCCAGTATTCGATAGCCGCTTCGGTATCCGTCGGGACGCCGCCGAAGAGCTTTTCATAGGCGGCGATGGCTTCATCGACCTTTCCGGCCACGCCGAGCAGGCGCGCCTGCTGCAGCTCTTGCTGTCCTTTGCCTCCGCTGAGATCGATCTCGCTGCGCGTCGCTTTCAATGCCGCTGAGTCAGGGGCCAGTTTCGCCAGCAGATCGAGCTGCTTTTGCGCGCCGGCGGTGTCGCCCTGACGCAGGAGGTAGCGAGCCCGCGCGGCGAGATAATCCGGGTTATTCGGGTCGATCAATTCCAGTCGATAAAGCGACTGACGTACCAGGTCTTCACGGCTGCTTGCCTCGCCGAGACGCACTTGTTCCAGCAGATGCTGCTGCGCAGGGGTATTCGCCGCCTGCGCCAGCGGCAGTAGTGCGAGACCGACAGACAGCGTGATGAAGCTTAGTGAGAACTTGCGCATTCCTGGTTCCAGTCAGGTTGTAATTCGCCACCTGCGGCGAAACGAAAACGATGTTGATCCCACCCCTGGCCGAACAGCGTCAGCACCGCGCTATAGTAGGCATCCGCGTCGGGATAATGATCGGCGACCCGTTGGCGCTGTAGCGCGCGGGCGTCCTCATCTTGTAAAAACGGCAACATGGAAGCGGAGAAACCAACCGGACCCTCACCGGTGGTTTTCCCGCTGGCGATATTGGTTTTTTCCGGCGGCAATCCCTGTTTGATCGTCTGAGTCGCCATCGGTTTGAAACGCGCCAACAGCGGCGCTTTTTGTTTATCGGCGTTATTGAGCATCCCGACCCACAGATAGACGCGAATAGCGTCATAGCTACCAATAATCGGCTTATCGGTTTTCAGCTGCCAGCCGCTGCCTTTCTCATAGCGCACCCAGTCCGGCGAGAAGCCTTTCGGCGCCGTTTCCAGCAGCAGCCGCAGATTGCTGTCGCGGATCTTCGGCCACGGCGCGCCAAAGCGGGTAAAGTAGGTGGCGAGCTGCGGCGGCAGATAGCTTGGATTAAAGCGCCAGCCCTTGTCGTCCGCGAAACCGACTTTCCCCGGCAGTACCGACGGCCCCAGTCCCGGAACATCAGCGACTTCTTCATCGGCAATCCGCGCCAGCAGCGCTTTTCCTACCTCAGTATAGTTATCAACCTTCCACAGGCGTCCGGCTTCCAACAGCGCCCAGGCAATCCACAAATCAGAATCCGATGCCGAATTGGTGTCCAGCACCGTCCATTCATCCTCGCTCTTTTTCCCCCATAGCCATCCCGGCAGATGGGCGCGCAGATCGCCCTGCGCCAGGTTGTTCTGCGTCCACTGAAATAGCTTATCGAAGCCCTGACGATCGTTGGCCGCCAGGGCGAAGAACAACGCATAGCTTTGCCCTTCGGAGGTAGTGATTTTGCGCGCATCGCTGGGGTCGATGACTCGTCCTTCGGCGCTGACATACGCTTTTTTAAACTGCTCCCAGGCGGGCCACTGGCAGGCGGCGCTCACCTGCCCCGCCGCCAGCATTAAAACCGAGAGAAGTACCCCACGAAATGCGTTCATCAGCAATTACTCATCATCAGGATCAAGACGGCGACGGCTGAGAATACGCAGCATGCGCCACAGCACCCACGCCAGCAGCACAATGCTGACGGCCGCCAGAATCGCCAATAGTATCGGATGGCTGGAGAGCGCAAACCAGATGCGCTCGAACCACGGCAGGTGGCCGACATAATAGATATCGCCAACCCGCAGGCTATTGACGCCGGATTCACGAATCACCGCCACCGAACCGAACATCGCCGCCCGTTTACCGCTGTCATTTAAGGCGTTTGTGAGCAGCTCGTTACCGCGTGGGCTATCGGCCATCAGGGCGATCACGCTGCGCTGATCGTTGTACGGCGACTGGAAGCCAATAATGGCCGCCATCGGCCCGGAAGAGGTGATGTCGGTTCGCGTATGCGGCGTGCGCGCGTCATCATCCGGATAGATGCTGGCCAGGTCATAATGACGCATCGGCGTTTTCACCCAGCTTTTGGTCGCCTCGACCAGTAGATTGATTTTGGTATCGTCTTTCAGCGACGGCGGAATAGCGCCAATCAGCATCAGATCGGCATCTTTGCCCTTAATCTGGTTGCCGTCGTCGGTCATCTGCACGTTGATAGCCGCCAGCCCGGTCTGCGCGCCGATGCCGCCTACCGCCTGCAGCAGCGTCTCAACCTGACCCGCATCAGGCGTTTTCGGCACCACGATTAGCGTCTGAGAAAGATCGGCCATGCGGGTATACGGGAAACCGGCATTAGCGAAGACGCGCAAATCCGGCATCGCCAGGAAGTGGTAATACTTCGAAAAGTCGATGGTGGAGTCATCGCCGATCACCACGTGGTTCTGCACCGGCTGGAAGGTAATACAGTTATCGATGTTGCCGCCGGGCATCGGGTTCATGTACTGAAAATCGAAGCGCAGCTGGTTCATCGCACCGAGACGCAGCGCGGGTATGGTCACCTGGTTCTGGCCATCCAACAGCCCCTGCAGCACCGGCAGGCGTAAAATTAGCTTATTCACATCCTGCGAGCTATTGAGGCTAAACGACTGCAGGAACTGATCGTTAAGGCTGATATCCATCCGCGAGCTGTCTTTGATAGGCGGCATGGTATAGCGATATTTCAGATCCATATCGATGCCGTTGGCGCGAAGCAGGTATAGATCCGGCGGTAGGTTCAGCGCCAGGTTAATCGAATCTGGCACCAGGCCGCTTGATTGCAGCTGCTGCTCATAGGTTTTCAGCTCGCCGAAAGTCACCGGTCTGTCGGTACGGACCCAGTTCGGCGCGTCATACGGCTGGCGCGCCTTCAACTCTTTCACGCCATCCACTACCACGCTATCGCCGCGGAACAGAATATTGCCCTGGGCAATACCCTTCGCCGCCACCAGCAGGTCTTGATCGTTGCGACCGAAGATCACCAGCAGCTTGACGTACGGGTTGCTCGGGTGGTTGACCATTTCGATGGTCGGCGCTTTCACCGGCGGATGGTCGCGCAGGAAGTCCGGACGCTTATCGTTGGTGGCGAAGATGATAGCGTTGCGTTCCGGTATCTCATTGAAGTGGACCGGGAACTGCTGACCGCGCCAGCCGGCCTTGCTGCCAAACCAGGAGGCGACAATCGCCGCCGCCTGCTGCTGTTTGACGTCAGGCGCAGCAGCAAAAACCATCGGCAACGTCAGCGGACGGTTGTCGCGCGAGTCGTAGAACGGTACCGGGAAGTGGGACAGGTCGTTACGTACCTGCAGCGACTGATAGGTTAAATCCAGCGAGCTCTCACGGCCGATATCGAGCCACAGCGTACTGCTGGCCGGGTTTTCGCAAACGTCGCGATAGTGGCCGACAAACTCCAACCGCACGCGGTTAAAATCGGTGATATACAGTGGATCGACGGGGATCTGGGCGCTCACTTTTTTACCCAGTTGCTCTTTGGTGACCGGCAGTACGCCCATCAGCTCGTCGTTGAGATAAACCTTCAGCTGCGACTGCACCGGCAGCAGCGATGGCGACGGCGTGTAGTCAAGATTGAGCAGCGCTTTGGCGACCACTTCATCACTGCGCATGCCGAATTCCACGGCGCCCTCTGGGTGCGAACCGCGTAGCACCATACTCCCCGGCGGCGGCGCGATTTGCGCAAAAGTCAGCTTCACGTCGCGAGAGGGAATGTTGTCCGCCACCACCACCGGCGCGGCAGGATCGATAACCGCCGCCGTCGGCTGGCCATCGATAATCACCGGCGCTGGCTGGGCCGCACCCGTTGTGGCGGGAGCGTCGACCACCGCGGCATTCGGCGTCGCCGCCGGAGCCGAAAATGTTGCGAAGGGGTACCAGCTGCTCATTCCCACCGCCACTGCACAAATCAAGGAAAGTTTTCTTTTCATCGCATTATCATCATTGTTGAGCCATTGCTGGTTCTGCCGAAAGCACCGCCGCGGCGCGTTCGGGACGGCGCGGCAAAAACGATACAATCCAGGCCACCAGCGAGGTGAGCGAGCGGAAAATAACCTTCACCGACGGCGGCGAGAACTCCGCCAGGTGACGATATCCACGGAACCCCAGCTTGAGGATATCCAGCAGGCTTTCCATCGGCTTATCTTCCGGGAAGCTGTCCTGCCAAAGCGCCCACGTATCAGCGCGGGCAAACGTACACTGCACAAAATCAATATGTTGCTGGTTAGTCAGCGGCAGCAATTGCAGGCCGACTTCACCGCCGTTGACCCGCGCGACGCGAACCGGGAAGACGTATTCTTGCTGTCCGCGTTTGAGCAGCAAATTCACATGTTGCCCTTCCAGTACCCGCGCGTCGCCGTGAATTTTTATCCCCAGGCCGCCGTCAGAGTAGTCATGAACGGTACAGGAGAACAGGTGGCCATCCGGGCGGGCAATCGCCGCCGGCATCGACATCTCTACGCGGTGCGAACGCCGCACCTGCTTGCTCTCCACCGACACCGCCACGGCGCCGCCGAGGATGATTAAGTTATAAAACACCCAGATGATGCTGACCCAGACGGTTAAAATTTCGTTCTCGGGTCCGTACATAAAGCGCCAGATGCCGACCGCCACGCCCACCAGATTAAGCAACACCAGATAAATATAGGGGCGTGAGATAACCCAATCGACATACTCATCTTTCACTAGTCCGCCTTTGGCGGTGACGTTGAACTTGCCTTTGTGCGGGTTAATCAGCGCGACGAAGGTCGGCGGCGCGATATACCATGCCAGCACCGTTTCGTAGATTTCACTCCAGAAGGAGTGGCGGTACTTGCCCTGGATCTTCGAGTTCGTCAGACTGGCATGGATCATATGCGGCAGCACGAACAGCGCGATCATAAGCGCTGGCGCATAGATGATATAGGCGTGTAACAGCAGGAATGCCAGCGGCGCGGTGAGGAAGATAAGCCGCGGGATACCGGACAAAAAGTGCAGCATCGCGTTGACGTAGCAGATACGCTGCGCCAGCTTCAAACCTTTACCAAACAGCGGGTTATCAAGACGGAAAATCTGCACCATTCCGCGCGCCCAGCGAATACGCTGGCCGATATGCGCCGACAAGCTTTCCGTCGCCAGCCCCGCCGCCTGCGGGATGCGCATATAGGCGGAGGTATGGCCACGACGATGCAGGCGCAGTGAGGTGTGGGCATCCTCGGTGACCGTCTCGACGGCGATACCGCCGATTTCATCCAGCGGGCCGCGGCGAATGACCGCGCAGGATCCGCAGAAAAAGGTCGCATCCCACATATCGTTGCCGTCCTGCACCAGGCCGTAAAACAGCGTCCCTTCATTTGGCGTTTTACGAAAACGGCCCAGGTTGCGTTCGAACGGATCCGGCGAGAAAAAGTGGTGCGGCGTCTGCATCATCGCCAGCTTTTTATCCTTCAGGAACCAGCCCATGGTCATCTGCAGGAAGGAGCGGGTCGGCACGTGGTCGCAGTCGAAAATAGAGACGAACTCGCCCTTCGCATACTTCAACGCATTGTTGATATTACCGGCCTTGGCATGTTCGTGGCTGGTACGCGCGATGTAATGGACGCCGACATCTTTCGCGAACTGGCGAAACTCTTCGCGCCCGCCGTCATCAAGGATCCAGATATTGAGCTTATCCTTTGGCCAGTCGATACCCTGCGACGCGTAGATAGTATTTTTCACCACGCTAAGATCTTCGTTGTAGGTCGGGACGAAGATATCCACCGTCGGCCATTCGTTCATATCTTCCGGCAGCGGCACCGGCTGGCGATTGAGCGGCCACACCACCTGGAAATAGCCCAACACCAGCACAATCCAGGCGTAGGTTTCGGCAAACAGCAAAATCAACCCGCACACCAGGCTGACCGGATCGTTCCAGTTCAGCGTGGAGGTATAGCGCCACCAGATGTAGCGACAGGAAACGGTCAGCGACAACACGATCAACATCAGGGCGGAGAAACGCCCCGGAATACGCCGCACCAGCAGCGCGACGCCCCACAACAGCAGCAGGAAAATAAATTGCGACAGCGGGTTAAACGGCTGGGTGATACACAACAGCGCCAGAATCAGCGAGAAGAAGGTGATGGTACCCAGCACCAGCCGCCGCAGCTGTGGATGCAGGTGCTCAAGCTCTTTCTGCTTATCGAGATGGCCGGTACGGGTGTTGACCTTTTCCGGTAATTTTTCCATCCACTGCGCGTAGCGCCCGTGAACCCCTTCCAGCGCCGCCAGCGAGCGCCAGTTAATTTTTTTATCCGGTTCCGGCACCCGGGTCGCCAGTAGCCAGAGCGACTGCAGCAAATAGCGTATCGGATCTAACGGGCGTGGGCGATGCGGATTAATATGCGGAAAATAGTCGCCGTGGTGTTCGCGAATAGCTTGCCAGCGCGGCGTCTCAAGCGGCATTAACGCCCACGCCAACGACACCCACAGGCAACCGAGAAAAGCTGAAAGCACCGACGCGCCATGCTGACGATAGTCATCATAACGTGCGCTCAAGCGCTCGCCCACCGGCGGCGCCAGCAGCAACGTACTCAGGCGGATCATGCCGCTCCCTCTCTGGCATAGTGCAGCAGACACCAGTTGGCCAGCGTCAGCACCTCTTCCGCCGCCAGCGAATCCTGGCGATATTCGCCAAGCGGCTGTTTAGCCGCCAGACATTCCGCCATCGCTTCATCGCGGTGAATCGTGACCGGCAGAATACGGCGCTGGCTTTCCAGCCACAGTTGATAGAGATCTTCCTGTAGCTGGCTGCCGACGCGCAGGTCGTTAATCAAAATATCCGCATTAGCAGGCAGCGCCTGCTGATGCAGGCGAATATGGCTGTTGCCGTCGGGATGCACAACCTGTAGAGCGCGATGGCAAACGTTCAGCAATTCGCGGGTAAGCGGAGAGTAGCCTTCGGGTATATCAATCAGCAGCCAGCGGTGGCTCCCCTGCTGGTCGAGCAATTTGATTTGCTCCGCGATAGGTTCCAGCGTCGGACTGAACTTATCAACGTGCTCACGTTCGCCAGGCGTCAGGCGGCCAAACGGCAGAAGATCGATATGCGCGGTGTAGCGCAGCCCGGCGTCGCGCCAGTCACCTCCGTCAATCAACGAGCGCGCCCAGCCGTTGCGATGGTCGAAATCAACGTTGAAGAAAAAGCGCAGCATATTGTCCGGGCTGGCATCGACCACCAGCACGGTTTCACCGAGCAGCTGTAGCGCCCAGGCCAGTGCGGCGGTAATAGATGTGGTGCCTACGCCGCCGCGTATGCCTTGTAATCCCAGAATCGCCATCGACGGCTTCCTTACTTTTTCTCAGCTAATTCGGCCAACAGCGGCCAGCGTTGCAACGCCGCAGCGAGCTGTTCGCGTCGGGAAATGTCGTGGTAATCAATATCCGGCAGGGAAAATGCCCGGCTTAATGCCAGGAAATCATTTTGGAAGGTATATCCCAGCGTTGCATCGCCAGGTACCGTAGGGTCTTTTTCCGGCATTTCTCTGTCCATTCGAAAAACACATTATAAAACCAGGAAGTGGAAACCGCTCATCCCTAAAATTACGTGTACATGCTAAAACTGATGTCCTTTAATTTCAATGTTAGGTTTACTCTCACGCTTTCGCTAGTAAACTAATCATTGTAAATAGGGCACGCGAGGAACATCGTGGATATTGTATATACATTGGGTATTTCATCATTATGGGACGAAGTATGCCATATGCCCGTTGGCGGGGTATGGTGGCTTAATGTCGACCGCTATGCCGACGCCGTCAGCCTGCTGAATCAAACGCTGGAAAGCCAGGCTCCGGAAAGCAAGGTCGCCGCCATAATAATGGGTAAAAAACCTAATGAAGTCATATCATTAAGAAAATATCGCGGTCCTGATAAAATCGCATTATTCACGATGCCAGATCGCCCGGAAGGCCTGCAGGAGTTGCACCGCGACATACTTTGTTCTATGGAACCTGGCAACTATTTATTTATTCTGCTATGTACAGAAAATTCCTGGCAAAATATAAAAACAGAAGAATTACTCCATTGGGTAGAAAAATCTAATCGATGGGCCAAATACCATAACTGCTCTCTTATGGTACTTAATTCGGCTAATGATACCGACAAACAACTTTCTCCGTTATTACGCCAGTACCGCGCCCTTTCCGGGCTGGCGAGCATTCGTTATCAGGGCGATAGCCATCTATTTGATATCGCGTGGTGGGGCAGTGAGAAAGGTATTAGCGCGCAGCAGCAGCTGGTTATTTTACACGATGATGAGGGCTGGCGGCTGGCGCAGAGCGAAGAAGCGGCAGTGCAACCGCGTAGCGACGAAAAAATCGTCCTCAGTAATTTGCGCGTGCTGGAAGGGGCGCCTGCGCTTTCCGAATACTGGACGCTGTTCGAAACCAATGACGCCGTCTTTGAAGCCGGTCGTACCGCGCAGGCGGCCACCTTGCTATTTTCCATTACCCAAAATGAGCAAATAGAGCAGCTCGGACGCTATATCCATACCCTGCGTCGCCAGCGCGGCAGCGCCTTAAAAATCGTGGTACGTGAACAAACGCCGAGCCTGCGCGCCACCGATGAACGCTTGCTGTTAAGCAGCGGCGCCAACATGGTAATCCCCTGCAGCGCCGGGCTTTCTCGATGCCTCACGCTTATTGAAAGCGTGCAAAAGCAGAAATTTACTCGCCACGTTCCGGAAGACTTCAACACGCTGTTGACCTGGAGCCGGCCGCTTAAACTTCGCGGTTATCAAAAGTGGGACGCCTTCTGTGAAGCGGTCAGCAATATCATGGCCAACACGCTGCTGCCGCCGGATAGCAAAGGGGTAATGGTGGCGCTGCGCCCCGCGCCGGGGCTACGTGTCGAACAGGCGTTAACCCTTTGTAAACCCAACCGCATGGGCGATATCGCGACGATCGGTAATAATCGATTAGTGCTGTTTTTATCGTTTTGCCGGGTAAATGACCTGGACACGGCGTTAAACCATATCTTCCCTTTACCGACCGGAGACATTTTCTCTAACCGTATGATTTGGTTCGAAGATAAGCAAATTTCCGCGGAAATCCTGTTGATGCGCGGCATATCTCCTGACAACTGGAACACGCCGCTGCCGATTACGGTGGGCAAAAACGAAGCCCTTAACGTTAAACACGATGGGCGCCAGTGGCGGCGAATCCCTGAACCCTGGCGACTCTCCACCGACGGAGAACCGCGGTCATGATGTCTATCGCCGATATCATTCAGCTGATCGTATTGTGCGCCCTGCTATTTTTCCCGCTGGGATACCTGACGCGTCATTATCAGCGCCGTATTCGCACCACTTTACGTTTGATGTTCTTTAAACCCCGTTTCGTGAAACCGGCCGGCGTACTGCGCCGGGAGAGCGCGACCAGGCAGGGCAAACCGAAAAAATGACCAAAGCAAAAACTACCGCTACGCCGCTTCCGCTATGGCAGTACTGGCGCGGCCTGTCCGGCTGGAACTTCTATTTTCTCGTGAAGTTTGCCCTGCTGTGGGCGGGATACCTGAACTTCCATCCAATGCTCAACCTGGTGTTCCTCGCCTTTTTGCTGGTGCCGATCCCCCGTGAAAAACTGCACCGGATACGCCACTGGATAGCGATTCCGCTCGGCTTTGCCCTGTTCTGGCATGACACCTGGTTACCGGGTCCGGAAAGCATCATGAGCCAGGGCTCGCAAATCGCCGGTTTCAGCGCCGATTACATCTGGGACCTGATCACCCGTTTTATTAACTGGAATATGGTCGGCGCCTTCTTTGTGCTGCTGGTGCTGTGGCTATTCATCAGTCAATGGCTGCGCGTTACCGTCTTCGTTTCGGCGATCATGGTCTGGCTGGTTATCAGCCCGCTGCTGCCCTCCTTTACTTTATGGCCCGCCGGGCAGCCGACCACCGCAGCGGCCACGCCGGCGGCAACGACCGGTGGAACGACAACAGCCGCGGCATCAACCAGCGCCGCCGCCAGCGGCGATATCCCGCCGCAGACCGAACCGCCAACCTCAGCTAACCTTAGCAATTGGCTGAAAACTTTCTATGCTTCTGAACAGAAAAGAAAAACACCGTTCCCGGATCAGCTGCCTGGGGATGCGCAGCCGTTCGATCTGCTGGTTATTAATATCTGTTCCCTGTCATGGTCAGACATTGAGGCTGCCGGGTTGATGGATCATCCGCTGTGGAAACATTTCGATATCCTCTTCAAAAACTTTAACTCCGCCACTTCCTACAGCGGCCCGGCAGCCGTTCGCCTGCTGCGCGCCAGCTGCGGCCAGCTATCGCATAACAACCTGTATCAGCCGTCTGGCAACGAGTGCTACCTGTTCGAAAATCTGGCCAAACTCGGCTTTACCCAACAGCTGATGCTGGGGCATAACGGCGTATTCGGCGACTTCCTCAAAGAGGTTCGCTCGCTCGGCGGCATGCAGAGTCCGCTGATGGATCAGAGCGGTTTGCCGGTAATCCTGCAAGGCTTCGACGGATCGCCGGTTTACGACGACCAGGCGACGCTCGATCGCTGGCTACAGTCTACCGAGAAGCTTAACACGCCCCGTACCGCGACCTTCTACAACACGCTGCCGCTGCACGATGGCAACCATTATCCCGGCCAAAGCAAAACGGCCGACTATAAAGCCCGCGCGCAGAAGTTCTTTGATGAGCTGGACGCCTTCTTCACCGAACTGGAAAAATCGGGGCGTAAAGTGATGGTGGTGGTGGTGCCGGAACACGGCGCCGCGCTGAAGGGGGATAAGATGCAGGTTTCCGGGCTGCGCGATATCCCAAGCCCGTCGATTACCAACGTACCTGCGGCGGTGAAATTCTTCGGCATGAAGGCTCCGCATCAGGGCGCCGCGGTGGAAATCACTCAGCCTTCCAGCTACCTCGCGGTTTCTGAACTGGTGGTGCGCGCCCTGGACGGTAAGATGTTTACCGAAGATAACGTCAACTGGCAGCAATACACCGCAAATCTGCCGCAGACCGCGGCGGTATCAGAAAACTCCAACGCCATTGTCATTCAGTATCAGGGCAAACCCTACGTGCAGCTAAACGGCGGCAGTTGGGTGCCGTATCCGCAGTAAAGACGAAAAAGGCCGCAGGAGAATTCCTGCGGCCTGTTCGGGCGCAAATTGCCAACGCAGCAGACTCACGCCCGCCGGTCCGTCACTTCTGGTTGTGCATCCAGCTGACGATAATGCTGACCACAATGCCAGCAATTATCGGCGCCGCCAGATCGTCCCATAAGATCAGACCTAACTGTGTGAGCGTCATAGAGCCGCCTGTATTGCAATGGCAACCGTTCGCGGCTATCTTTAACTTGTCTGGAGTTAGTGATAGCCCTCGTTCAGTTGCCTGGTTAACACCAGCAACGTGCGAGGGTTTTCTCTTTCCAGCAACTTATCTATGCCGCCGGGGTTCAAGCCCCCGCAACATTGCGCCTCACCGGGCGAACCCGGCTTGGCGTCGATTCTACTGCTCCTTGTCATCGCCTTCACCACGCCCTTTGGCAATCTGCGAGGCGCATTCCAGCCCTCCCCCGCAGAAATCATCACGCGACAACCCGCTTCCCATCACGCCCGCGCTTTCTCGGGATTCTCATCCTGATCAACGGCAAAGCAGGCCACCAGTTGGCCACCGTAATCCTTAAGCTGCGGCTGAAGCTGAGTGCATGGGCCAAAGCGTCGGCGGCAGCGCGCATTGAAGGCGCAGCCCGGCGGCGGATTCAGCGGGCTCGGCAGTTCGCCGGTGAGCTTGATGCGCTCGCGTCGATCGTCCGGATTCAGACGCGGCGTCGCTGACAACAGGGCCTGAGTATACGGATGACGCGGGTTATTAAAGATCTGGTCCTTGGTCCCCTTCTCCACGCAGCGGCCAAGATACATCACCATGACTTCATCAGCGATGTGCTCGACGACCGAGAGATCGTGGGAGATAAACACGTAGGACAAACCTAAATCCTGCTGCAGGTCCATCATCAGGTTCAGCACCTGCGCACGTACCGAAACATCCAGCGCGGAAACCGGCTCATCGGCTATCACCACATCCGGATCCAGCATCAGTCCGCGGGCAATAGCGATACGCTGGCGCTGGCCGCCGGAGAACATATGCGGGTAGCGATCGTAATGTTCCGTTTTCAGGCCCACCTTCGCCATCATCGCCAGCGCTTTTTCACGCCGCTGCTCTTTGCTCAGGCTACTGTTGATCAACAGCGGCTCTTCCAGAATCTGCCCCACTTTTTTACGCGGGTTCAGCGAACCATATGGATTCTGAAACACAATCTGAATTTTTTGCCGCCGCAGCTTTTGCGCCTGCGGGTCGTGCTTGAGCAGATCCTGCCCCTGATAATACAGCTCGCCGCCGGTGGGAATTTCAATCATCGTCAGCAAACGACCCAGCGTCGATTTGCCGCATCCCGACTCCCCCACCACCGCCAGCGTTTTACCGCGTTCAAGGGTAAAGGAGACGCCGTCCAGCGCTTTTACCAACCGTTCCGGAGCAAACAACCCTTTCTTCACCGGATAGTGTTTTTTCAGATCTATGGCCTGCAACAGCGGTTGTTGCGTGGCGGCCTTTTGCGTACTCATAATCCAGGCCTCCCGGCATCATCGAGTGGGTAGTGGCATTTTGACTGACGGCCGCCGTCGAGATCCGCGAGCGCGGGCTCTTCGCTCCGGCATTTATCCGTGGCATAGGGGCAGCGCGGGTTCAGCAGGCATCCGTTTGGGCGGTCATATTTCCCCGGAACTACCCCCGGTAGCGATGCGAGACGCGCCTTATCCTGGGCAAACTCTGGCAGCGCGCGCAGCAGCGCCTGGGTGTAAGGATGGCGCGGCGCGCGGAAGATATCTTTCGCATCCCCGGTCTCCACCACCTGACCCGCGTACATGACGATAATTTTATGCGCGGCTTCCGCCACCAGCGCCAGGTCATGGGTAATCAACACCAGCGCCATATTTTCTTGCTGCTGCAACTCCAGCAGCAGTTCGATAATCTGCGCCTGAATGGTCACATCCAGCGCGGTGGTCGGTTCATCGGCAATCAGCAGTTTTGGCCGGCAGGCGATAGCCATCGCGATCATCACGCGCTGGCTCATCCCACCGGAAAGCTGATGCGGGTAAACGTCCAACCGCGACGCCGGGTCAGGAATACCCACCAGGTTCAGCAGGTCGATCGCCCGCTGGCGGCGGGTTTGCTTATTGCCGCCCTGATGGACCTTAATCGCTTCCATTATCTGATAGCCGACGGTAAAGCACGGGTTGAGGCTGGTCATCGGATCCTGGAAGATCATTGCCACTTCCGCCCCCACCAGCTGACGCCGCTCTTTTTCCGAAATTCGCTGCAGATCGCGGCCGTTAAATTCCAGTTTGTCCGCCATCACCCGACCGGGGTAGTCAATCAGGCCCATAATCGCCAGCGAACTCACCGACTTACCGGAACCCGACTCGCCCACGATACCGACCACTTCGCCCTGCTTCACGCTATAGCTGATGCGGTCCACGGCGCGGAACGGCGCATTTTGCTCGCCGAAATGCACCGATAATTTATCTACATTTAATAACGCCATCTCGAACCTCTTACTGCTTCAGTTTGGGATCGAGCGCGTCACGCAGACCGTCACCCATCAGGTTAAATGCCAGCACCGTCAGCAGGATCGCCACGCCCGGGAAGGTCACCACCCACCAGGCGCTTTGTGCGAACTGCAATACGTCGGAAAGCATGGTGCCCCACTCAGGCGTCGGCGGCTGCGCGCCCATGCCGAGGAACCCCAGCGCTGCCATGTCGAGAATGGCGTTAGAGAAGCCCAGCGACGCCTGAACGATCAACGGCGCAAGACAGTTAGGGAGAATATTAACGAACATCTGGCGCATCGCGCCGGCGCCCGCTACGCGGGAAGCGGTCACGTAATCGCGGTGCACTTCCACCAGCACCGCCGCGCGCGTCAGACGCACATAGTGCGGTAGAGCAACGAAGGTGAGCGCCAGCGAAGCATTGACGATTGACGGCCCGAAGATAGCCACCAGCACCAACGCCAGCAGCAGGCTGGGCAGCGCCAGCATGATATCGACCACGCGCATGATGATGGAGTCCACCACCCCGCCGAAATAGCCAGCAACCAGCCCCAGCACTACGCCGAGGATCAGCGACAGCACTACCACCAGACAGCCCACCAGCAGCGACAGGCGCGCGCCGTACATCAGGCGCGAGAGAATATCGCGCCCCACGTCATCGGTGCCAAGCAGGTGCGCCATACTGCCGCCATCCTGCCAGAACGGCGGTGCCAGCAGCGAATCACGGAACTGATCCGCCGGGTTATAAGGGGCGAGAAAGTTGGCGAATACCGCGATGATAATCATCACCGCCACGTATACCAACCCGACGACTGCCCCTTTGTTGCGTTTGAAATAGTGCCAGAACTCCTGCAGCGGGGTCATTGGCACCGGCGCGGCGACAACTTTATTTTCTGTAATTTGTGACATGATGGCCCCTTACTTCTTATGCCGGATACGCGGGTTCACCACGCCGTACAGCAGGTCGACCAGCAGGTTGACGAGAATAATCATCGTCGCCACCAGCAGCACCCCGCCCTGCACAACTGGATAATCGCGGCGCTGTAGCGCATCGATAAGCCAGCGGCCTAAACCTGGCCACGAAAAAATCGTTTCGGTCAGAATGGCGCCCGCCAGCAGCGTGCCCACCTGCAGACCAATCACCGTAACCACCGGCAGCATCGCGTTGCGTAGCGCATGGATGACAATCACCCGCATGCGGGTTAACCCCTTAGCGCGAGCGGTACGGATGTAATCCTCGCCCAGCACTTCCAGCATCGACGATCGGGTCATACGCACGATCACCGCCAGCGGAATCGTACCCAGCACGATGGCGGGTAGGATCATATGCATTAAGGCATCGATAAAGTCGCCCTGTTCACCCCAGATGGCGGTGTCAATCAGCATAAAACCGGTCAGCGGCAGGGTATCGTCAAGGAATACCGTATCGCTGATACGCCCGGATACCGGCGTCAGGTTCAACTGTACCGAAACCAGCATAATCAGCATCATGCCCCACCAGAAGATAGGCATCGAGTAGCCGGTCAGCGCCAGGCCCACGGCGGTATGGTCAAAGATGGAGCCGCGTTTTACCGCAGCCAGCACGCCCACCGGAATACCGACGGCGACGGCGAAAATCATCGCGCAGACGCCCAATTCGAGGGTGGCCTTGAAGCGTGGCACAAACTCTTGCCACACGGGAATGCGGCTTTTCAGCGAGATCCCTAAATCACCGTGCAGTACGCCCCAAATATAATGGGCATATTGCTGCCACAGCGGCTTATCGAGGCCCATTTCGGCCAGCAGCTGCGCGTGACGTTCGGGGGAAATACCACGTTCGCCCGCCATAATCATCACCGGATCGCCGGGGATCATATGAACGAAGGCAAAGGTGAGAAGGGTAATACCGATAAATGTCGGGATGACGAGTCCCAAACGTCGGAGAATAAACTGCAACATAACCCGGATTCTCTCTAGTGACGCCAGGCCTGGTGACAAGGCGTCTGTATTGCTCACAAATGTATTCCCCGAATAGCGGGAATACGCCCCCCGCCTCTCCCACGCGGGGAGAGGGGGTCAGGCATCGTGCTTATTATTCGACAGAGACGTTATCGAAGTGGTGTTTGCCAAGCGGATCAACCACATAGCCTTTGACTTCTTTACGCACTGGCTCGTAAACGGTGGAGTGGGCGATGATCAGCGCCGGAGCCTGGTCATGCATCACTACCTGAGCCTGTTTGTACAGTTCAATACGCTTGTTGTGGTCGTCGGTGGCGCGCGCCGGTTGAATGAGGTCTTCAAACGGCTTGTAGCACCAGCGAGAGTAGTTAGAGCCGTCTTTCGCCGCGGCGCAGCTGAACAGAGTTGCGAAGAAGTTATCCGGATCCCCGTTGTCGCCGGTCCAGCCCATCATCACGGTCTGGTGTTCGCCCGCTTTTGCACGTTTCAGGTACTCGCCCCACTCATAGGTGACGATCTTGGCCTGTACGCCGACTTTCGCCCAGTCAGCCTGGATCATTTCAGCCATACGGCGCGCGTTCGGGTTATACGGACGCTGTACCGGCATTGCCCACAGGTCGATGGTGAAGCCTTTTTCCATGCCCGCTTCTTTCAGCAGCTGCTTCGCCTTTTCAGGATCGTAGGTGTAGTCTTTAACGTCATCGTTATAGCCCCACATGGTCGGCGGGATCAGGTTCTTCGCCGACTGGCCGGCGCCCTGATAAACGGCTTTGATGATCGCTTCTTTGTTCACCGCGTAGGTCAGCGCCTGGCGAACTTTGACGTTATCGAGCGGTTTTTTCTCGGTGTTGAAGGAGAGATAACCCACGTTCAGACCCGGCTGTTCCAGCAGGTTGATGTTTTTATCTTCCTTCATGCGCGCGATGTCAGCCGGGTTCGGATAAGGCATCACCTGGCATTCGTTTTTCTGCAGCTTGGCGTAGCGTACGGAAGCGTCAGGGGTGATGGAGAAGACCAGACGATCGATCTGCGGCTTGGTGCCCCAGTAGCCCGGGAAGGCTTTATACAGAATGCGCGAGTCTTTTTGGTACTGCAGCAGTTGGAATGGGCCAGTGCCGATTGGGTTAAGGTCTACTTTTTCCGGCGTGCCGGCTTTCAGCATGTTGTCGGCATATTCTTTCGACAGGATAGAAGCAAAGTCCATCGCCAGGTCAGCGAGGAACGGCGCTTCCGGGCGAGTCAGCACGAACTGGACGGTATTATCGTCCACTTTCTTCACTTCGCTAATCAGGTCCTGCAGGCCCATCCCTTCGAAGTACTCATAGCTGCCGCCAGAGACTTTATGGTACGGGTTTTTGTCATTTTTCTGACGGTCGAAGGAGAACACCACGTCGTCGGCATTCAGATCGCGCGTCGGTTTAAAATCTTTATTATCCTGCCACTTCACGCCTTTACGCAGGTGGAAAGTATAGGTTTTACCATCCTCGCTGACATCCCACTTCTCAGCCAGGCCAGGAATAACTTCGGTCGTACCGGTTTTGAATTCAACCAGGCGGTTGTAAATAGGTACCGAGCTGGCGTCATAGGTGGTACCAGAGGTGAATAGCTGTGGGTTAAAGCCTTCCGGCGAACCTTCAGAACAATAAACCAGGGTTTTAGCTTGTACGCTTGCGGCGACGGTCATGGCGACCAGGCTCAGACCAAGCTTCAGCATCCCTGACTTTTTCAAGGAAATACTCATTATTCTGCTCCAAAACTGTGATGTTGTTTGCATATAGCCGCCAGACCTTTATTTATTTTTTACCCGGTCTGGTCGGTGGTGCCCGAAGGCGTTGAGAGAGATGGGGATTCCGTTCGCTAAAACGACTGAGTTGCAGTACGGATTCTCCATGAAATGCCCCTCATGCCGTACAATCTGTCAACAGAATGGAGAAACGTCAATACAGCTAACCGGGTTTTGCGTCAGGGGTGAGAATCGGTGGGCAAAGATTAAAAAAACTTGATGACGCTATTTTCAGCAGAGAAATTTATGCTACCGGCAATAAACCAGAATAAAGCCCTTAATAGTTTGCAACATCTGGTGATAAACAATTCTTAAAAATGGTGAAAATTTCTTCCCATGTGGCCATTATGTGAGCGATTAATAGCGCGAACGTTAAAACGCACAGCGGAAAATGCTGTACTTAGTCATAAGCTTCGCGAAAAAAGATCTATTCATCGATAAAAAAAAGCAATGGAAGATGTCACAAAACAGCGAACAGCTGGCGAGATGCGCGGGGAAATGCGATTTTTGTGATTCTGACAAGGTTTTCACCCCGGCTTGCGCTGCGCTTAGCCGGGCTACCGGGCTGGTTATGCGCTGTGCGAATGTAGCCCTGATAAGGCGCTTGCGCCGCGATCAGGGAAGCGCTCGAGTCGAACCTCTGCCCCCGGAGGTTCTCATCCTCTTCGGGCCACAGATGCAAAAAAAGCCTGCTCGTTGAGCAGGCTTTTCGAATTTGGTCGGTGATAGAGGATTCGAACCTCCGACCCCTTCGTCCCGAACGAAGTGCGCTACCAGGCTGCGCCAATCACCGAATGCGGGGCGCATCTTACTGCTGGGATGCACACCCGTCAATGCCTTATTAGCAAAAAATCAATCAAGCGGCGAGAATCTCGCCACTGCAGCTATTCTTTCACCGCTTTCTTCGAAGCCGGCACGCGACACCAGTTATTGTTTTCATTAATCCCGCCGTCCGGCGAGGTATAACCAAGACAACCCATAATGGTGTCATACAGCTCAACGTGACGGTGCGGAGCCTTCGTTGCCGCCTGCTGCTTGAGACGCGCAAAGGAGGCGGCATGGTCCGGGTTCGCCAGATACTTATCCGACATCCAGACCATCATCGGCACGCGGAACTGTTCCGGCGGCGCCATCATACGCGGCGTACCGTGCAGATGTTCGTGTTCATTAATCGACTCGCCGTGATCGGCGGCGTAGAACACGATAGCCTTTTTATCACGCAGTTGGTCCAGCACGCTGACGATAAAGTGATCCACGTAGGTGACGCTATTATCGTAAGAGTTTATCAACTCGGCCTTCGAACATTTGCTGTCCACGCCGATACACTCCGGTTTCCATTGCGCGAAGCTGCGCGGATACCGCTGGGTGTAGTTAAAATGCGATCCCTTGGTATGCAGGATAATCAAGCGCTTGCCATCAGGATTTTGCTCCATACCGCGCTTCATCTCATCGACCAGCAGCATATCATCCACGTTCTTGCCGCGGTTGCGCGGCTCGGCGCCGATCTGCTCGCGATAGGCGATATTGTTGGCCATCGTATTGCTGTAGAACCACATCTCGCTCTGCATAGCGTACAGGTCGCCGGCAAAACCTAGCTGGTGCAGAACAGCGAACACATTCTGCTCTTTCAACGTCCGCTGCGGATTATCATCCGCCCCGCCCTCGCGCACAAACATACAGCGCAACGACAGCTTGGTGGCGGTATCGCAAGAGGTGCCGCGGAATGCGACAAGATTCTTCTCTTGCGCCAGCTTCGGCGTGGTATTGCGGTTATAGCCGAGTATACCCATATGATCCCAGCGGGTGGTCTCGCCGATGATAAACACCACGTAAGTATCATCAAGATCCTGCGGCGCCACGTAGGTGAATTTTTTCGCCGGATTAATCAACGATTTATTATCAGACGACTCATCCACCTGCGCCCAGGCGTACAGCCCGAGCGCCGACAGCCAGTTAGAAGGCAGATACGAGTTGGCAATGACGCCGCCGTAGCTTGGCATATCGACTTCAGAGTTGCGCTCGATATCATGCTGACGTAGCTCAAGCAGGCGAATCGGCCCCCAGACCATCAGCCCGGCCAGCACGACTATCAGGATATTTTTCACCCGCTGACCCGGCGTTTTGACCTGTTGCAGCAGCGTCTTACGGCAGCGGTTGCTCCAGATAAGAAGGAGCGGCAACACGCTAACCGCGGCCAGCCAGAGGATCAGATGCCAGCCGATAACCTCTTTCGACAGGTCAATATCGGTGGTCATCACCGAAGCGATTATGCCGTAGCCAATCACCACATTGAGGAAAGTCATGTAATAACTTGCCCCAGCGGAAAACAGCACCACCAGCGTGGCTAAGATGCGCCAGACCCGACGGCCAAATAACGAGAGCAGACGCAGCAGGAAGAAGGTGACCAGCACCGTCGCCACCAGTTCCACCACTCCGGACAACCCTTTCCAGACGGTAAACTCTTGAGCGTAACCATCGAAACGACGGAAAAACACCGCGGCGTTCATAAACCAGCCGATGTACAGCGCAAGCCAAAAACTCAGCTTCTGCTGCGACATCGTTTTAATGTATTTCATGCAAGCAAACCTGGGAAACGAAGAGATAAAACCGCCCTGATTAAAACGATATAAACAGGAAGATTAATTAAGTGCGTCTGGGTTGGTTATCGGAAACCTCTACAAAGCGCGCTAAGTAGACCACAGCAAATGGGAAAAGTATCCGCGAGGAATGTGATTCAGCCAGATATTTACAAAATATCTGGCTGGTAAGGCATTATTCGCTTAGGAAGGGCGATGCTATCAGGCGTGCGCCTGGTGGTAAATTTCGCTTTTCGGCTGACGAATGGTAGTGGAAAGCGCCAGCGACAAAATCAGCAGAGCGAAGATGACGCAGAAGGTGACGTAGAAGCCGCCGAACACGGAGGCAATCAGCGAACCGCAAATACTACCGATACCGAAGCCGAGATAAATCACGCCGTAGTTTTTCGCCAGGTTATTGAGGCCAAAGAACTCGCTTACCAGCGACGGGAAGACGGTAATGGTGCCGCCGAAGTTAAAGGCCACACAGGCAATCGCCGCAAAGAAGGTCATCGCATTTAGCGGCGCGAACAGCAGGGCCGCCATACCAACCAGGGAGACCACTTGACCGATGGTAATCACGCGGATACGGGAGATTTTGTCGGACAGGATACCCAGCACCAGGCGGCCGCTCAGGTTAGCGATAGAAATCACGGTAACCGCATTCGCCGCCGTCGCCACGTCGAGATGCACCATGCCCTGCGCGATATCTTTTGCTACACCAATCACATACAGACCGCTCATGCAGGCCGTCAGGAACATCACCGCCAGCATCCAGTACTGCGGTTTACGCATGGATTCAGCAAGGGTGAAATCATTTTCGACAACGCCGTTGGCGGTAGTGGTCGCGGGATGATTCGGCGCATCTTTCATCATGGTGGCGCCAAAGACGATCATCACCAGTACGATAGCGCCCCAGATAACAAAGGTTTTTTCCAGCCCGACCGTCGCCAGCAAGTGACTATCGATAAATTTAAAACCGAGGCTGCCAAGGCCATAAGCGCCAATTGAGAAGGCGGAAATCAGACCTTTACGCTCGGGGAACCACTTCACGCAGTTCGACAACGTCAGCAGATAGCCCGCACCGTCCGCCAGACCGACCAGCAGGCCGGCGCTCAACCACAGCATCATCAGGCTGTTGGCATGGGCTGTGAGGAAAAAGCCGACGCCAAGCAGGATGCCGGATGCCATGGTGACGCGTTTCACGCCAAAGCGTTCCTGCAATTTACCGGCAACGGAAGAGGATAACGCCAGCCCAAGACTTAACAGGCCGAAGGAAAATGCCACCTGGCTTACTGGCTCGTCCAGTTTGCTGGCCAGAGAACTATTAAACAAACTCCATGTATAAACCGATCCCAGAGCGAATTGCGTAATGATCGTGCCAATCAGCGTGAGCCAACGGGTATATTGAGTGTTTGCAGCGTTCATAGCAGATGTCCTGAAGGATTAACTGCCGCCACAATAACCAAATCCCCAAATCCGGTGGGGGAAAACGGCATGAACTGCCATCAATGAGGAATGAAATGCATTTATGGCGGAATGAATGACATTGCAAAACATTCATTCCCTAAATTTCACTCAAAAAGTTAGTGTGCGCTACCTCACAGAAACGCGCCGTTACTGAGATTTAACAGTAACGACTGCATTTCAAATGCGTAACAAATTCGGTCAGAAATTGGCGCTGACGCCCATCAGATACAGCGTATTTTCACCCGACGGAACGTTATCTGCCTGTGAAAGTGTAGCCCACGCCGCCAGATGTGAACCCAGCGGCATATCTGCGCCCAGCGTGACGTCGCCCCAGCTACCGTCTTTTCCGCGGCTAATCGACGCATTGTTATCGATAGAGATAGACTGGTTATAGCTCACCTGCGCCCATGGATGCACGCCCCATAGCTGTTGGTAATCCATACGCCAGCCGAGCGTGTTGACGTAAATACTTTCGCCCGCACGACGCGTCGCGGGCGGCGGGTTGAGATCGCTACGCAAGCTGGCGACCGGCCCGGAGGTCACGCCGCTGGCCAGTGAGTAGTTCCATCCCACGCTCATGCCGTGACTCAAATCCGGCGGCGCCAGCGCCTGATTCAACGCCAGTCCGGCGGGCGCTTCTGACGCCCTCATTCGCTCGGCGAGAATATCTTCATAACGCGGTTGGTGATCGCTATCCCATGTATAGCGTTCCGACGTATTACTTTTTGTATCGTTAGCGATATATTCCTGTTGCCAGGCATTGGCGCCTGAAACACACGACACCCAGATAGTGATGCACGCCGGGACCAACCCACCCCGGAGGCCATTGCATTTCTTTATTATCATTAATGCGACTCCAAAAGAGCCGAATCGGCAATGTTGCTGTGTTTTTATACTCAAAATAATTCGAGCTGCCGCCCACTTCTACGCAACTTGAAGTATAAGGAGTTGATGGGAAGTGGTTTCCCTGTATTAACTATTATCTTTATCTTTCAGCCGTCAAGGCGGATGAAAAAGTTTTCTGACGAAAGGGAGAGAAACATGCAACGTTGCGGATGGGTAAGCCAGGATCCTCTTTATATCCAGTATCACGATAACGAATGGGGAGTCGCCGAGAGAACGCCGCAAAAGCTGTTTGAAATGATCTGCCTCGAAGGCCAGCAGGCGGGACTCTCGTGGATAACCGTACTGAAAAAACGGGAAAACTATCGTCAGGCCTTTCACCAGTTTGACCCGATTCGCGTAGCGGCCATGGATGAAGCTGACGTCGAGCGCCTGTTACAGGATGCGGGCATCATCCGCCATCGGGGGAAGATCCAGGCCATCATCGGCAATGCGCGGGCGTTTCTCGCCATGGAAGCCAACGGTGAAGCATTCAGCGATTTTGTCTGGTCGTTTGTCGATAATCAGCCGCAAATTACCCATGCCGCGACGCTCGCCGAAATCCCCACCACCACACCAGCCTCCGATGCTCTATCTAAGGCGCTGAAAAAGCGCGGCTTTAAATTCGTCGGCTCCACTATCTGTTATTCATTTATGCAGGCCTGCGGGTTAGTCAACGATCACGTGACCGGTTGCTGTTGCCACCCCGGGAGACCAGCATGATCAAAAAATGGGATGCCGCAGAGACCGGCCCGCTACTCGAGTTGTGGCTGGAAAGCACTATTTACGCGCATCCGTTCATTGCAGAAAGCTACTGGCGGGAGAGTCTGGAAGTCGTGCGCGATGTCTATCTTCCCGCCGCCGCCACCTGGGTGTGGCAGGAGAATGATGCGCTGAAAGGGTTTGTCAGCGTGATGGATTCGCGCTTCGTCGGGGCGCTTTTCGTCGCCCCGCAAGCGATCCGCCACGGTATCGGCCGCGCGCTGCTTGATGAGATCAAGCAGCACTACGACTGGCTAAGTCTGGAGGTTTATCAGAAAAACGTGCGGGCGGTGAATTTCTACCACGCGCAGGGCTTCCGTATAGAAGACTGCGCGTGGCAGGACGACACCCAGCATCCGACCTGGATTATGCATTGGCCGGCGGATCAAATGCGCTGAGCGCCAACGCGGGTCCATCATATTTTTCCAGCCATGCCAGCGCCGTATTCCCGGCGCAACCGTTGCCCAGACGCGAGGTCGGAATATCTTTCGTCAGCACGTTCACCGCGCCGTTTTTGCAAATTCCGGCATCGGGGTCGATATCCGGCCATGCGCCTTCATGCAGGCAAATCACCCCCGGGCGAATACCTTCCGTGACCACCGCGCCGGCCAGTACCTGACCACGTGAATTCCACACCCGCACCAGATCGCCGTCGGCGATATTGCGCGCCTGCGCGTCCAGCGGATGGATAGTCAGCGGTTCACGCCCGGCGACGGCGTAGCGTTCTCGAAGCGAAGTCTGATTCAACTGGCTATGCAGGCGGTGCGCCGGGTGGGCGGAAAGCACCTGTAGCTGACCCGCCTCGGCGTTGCCGTGCCACTCATCAGGCTCGAGCCACATCGGGTGCGGCGGACAATCGGCATAGCCAAAGCCGGCAATGGTCGGCGAGTGAATTTCAATTTTCCCGCTCGCGGTTTTTAACGGGTTAGCCTGCGGGTCTGCGCGGAATGCCGCGAAGCGGGAGAAACGGGCGTTATCCGGGTTTTCCGGCATTTCAATTAGCTGGTTAGCCTGCCAGAATTCGGCAAACGGCGGCAGCGTCACCTGCTGCTGCGCCCCGCGTTGGACGGCAATCTGGTAGAAGGTCTCCAGCCATTGCAAATCGTTTTTTCCTTCGGTGAAACGTTCGCGACCGCCCGCCTCCCAGCGTTCGCTCAGGTCCGCAAAGACATCAAAATCGTCGCGCGCTTCATCGCGCGGCGCGACTACCCGCTTCATCGGCACCAGATGCTGATTGCTGTAGTCCCCGGTCATGGTCAGATCGTTGCGCTCAAACGAAGTGGTCGCCGGTAAGACGATATCGGCATGGCGCGCGGCGGCGGTCCAGAAGCATTCGGAAATCACAACCAGCTCCGGCTTCTGCCAGGCCTGAATCAGGCGGTTGGTATCCTGATGATGGGTAAAGTTGGCGCCGCCCGCCCACCAGATAAAGCGGATATCGGGAAAGCGTCGCGTCATCCCGTTGTACTGATAGCTTGCCCCAGGGTTTTCCAGCGCCTCAACGATACGGGCGACCGGGATTTTCTCCACCGCATCGGTTCCTCCCGCCACGCTCCCCTGCATAGAGGCCAGCACCGCGGCGCGGCGCGTCGGGTTGCCGCCGTTGGCAAAGTGGTAAGAAAGACCAAAACCGCCGCCGGGCGTGCCAATCTGCCCCAGCATCGCCGCCAGCGTCACCAGCATCCAGTGTTTTTGCTCGCCAAACTGCTGGCGCTGCATGCCCCAGCCGGACATCAGCATGGTGGTATTTTCATGGAAAAGTTTTGCCAGTTCGCGGATTTTATCCGCCGCTACGCCGCAGATCGCCGCAGCCCATTCGGCGGTTTTGGCGACGCCATCGCTTTCACCACTCAAATAGCGGGCGAAAATGTCATAACCGCTGGTACAGCGGGCGAGGAATTCATCGTCCTGCCAGCCATGCTCGACCAGGGTATGGGCGATCCCCAGCATCAACGCGACGTCAGTGCCCATATGCGGCGCGATCCACTCCATTGATTCGCCAAAGAAATCAACGCTTTCCGATCGCATGGGATCGATACAGATCAGCCGTTTGCCGCTCTGGCGCAGGCGATCAAACCAGGGGATCCCTTGTTCATCCGAGGCGTTCCAGGCAATTTTCAGCGTATTCAGCGGATTAGCGCTCCACAGCACCACCACCTCGCTGTGCTCCAGAATAAGCGGCCAGCTGGTCTGCTGCTGATAAACTTCATTACCGCCTACCACGTAAGGCATGATCGCCTGCGCCGCGCCGGTTGAATAATCGCCGAGGTGTCCGGTATAGCCCCCGGCAAGACTCATATAGCGCTGCAGCAAGGTTGCCGCCTTATGCAACACGCCGTTAGAACGCCAGCCATAGGAACCGGCGAAAATCGACTGCGGGCCGTAGCTTTCACGGATCCGCCGATGCTGAGCATCAATCAGGTCAAGCGCCTGCTCCCAGCTTACCCGCACGAATTCATCCTGACCGCGCACGCCCTGCGGCTGTTGGGGCGAGGCGAGAAAGCCTTTTCGCACCATCGGATAGCGAACGCGAGTTTTGCTGTGCACCTGTTCGCGCACCGCCGTTTGCAGCGAGTTGGCGAAGGGAGTGTCCAGCGCGCCGCGGGACGAAATCACATTTTCACCATCCGTCTCTACCAGCATTGGCCCCCAGTGGGCCGCGGTTAGGATGGTTTTAGTTGCAGATGAGGTTGGCAAAGCAGGCTCCTGGGTCAGCGAATGCAGGTGTTGTGGCGGTTTGTTAGTCAACCGTTCAATGTTACTTACAAAAAGAGATACCCTGCGGGGAATTTTCTCCGTATTCGGACGTCATAATCAACCGTCACGCTTGCGGTGGCAAAGAATAAAAAGGATTAAGGAAATAAGATGAAAAAACGCGTACTGATGATTGCTGCTATCGTTAGCGGCACACTGGCTATTTCTGGTTGTACTACCAACCCTTATACCGGCGAACGCGAAGCAGGAAAATCCGGCATCGGCGCGGGTATCGGCTCCTTAGTGGGCGCAGGCGTCGGCGCGCTCTCCTCTTCCAAACATGACCGCGGCAAAGGCGCGCTGATTGGCGCAGCGGCAGGCGCGGCGCTCGGCGGCGGCATCGGTTATTACATGGACGTGCAGGAAGCGAAACTGCGCGAAAAAATGCAGGGAACCGGCGTCAGCGTGACGCGAAATGGCGACAACATCGTGCTCAACATGCCGAATAACGTCACCTTTGACAGCAGCAGCGCCAACCTGAAACCTGCAGGCGCCAACACCCTGACCGGCGTCGCGATGGTGCTGAAAGAGTACGAGAAAACCGCCGTTAACGTCGTCGGATATACCGATAGCACCGGCAGCAACGATCTGAACATGCGTCTGTCACAACAGCGTGCCGACAGCGTCGCCAGCGCGCTCATCACTCAGGGCGTGGCGGCTAACCGTATTCGCACCACCGGCATGGGCCCGGCGAATCCGATCGCCAGCAACAGCACGGCGGAAGGCAAAGCGCAGAACCGTCGCGTGGAAATTACCCTCAGCCCGCTGCAGTAATCTTCTCGTTTCCGGCCCGGCAGCCTTCCTGCCGGGCAAAATGCTTGATATCGCTATTTTTCGCGCTAAGGTGTTGGCAGATTTTCAGCAAAGGAAGCCATCATGGCGAAAGCGGCGCGAGCAACCATCAGCGACGTGGCGAAAGCCGCGAAGACCGGTAAAACCAGCATTTCACGCTATCTCAACGGCGAAAAGCATCTGCTATCCGACGATCTACTGGCGCGGATTGAAAAAGCGATTGCCGAGCTCAACTACCGTCCCAGCCTGATGGCCCGTGGCCTGAAACATGGCCGTACCCGCCTGATTGGCCTGATCATCGCCGATATCACTAACCCTTACTCCGTGAACGTGTTAAGCGGGATCGAAGCCGCCTGCCGCGAAAAAGGCTTCACCTTGCTGGTATGTAATACCAACAACGAAATCGATCAGGAGCTCCACTATCTCGACCTCTTACGCAGCTATCAGGTTGAAGGGATTGTGGTTAATGCGGTCGGCATGCGCGAAGAAGGCCTCAACCGTCTGCAGCAATCCGCGCTGCCGATGGTGCTTATCGACCGTAAAATCCCCGATTTCGCCTGTGATGTCGTGGGGCTGGATAACACCCAGGCCGCCACCACCGCCACCGAGCATCTGGTAGAAAAGGGTTTTGAAGCGCTGCTGTTTTTAAGCGAGCCGATTGGCTCCGTTAACACCCGCCGCGAGCGCCTGGACGCCTTCCGCGCCACCCTACAGCGCTATACTGGCGTAGTGGCGGAAAATGCTGAAGTACCGCTTAACGATGGCGCCATGATGGATAACGTCCTGCGCCAGTTCCACGCCCGCCACCGCGGAATGCGCAAAGCGGTGATTTCCGCCAACGGCGCCCTGACGTTACAGGTAGCCCGCTCGCTGAAGCGCGTTGACCTCATCTGGGGCAGCGATATCGGCCTGCTGGGCTTCGATGAGCTGGAATGGGCGGAGCTGGCCGGCGTCGGCATCACCACCCTCAAACAACCAACCTGGCAGATTGGCTATGCCGCAGTCGAACAGGTCGTCAGACGTATCGAAGGCGGCAGCGACCCCATCTGCGAGCGGGTGTTCTCCGGCGAGCTCATTGTGCGGGGATCAACTTCTCGTTAACGATTCATCGTGATGACGATCATAAATTAAACATCCTGGCCTTTTCTTTGGAACCGGTACCATCTAGCGTAATAGGGAGTTAAGCCCCACCACGCCAGGAGTTTGTTCAATGGCCAGAAAAATCATTGTCGTCACCGCCGCTTATGGCAACGACCACGTTAAAGCGCTTGGCGGGCAGTCCGCCGTATTACCCTTTATCGCCGGTTCCGGCGCCGATGGCGTGGAAATTCGCCGCGAGCTGTTCAGCGCGGCGGAACTGAAGCAGTTGCCGACGCTGGCGGCCGACATTGAAAAACGGGGCCTGCTGGCCTGCTACTCCGCGCCGCAAGCGCTGTTCGCCGACAATGGCGAGCTCAATCCTAATCTCCCGTCATTACTTGAGGAAGCGCAAACCCTCAACGCCCTGTGGCTGAAGCTCTCCCTCGGTCATTTCATCCATAATCAACAGCTGGAGACGCTGCGCGATATTCTGAGCGACAGCGGCATGGCGCTGGTGGTGGAAAATGACCAGACCGATTGCGGCCAACTGGCGCCGATGCAGCGCTTCAAAGCCGCCTGTCGGGTCCATCAGATGCCGGTGACGCTGACTTTCGACATGGGGAACTGGCTGTGGGTCGGCGATTCGCCGGAAGAAGCCGCACGCCATCTGGCCCCCGCAGTCAGCTATATTCATGTGAAGGCGGCGGAGCCTCATCATGAGAAGTATCGCGCCGTCCCGCCGGACCAGGCGGACGCACGCTGGCTGGCGCTGCTCGATAACCTGCCCGCCGACGCGCCGCGCGGTATTGAATTCCCGCTGGTCGGCGACGACCTGACCGCCGTCACCCGCCATTACGTTGACCTGCTACGCGAGGATTAAGCCATGGAAAACTTAGATGTCATTACCATTGGCGAAGCCATGGCGATGTTTGTCGCCACCGAAACCGGCGAACTGGCGGAAGTTGAACGCTTTATCAAACGCGTGGCCGGCGCTGAACTGAACGTGGCGACCGGACTGGCGCGACTGGGGCTGAAGGTGGGCTGGGTGAGCCGCGTCGGCAACGATAGTTTTGGCCGTTTCGTGCTGAATTCACTGGCCAAAGAAGGTATTGACGCGCGCGGCGTAGCCGTTGACGAGCGCTACGCTACCGGCTTCCAGATGAAATCTAAAGTCGAAAATGGAACCGATCCCATCGTGGAATATTTCCGTAAAGGATCGGCTGCCAGCCATCTGTCGACGGAAGATTTCCGCGCCGATTACTTCACCAGCGCCCGCCATTTGCACTTAAGCGGCGTCGCCGCCGCGCTGTCCGACAGCTCGTATGCATTGCTGGAACATGCGGCCAACGTGATGAAAGCCGAAGGGAAAACCCTCTCTTTTGACCCAAACCTGCGCCCGGTACTGTGGAAAAGCGAAGCCGAGATGGTGGAGAAACTGAACCGCCTCGCCTTCAAGGCTGATTGGGTTTTGCCAGGCTTAAAAGAGGGGGTGATTCTTACCGGCCAGCAGACGCCGGAAAGTATCGCTGATTTCTATCTGTCGCGCGGCGTTAAGGCGGTGGTGATTAAAACCGGCTGCGACGGCGCCTGGTTCAAGACCGCTGACGGCGAACAGGGCGCCATCGCCGCGATTAAAGTCGATAACGTGGTGGACACCGTCGGCGCGGGCGATGGCTTTGCCGTCGGCGTGATCAGCGCGCTGCTGGAAGGCAAAACGCTGACGCAAGCCGTGAACCGCGGTAACAAAATTGGCTCGCTGGCCATTCAGGTCCAGGGCGATAGCGAAGGGCTGCCCACCCGCGAAGCGCTGGGCGAATAATCTTTTCACCTAAAACAGCCGTCCTGTACCCTACATGCAGTGCGGCACAGCAGCGCCCGTCCCGGCGGGCGTATGTCACCTCATTGACAGAGGCAAGCCTATGAACAGTTCAACAAATGCAGCAAAACGTTGGTGGTACATCATGCCTATCGTGTTTATCACGTATAGCCTGGCGTACCTTGACCGCGCCAACTTCAGCTTTGCATCGGCCGCGGGCATTACCGAAGACCTTGGCATCACTAAAGGCATCTCATCGCTGCTGGGCGCCCTTTTCTTCCTTGGATACTTCTTCTTCCAAATCCCCGGAGCGATTTACGCCGAACGCCGCAGCGTGCGTAAACTTATCTTTATCTGCCTGATCCTGTGGGGCGGCTGCGCCTCGCTGACCGGCGTAGTGCATAACATCCCGGCGCTGGCGGCCATCCGCTTTATTCTTGGCGTGGTGGAAGCGGCGGTCATGCCGGCGATGCTGATTTACATCAGTAACTGGTTCACCAAATCAGAGCGTTCGCGCGCCAACACCTTCCTGATCCTCGGCAACCCGGTCACCGTACTGTGGATGTCGGTCGTATCGGGTTATCTGATCCAGGCCTTCGGCTGGCGTGAAATGTTTATCTTTGAAGGGATCCCTGCAGTAATTTGGGCCTTCTGCTGGTGGGTACTGGTGAAAGACAAACCGTCGCAGGTGAACTGGCTGGCGGAAAGTGAAAAAGCGGCGCTGCAGGAACAGCTGGAGCGCGAGCAGCAGGGTATCAAAGCGGTGCGTAACTATGGCGAAGCCTTCCGTTCACGCAACGTGGTGCTGCTGTGTATGCAATATTTCGCCTGGAGCATCGGCGTGTACGGTTTCGTACTGTGGCTGCCGTCAATCATCCGCAGCGGCGGCGAAAACATGGGGATGGTCGAGGTAGGCTGGCTCTCTTCAGTACCCTATCTGGCGGCAACGATTGCGATGATCGCCGTCTCCTGGGCTTCCGATAAGATGCAGAACCGTAAGCTGTTTGTCTGGCCGCTGCTGCTCATTGGCGGGCTGGCGTTCATCGGCTCGTGGGCCGTCGGCGCCAACCATTTCTGGGTCTCTTATACCCTGCTGGTGATCGCCGGCGCGGCCATGTACGCCCCGTACGGCCCGTTCTTTGCGATTATCCCGGAGATGCTGCCGCGCAACGTCGCCGGCGGCGCGATGGCGCTGATCAACAGTATGGGAGCGCTGGGTTCCTTCTTTGGCTCATGGTTCGTCGGCTATCTCAACGGCGCAACCGGCAGCCCGTCCGCCTCGTACATTTTCATGGGTGTGGCGCTTTTCGCCTCGGTATGGCTTACTTTAATTGTTAAGCCTGCTAAGAATCAAAAACTTCCGCTTGGCGCTCATCACGCCTGAACTACTTACGCTACGGAGATTCGCATGAAGCCGTCTGTCATTCTCTATAAAACGCTTCCCGACGACCTGTTACATCGTCTGGAGGAACATTTTTCCGTCACCCAGGTGAAAAACCTGCGTCCGGAAACCGTTTCACAGCACGCGGAGGCTTTCGCCCAGGCGGAAGGTTTACTGGGTTCGAGTGAAAAGGTTGACGCCGCGTTACTGGAGAAAATGCCGAAGCTGCGTGCGACCTCTACCGTGTCTGTCGGCTACGACAATTTTGATGTCGATGCGTTGAACGCGCGCAAGATTTTGCTGATGCATACGCCGACCGTGCTGACCGAAACCGTCGCCGATACGGTGATGGCGCTGGTGCTGAGCACCGCGCGTCGGGTGGTTGAGGTCGCTGAACGCGTGAAAGCGGGCGAATGGACCAAAAGCATCGGGCCGGACTGGTTCGGCTGCGATGTACACCATAAAACCTTAGGCATCGTCGGCATGGGCCGCATTGGCATGGCGCTGGCGCAGCGCGCCCACTTCGGTTTCGGCATGCCGATTCTGTATAACGCGCGCCGTCAGCATCCGCAGGCGGAAGAGCGCTTTAACGCCCGCTACTGCGATCTGGATACCCTGTTACAGGAAGCGGATTTCGTCTGCCTGATCCTGCCGCTGAGCGAAGAGACCCACCACCTGTTCGGCGCAGCGCAGTTTGCCAAAATGAAATCTTCCGCCATCTTCATTAACGCCGGGCGCGGTCCGGTGGTTGACGAGCAGGCGCTGATTGCGGCGCTGCAGGCCGGTGAGATCCACGCCGCCGGTCTTGATGTCTTTGAACATGAACCACTGGCAAAAGATTCGCCATTACTGAAACTGTCGAACGTGGTCGCGCTGCCACACATTGGTTCCGCTACCCACGAGACGCGTTATAACATGGCGGCCTGCGCGGTAGACAATCTGATTGACGCGTTGAACGGCAAGGTAGAGAAGAACTGTGTGAACCCGCAGGTGAAGTAAGCGAGAAAAGCAGAAGCCCGGCCGGCGGCGCTTACGCCGTCAGCCGGGAGAACAGCGATATACCGATTAACGCGTGGCGTTAACCGCCGCCGTCCAGGCCTGATTAAAGGCCTGATGCTGTGCGGCCAGCGGGGCGATCAGCGCATTGTACTGGCTCGCCTGCTGTGACGTCGGGAACTGAATACCGTTGGCCACGAAGCTCACCTGCGTCCCCTGCTGAGCGACAAAATCACCCACCTGGACCAGCTGCTGAGTAAAGATCTGCGCGGCCGGGATCAGCGGCTGCAGCGCATTCGCCGGCGCCGTCACGACTTTATTAAACACCTGGTCATAAACCGGCTTAAGGTCATCAGCCTGCTTCAGCGCACCATGCGCGGCATCGGCCTGCATTTTGGCGTTTTCCAGCTGCTGGCTCAGCACGCCCAGCGCGCCGTTAGCCTGACGCAGCGGTTCACGCTGAGTGGTATAATCCTGCGCCACGCGAATGGCGTTAACGCTATCAACCACCGGGCGCAGACCTGCATCCATCGCCTGGCTGACCTGCTGTGAATAAGCGTAAATCACCGCATAATCGGAAACGAAGGGGCCGAACTGTTTTTTCTGATCGGCGGTAAGCGTTGGCAGACGTTCGCCGCTACGCATTGCCGTATTCTGCAGGAAGTCGATGAACGCTTTGCGCTGATCGCCTTCTTTATCAAAACACCCACTCAGGCTAACCACCATTAATATGGCCGCAACGGCCGCAAACCAGCGAGAGCAGGACTTTCCTGTCGCCATTTTTTTACTCCTTCAGCCAAAAAAAGCGCAAACAGGCACACGCGTGCCAGACGCTGACAAGGATAGTCCAGGACGGGCTTGCAGGATACCCTTTCCTGATAATCTTACCGTGGAAAATGCCCTTTTTTGCACCCCGGCGCCAGCCATGTCCGCTGTTAAGTTCATCACATTTAACGCGATAACTTAACCGGCAAAAATAGTAAATATCTTTTTGATTTAATTAAAATTAATAAAATCATCGGTGAATGAATTGGGCAAAGCGGACGATAATCGCACACTTCCTGACGGCGGCACATTGTCTACAGGCAGGTTCAATGGTTTGATTAATGAGCGATTAACGGCGTTATGTTCGATTATCGCACAACCAACATCAATGATAGCGAGGGAGACTATAACAATACCTCTGTCCCCCGCTCAGCCTGCCAGGAATGCCGTATGAAGAAAACAACCATCGATATTCAGGCTTTTATCAACGAACATCCATTCACTAAGTACCAATGGATGATTCTCGCCTTATGTTTTATTACCGTCGCGATGGACGGATTTGATACCGCGATTATCGGATTTATTGCTTCAGACCTGGTACAGGAATGGGGAGTTGAGAAATCCGCGCTGGGCCCGGTAATGAGCGCCGCTCTGGTCGGGCTCGCCGTCGGCGCGCTGACGGCCGGGCCGCTCGCCGACCGTATTGGCCGCAAGAAAGTGCTGATTATGTCGATCCTGGTGTTCGGCGGCTTTAGTTTGTTAACCGCGTTTGCCAGCAGCCTGAACCAACTGACATTATTACGCTTCCTCACCGGTCTGGGCTTAGGCGCGGCAATGCCGAATGCCGCGACGCTAATGAGCGAATATGCTCCGGAACGCCGCCGCGCGCTGATGGTAAACCTGATGTTCGTCGGCTTCCCGATGGGATCGTCGCTCGGGGGCTTCCTGTCAGCCTGGATGATCCCGCACTATGGCTGGCAAAGCGTGTTAGTGCTTGGCGGCGTGATGCCGCTGCTGCTGGCCGTGGCGTTAATGTTCCTGCTGCCGGAATCCGCCCGCTATATGGTCGTGAAACGGCAGCCGGCACAACGCATCGCCACCATCCTGAAGCGTATCGCGCCGCTGCCGGATGCGGTTGAATTTGAGCTACGTGAAGCAGGCCAGGTGAAGGAAAAGTCGGCCATTGGCGTGATTTTCTCCCCGCGCTACGCCGTGGGCACCGTGATGCTGTGCCTGACCTATTTTATGGGATTATTGATTTTCTATCTGCTGACCAGCTGGCTACCGCTGCTGATCCGCGAAACCGGCGCCTCGATGAGCCAGGCTTCTATCATCACCGCGCTGTTCCCGCTCGGCGGCGGGATTGGCGTATTGATCCTCGGCGCGCTAATGGACAAGATCAACCCTAACAAGGTAGTTGCCGTCGGCTGGCTGCTCACCGGCGTCTTTGTTTGCCTGGTCGGTTTCTCAACCAGCAATCTGCTGCTGATGGGAGTGATGGTGTTCATCGCCGGCAGCATTATGAACGGCGCGCAATCATCAATGCCGGCGCTGGCTGCCGGGTTCTACCCAACCCAGGGCCGTGCCACCGGCGTTGCCTGGATGCTGGGTATCGGCCGCTTCGGCGGGATCCTCGGCGCCTTCAGCGGCGCTTTCCTAATGCAGGCGCAATTGTCGTTTGAGACCATCTTCACGATGCTGGCGATCCCGGCGTTTTTATCCGCCATCGCTCTGCTGGTGAAATACAAAATGAGCCAGCGCCAGCCAAGCGTCAGCGAAAATGACAGCAAGAATTTACAAAATGACAGCAAGAATTTACAAAAAGCCTAATCAATCCAGCCAGCGCTCTGCGCTGGCTTTTTCTTGCCGCAAACCATCATTTACATAAATTTTCTAAAGCCGCTGTCGATGTTAGGAATCATCACCTTAGCTTTTACGCACGCCGCTTTTCCGGGTGATTAACGAAACCACGCCAACAAATAATCACTGCGGTTATTATTTTCCTTGCTTTTGCGACTATTCTTAAATGGCTCGATGTATTTTCCTCTCCGCAGTGAGACAGAATAGGAGCTCTCAATGGAATATAAAGATCCCGTATTTGATTTGTTGAGTAACCTGGAACAAATTGTTTTTAAAGATCAGCCGCAAACGGCCACGCTTGCCCGTACACCAAGCGTTTTTAATGAATTTGAACTGCTGCGTAAAGGCACAGGGCTTAAGACCGATGATTTCGCCAATGCCATGGGCGTCAGCGTCGCAATGGTCGAAGAGTGGGAGTCGCGACGGGTAAAACCGTCATCCACGGAACTCAAACTGATGCGCCTGATGATGGCCAATCCGCAGCTCTCAAGGCAGCTAATAGATTGAAAAACTGGTTTACTATCTTCTTTTGGTAACGGTCCTGATGCAGGGCCGTTTTATATCCTGATGAAAAAAAGTTTGCTATCCGACTGAGAACATGCGTTAATGCTCGCAGGTTTGATGTACAGACCACAGAGCAGTCGAATAGAGCAGTCCTTCAAAGGTTATCCATTAGATATCCCCGTAGTGAACTTTCCCTTTATCGCTTTAAATCTGTAGTCCAGACCACTACGCCGCAAGGCTCACTAATTTTTTTAAAGGTAATTCACTATGTCCGGTAAAATGACTGGTATCGTAAAATGGTTCAACGCTGACAAAGGCTTCGGCTTCATCACTCCTGACGATGGCTCTAAAGACGTGTTCGTACACTTCTCTGCTATCCAGAACGATGGCTACAAATCCCTGGACGAAGGTCAGAAAGTTTCCTTCACCATCGAAAGCGGCGCTAAAGGCCCGGCAGCTGGCAACGTAACTTCTCTGTAAGTTCAAGCCGCTAAGAATAATAAATCCCTGCCTTATGGCGGGGATTTTTTTTATCTATTCCGGCGCCACAATCTCACTGATAAACAGTCGCAAGGACAATCCAGATCCGGCAGCTTATCCGGCACCAGGTGGGAACAGCACTTACCGTCGCAGCCAGTGACAACATCACAACCATCGCAAGCATCGCGCTTTCTTCCCGGTTTACGTCTTTTTTTACCCGCTGGGTTAGCCGCGAGTTTTTGTTGCTGTAGGGTTTCCGCAGCCACCCGACAGTCGGCGAATCGCTGACGAATTTCTCGCCAACCGTCAACGACGCCTTTGTTATGAATAATGTCTTTTACCGCACCTGAACAACCCTGCGTATGATGTAAAACGCTATAGGCGCAGCGGTAGCCCTTACGGGGAGAGACAATCCGTTGATAGAAAACAATTAATTTTAAAATTAGGTTGTCCATATATACCTAAAATGTACTGGCTATCAGTCATCATATCCCTCCCGATCGACCGACAGGTATAAATGAATTCCTAAAAACGACCACTTTTAACTGACAGTGAAATGCCAGCCCGTATCCCGCCACTCCAGGCAATGGGTCAATTTCAGGCCTTGTAAAAATACCTCGTCATGCGATACCACCAGCATCGCGCCGGGAAACGCCGCCAGCGCGCTTTCAATTGCCTGGGTCGAAGCCAGATCGAGGTGATTGGTCGGCTCATCCAGTAGCAGAAGTTGTGTTGAGTCCCGCCGCCAGAGCGCGCAGGCAAGCGCCGCTTTCAGTCGCTCGCCGCCGCTTAACGCCGCCAGCGGAAGGCTGACCTTGTCAGCCCCCAGCTGGAGCTGCGCCAGACGGCTACGCAGCATTCCTTCATCCAGCGGAGTGTTTCCTAAGTTCAGGTGCTCCATTGCCGATAGTGATAAATCAAGCTGCGACAGATGCTGATCGAGATACGCCGCGCTCACCGACAGCCGAACATCGCCAGAGGTTGCCTGCTCCAGCCCCATCAGGGTTTTCAACAATGTTGTTTTGCCACAGCCGTTTGGCCCCTTTAGCGCGATGCGCATCGGGCCATCCACCCGCCAGTCGAGCGGCGCGGTGGATGAGTGAGCTAACTGCAGTGATTCCAGCACCAGTACCTGCTTGCCGGCGGCCACTTCACTGCCCGGTAGCGTGAACATCACCGGACTATCTTCTTCTACCCGCTCCCACGCCTGCTGCACGGCGGCATTCAGGCTGCTGTTCTGTTCACGATGCTGACGGCGCAGCGTGCCCGGGCGCTCTTTTGCGGCCCCCTTGTACTTCACACGTTCGAAAGAGGCGATATTCAGCGTATCGACAGTACGCAGCGTCTGCGCCGATCGCCGCTGGGCCGCATCATGCTCCTTTTGCATCCGCGCCCGGGTGCGCCGCCGTTCGATAGCGGCATGCTCCAGCGCCGCTCGGGCGGCCTGTTGCTCCGCTTCGCGCTGCTGCTGATATGCGGCATAATTACCGCCGTAGCTGCGCAGCGCCGCCGGCGTTAGCTCAATAATCTTCGACATCCGAGCCAGTAATTCACGGTCGTGGCTGGCGATTAATGCCCCGCCCCGCCAGATTTCCAGCTGCTGATACAGCCACTCCCTGCCCTGACGATCGAGATGATTCGTGGGTTCATCCAGCAACAGATAGTCCGCGCCGGAAACAAATGCGCCGCACAGCAGCGCCTTCATCCGTTCGCCGCCGCTGAGCGAAAAAGCGGGACGATCGGCGGAGAATGCCGGGAGATCGGCATCGCGAAAGGCTGAACTCAGGCGATCGGGCAGATCCCAACGACCATCTAACAGTTCGAAGTCATCTGCCAGTCCTTTCCCCTGTTCAAGACGGGACAAAGCGTCAAATAGCGGTGCATAACCCAGTAGCGAGGCAATGGTGGTCCCGGCCGTGAGGGTCGGCTGCTGCGCCACCCAGGCAACCGTAGCCGACCGTTCGATATGTCCGCCGGAAGGAGAATCGAGGCCCGCCAGCAGACGCAACAGGCGTGTCTTGCCAACGCCGTTGCGTCCAACAAGGCCGCAAAGCAACGGTTCCAGCGATAAATTCAGCGGCCCAAAAAGCGTCTGTCCCGTCGCGAACTGACAGGTGACCTGATGTAAAACAAATGAGGGGGTGTGGGCGCAATGAGCCATAAGCACTCCTGAATGAAATCAATACTCCCCTACCCGCAGCGTCTGCAAGGTAAGGCGTGAAATTCATCAGTCGTGTTTGTTCATTTGTCGTGTGCGCTCCAGTGAGACGAGGGATTCGTCGGGACATAGGATAGCCAGGCCCGAGCCTGGATTTCAAGATTATTTTTTCACCATCGCGATAAGGCAAAAAAAAGCCTGCCGGATGGCAGGCTTTTGACCTTTCTCGAGATAGTTACTGCAGCAGCGAAATATCCGCAACCTGCAGGAACAGCTCGCGCAGTTTGGACAGCAGCGTCAGACGGTTGATGCGGACATCTTTGTCTTCAGCGTTAACCATCACATTTTCGAAGAACTCATCAACCGGCTCGCGCAGCGCAGCCAGCTCAATCAGCGCATCCTGATAACGGCCTTCGGCGAAGTATGGCTGCAGCTTATCACGCAGCACCACCAGATTACCGGCCAGCTTGATTTCCGCCGCTTCTTTCAGCACCGAGGCATGAACGATATCGTTCAGGGTCTCGTCGGATTTCGCCAGGATGTTGGATACGCGCTTGTTTGCCGCCGCGAGGGCGGAGGACTCTTCCAGCGTACGGAAGTGCGATACGGCCTTCATGCGCGCATCGAAATCCGCCGGGCGAGTCGGACGACGCGCCAGTACCGCCTGAATAGTGTCAACGCCGTAGCCTTCGTCCTGATACCAGGCGCGGAAGCGTCCCAGCATGAAGTCGATGACGTCATCAACGACGTTGGCGTTAGTGAGTTTCTCGCCGTACAGACGCACCGCTTCTTCGGTCAGCGTTTGCAGATCGAGATTCAGGTTCTTCTCAACGATGATACGCAGCACACCCAGCGCGGCACGACGCAGCGCAAACGGGTCTTTATCGCCTTTCGGATGCTGGCCGATACCGAAAATACCCGCCAGGGTGTCCATCTTGTCGGCAATAGCCACCGCGCAGGCAACTGGGTTAGACGGCAGCGCATCGCCGGCAAAACGCGGCTGATACTGCTCGTTCAGCGCCACTGCGACGTCTTCCGCTTCGCCGTCATGACGCGCGTAGTGCATCCCCATCACGCCCTGCGTGTCGGTGAACTCGAAGACCATATTGGTCATCAGGTCACACTTGGACAGCAGACCCGCGCGGGTCGCATGGTTAACGTCAGCGCCGATTTGCTCGGCAATCCAGCCCGCCAGCGCCTGAATGCGATCGGTCTTGTCGCGCAGGGTTCCCAGCTGCTGTTGGAACAGCACGGTTTCCAGACGCGGCAGGTTATCTTCCAGACGTTTTTTACGGTCGGTATTGAAGAAGAACTCGGCATCCGCCAGACGCGGACGAACGACCTTCTCGTTACCGGAGATGATCTGCTGCGGATCTTTGGACTCGATATTCGCCACGAAGATGAAGTTCGGCAGCAGTTTGCCGTCGTTAGCATAGACCGGGAAGTACTTCTGGTCGCCCTTCATGGTGTAAACCAGCGCTTCGGATGGCACCGCGAGGAATTTCTCTTCAAACTTCGCCGTCAGCACTACCGGCCACTCGACCAGAGAGGTCACTTCTTCCAGCAGGCTTTCGCTCAGGTCAGCGTTACCGCCAATCTTACGCGCCGCCGCTTCAGCGTCCGCTTTGATTTTGGCTTTACGCTCGGCGTAGTCCGCCATCACTTTACCGCGCTCCAGCAGAATCTGCGGATACTGATCGGCATTGTCGATGGTGAATTCCGGCTCGCCCATAAAGCGATGTCCGCGGATGATACGGTCGGAAGCGATGCCCAGAATGGTCGCCGGAATAACCTGATCGCCCAACAGCAGGGTCACGGTGTGTACCGGACGCACGAAGTGAACGTCAGAAGCGCCCCAGCGCATCAGTTTCGGGATCGGCAGCTTCGCCAGCGAGGTTGCAACCATGTTCGGCAGCAGAGTCTGCGCGCTTTCACCTTTAACGTGGGCACGATACAACAGCCATTCGCCTTTATCGGTGGTCAGACGTTCAGCCTGATCGACGGTGATTCCACAGCCGCGCGCCCAGCCTTCGGCCGCTTTGCTTGGTTTACCTTCCGCGTCAAACGCCTGGGCAATGGCCGGGCCGCGTTTTTCGACTTCGCGATCCGGCTGCGAGGCGGCCAGATTCGCCACTTTCAGCGCCAGGCGGCGCGGCGCGGCAAACCATTCGACGGCGCCGTGCGCAAGGCCAGCGTTGTCCAGTTCCGCAGTAAAGTTGGCAGCGAAGGATTCAGCCAGGCTGCGCAGTGCTTTTGGTGGCAGCTCTTCGGTGCCGATCTCCACCAGGAAAGTTTTCTCAGACATGGCCGCCTCTTATTTGTCTTTGTTGCACATCGGGAAGCCCAGGGCCTCACGGGAAGCATAGTAAGCTTCTGCCACTGCTTTGGTCAGGGTGCGGATGCGCAGAATATAGCGCTGACGCTCGGTGACGGAGATGGCTTTTCGCGCATCCAGCAGGTTAAAGCTATGGGCGGCTTTGAGAATACGTTCGTAGGCAGGAAGCGGCAGCGGGTTTTCCAGCGCCAGCAGTTGCTGCGCTTCTTTCTCGTACTGCTCGAAGCAGGTGAACAGGAAGTCTACGTCCGCATATTCAAAGTTATAGGTGGATTGTTCCACTTCGTTCTGGTGGAACACGTCGCCGTAGGTGGTTTTGCCCAGCGGGCCATCGCTCCAGACCAGATCGTAGACGCTGTCCACGCCCTGGATGTACATCGCCAGACGCTCCAGGCCGTAAGTGATTTCACCGGTAACCGGTTTACATTCCAGGCCGCCAACCTGCTGGAAGTAAGTGAACTGCGTCACTTCCATACCGTTCAGCCACACTTCCCAACCCAGCCCCCAGGCGCCCAGCGTCGGGTTTTCCCAGTTATCTTCAACGAAGCGGATGTCGTGGATGGTCGGATCCATACCCAGCTCTTTCAGAGATCCGAGGTACAATTCCTGAATGTTGTCCGGAGACGGCTTAATCACCACCTGGAACTGGTAATAGTGCTGTAAGCGGTTCGGGTTTTCGCCATAGCGACCGTCGGTCGGGCGACGAGAAGGCTGCACGTAGGCGGTCGCCATCGGCTCTGGCCCCAACGCGCGTAAGCAGGTCATCGGGTGGGAGGTGCCGGCGCCAACTTCCATGTCCAGTGGTTGAACAATGGTGCAGCCCTGACGAGCCCAGTAATCCTGTAAGGTCAGGATCAGGCCCTGGAAGGTCCTGGTATCAAACTTTTGCATATTATTTCGTGCTGGATACGTGTGGATTTAAAGGAAGGGATCAGTATACCCGCTGGCTGCGAGATATACAGTATGAAACGCCTTTGTTTAGCGAAATTTGAGCAAAGCGGCGCCATCATGCGGCGTTCAAGCCGCATTTAGCGCATAGAAAGATGCAAAAACTGGCCGTCCGGATCAAAAGAACAGATAAAACGTTCATTCCGCGAAGTCAGGCCGGAAAGCTCATAGCTCGCCTGGAACTGCTCGAAATGATTGACGTCGACGCGACGGGTGTCTGTGCTATAACGTAACGCCGCCTGATCCTTGCATAGTTTTTCCATATTCAGCGTCGTTTGCGGCGTGATACGTGCCTTTTGCGCTTTTTGGACAGGTTGAGCAGGTGTCTGGCTGCAGCCGACCAGCAGCAGCGCCACCAGGACTGATACGAAATATTTCATCACTATTTTTCTCAACCGCCTTGTTAGCCAATTGTTATCGTGCAGACCATGTAAACCCAGACAAACATTTTGCGAATCTCATTGATGCTCTACAAGAGTGTGGCGATAAACTCAGAATATTCCATTGTGATGACGACAAACTACGGGAGTCAGACTCTTTTTACGCAGGAGCCATGAGGTACAGATGCAGGAAAAAATAAGCTGGATTACCAACTTGCGCGGCATAGCATGTCTGATGGTCGTGATGATTCACAGCACCACCTGGTATATTACCCATCCGCATAGCATCAGCCTGTTTGAATGGGATATCGCTAACCTGCTTAACTCGGCATCGCGCGTCAGCGTCCCGCTTTTTTTCATGATTTCAGGTTATCTTTTTTTTGGCGAACGCAGCGCCCAGCCGCGTCATTATCTGCGCATCGTGCTGTGTATCCTGTTCTACAGCGCGCTGGCGCTGCTCTATATCACCCTGTTTACCCATATCAACGTTGGGCTGTCATTAAAAAACTTACTGCAGAAGCCGGTGTTTTATCACCTGTGGTTTTTCTTTGCCATTGTGGTGATTTATCTGCTCTCGCCGCTGATTCAGGTGAAGCAGGTCAGCGGCAAAATGCTGCTGGCGCTGATGCTGGTGATTGGCCTCATCGCCAACCCTAATACGGTAAGTATTAAAGCCGGCGGCATTGAATGGCTACCGATCAATCTTTATATCAACGGCGATACCTTTTACTACGTACTGTACGGGATACTGGGCCGGGCGATCGGCGCCATGAACACCGACAGAAGAGGATTAACCCTGCTGTGCGCGCTGCTGTTTACCGCCGCGGTGTGGGTCATTTCACGCGGCACGCTGCATGAACTGCAATGGCGCGGCGATTTCGGCGATACCTGGTATCTTTATTGCGGACCAGCAGTATTTGTCTGCGCGACCTCGTTGCTGACGCTGGGCAAAAACATCCTCAATAATCGCGAGCTCCCCGGTATTGCGTTAATTTCCAGACATTCGTTAGGCATTTATGGTTTTCACGCGCTGTTTATACACGCGCTGCGCGCAAGTGGTCTGGAGCTTAGCCGCTGGCCATTACTGGATATTGTATGGATTTTCGCCGCTGCGCTCTTGGGTAGCCTGGCGCTGTCTGTACTGGTGCAGCGAATTGACCACCGCCGGTTAGTGAGCTAAAAAAGCGCCCGCCGTTCAACGCGGGCGCCGTCGGTTACTCTGCGGTCTCTTCGATTACTGCGTTCCCCTCGCTTAACGGCGAGCGATCCCAGGCGTCACGAATATTCTTCTGTACTGCTACCGCGCCGAACAGGCTCAAAAAGAATGCCAGGCCATAGAAGCCTTTCTCGCTTAACATCAGCGTTGCGTTCCACAATCCCACTACCAGCAGGCCTATCGCAATCACGAAGGCGATCAGGCAGGACATGTAATACATAGCGGTGGTTGGAATTTTGTCGTATTTATCACGTACCGTTTTCTGATAAGAAGCGGCGGAAAAAAGACCCAATACCAATACGGCAAAATAGTAGCCCTTTTCATTGAGCTCCATTGGCGCGTTCCACAGGCCAATCAAATACACGAGGATACCGCCCACCAGCGCAATCCATGAGATCAGGTGAAACGCGGGTGAATATGTCGTCGCTTTCATTTCCATTACTGACTACCTCTCTTCGCTGTCGACTGACAGCTTATTCCACTGAGCTATTGCGAGCTTTATCCGCGACTTTGGTGGGATAAGATATCGCTGAAGCGCCATACATACAGACAAACCATGCCATCACGTAAATGCTTTTTTCACGCCACGGCGCGGGGACAAACCAGGCGCCGACCAGCAGCAATCCCACCGATAGCAACAGCACCAGCCGGCACAGAGAGATAAAATCGTCGTCTCGCTGCGCTTCCAGCTCCGTTCGCTGATGCGTGAGCACGGCAAACATCCCCATCACCAGCACACCAAGAAAGTACCCTTTGCCGCTGAATAGCGGACACGTTCGCCAGATGCCGATTAAGTAAACCAGCGAGCCCAGCAGCATGACCAATCTTGCCGTCGTACGTTTTAATTTCATTGCGCCTCCCTGGCCATCGTAACGCTCATTATGACCGGGGAATTGCCAGTTGCGGCGGTTTCAGCGAATTGAAATCCACAATTCGGAATAAATAAATATGTGAATTAAATCAATGCAAAGTGAATCATTCAGAAAGGGAATTCGCCCCAATAAATGGGGCGAGAACATCTTATGACATCAGTGGCTTAAGCTGCTGATAGATCTGGCGGAATGTTTCACGACGCGGCGCATAACGGGCAAACCGTTGAGCATCAGGCAAGTGCGCCTGCTCCAGCGGCAGCTGCGGCAGGAGGTCAGAGAAAGCCGCACCTTGATGAACGCCCAGCTGCGCCAATCTTGCCGCGCCTAACGCCGGGCCGACATCGCCGCCGGTGCGGAAATTCAGCTGCTGCCCGCTAATATCGGCGAGCATTTGCCGCCAGTATGCGCTCCGCGCGCCGCCGCCGATAAGAGTGACGCTTTCCGGTTTCACGCCGCAGGAGTGCACAACATCCATACCGTCGGCCAGCGCGTAACCCACCCCTTCAAGCACCGCCCGCGCCAGTTCGGCGGGACCATGTAGATGGGTAAGGCCGAAGAACACGCCTTTAGCCTGCGGATTGTTGTGCGGGGTACGCTCGCCGGAAAGATAGGGGAGAAACCACACCGGATCGGCATTTTCGGCCGCCGCCTGCGCCGCGGCGAGCAGCGCCGGTACGCTGCCAAGGCCGGTCAACTTCGCCGCCCAATCCAGACAAGACGCGGCGCTGAGCATCACCGACATCAGATGCCAGCGGCCCGGCAGCGCGTGGCAGAAACTATGCACCGCGCTTTCCGGTTTACTCAGAAAACCATCGCTGACGGCGAAATAGACGCCGGAGGTTCCCAGCGATAACATCGCCTGCCCGGCATCGGCCATGCCAACGCCGACAGCGCCTGCGGCGTTATCACCGCCGCCCGCAACCACCAGCGCCCGCGGCATATTCCACGCCTGGGCTACCTCAGCACGCAGTTGGCCGGTCACCTCACAGCCTTCAAATAGCGACGGCATATTGTCGCGGCTGAGCCCGCAGGCGGCGAGCATCTCATCGCTCCAGTCACGACGCGCGACGTTCATCCACATCGTGCCGGCGGCGTCGGACATATCGCTGGCGAATTCACCGCTCATGCGTAGCCGCAGATAATCTTTCGGCAACAGGACCTTATCAACCTGTTTAAAGATATCGGTTTCATGACGCTGCACCCACAGCAGCTTAGGCGCCGTAAAGCCCGGCATCATCAGGTTACCGGTGATTTGCCGCGAAGCGCCGACTTTTTCTTCCAGCAGCATGCACTCTTCGCCGCAGCGGCCATCATTCCACAAAATCGCCGGACGCAGCACCCGTTGCTGTTTATCGAGCAGCGTGGCGCCATGCATTTGTCCGGCAATCCCTAAAGCTTTTACCTCGCGCAGAGCGTGTTGCGCTCCCAGCGCTTGCATCGCGGTATTCGTCGCCTGCCACCACTGTTCGGGATCTTGTTCGGACCAGAGCGGATGTGGGCGCGAGACGGTCAGTTTTTCGGTATGCGTCGCCAGTACGTCGCCCTGTTCATTGAGCAGAATGGCTTTTACGCCCGAGGTCCCTAAATCAATCCCGATATACATGCAGCGTCTCCTTAACACGAACGCCACGGCAAAGCGTGGCGCAGCAAAAATGGTTACAGCCAGCGCCCGGATTTAGCGGGCGCTTTTGTCGGCATTACTTATCGAACAGGTAATGATTCACCAGGTTTTCCAGCAGTTCCTGATGCCCGCTGTGGTGCTGCGGCGCCAGGTTATGCTGAGTCGCATAGTGCGCGATGTCGGTCAGGGTCATCTGGCCTTTAAGGATCTGCTGGCCCAATTCACCGTTCCAGCCGGCGTAGCGTTTTGCCACGCGTTTATCCAGCTCGCCATCTTCAATCATGCGCGCCGCGACCTTCAGCGACAGCGCCATGGTGTCCATCGCGCCGATATGACCGTAGAACAGGTCGTATTTGTCGGTGCTCTGGCGACGAACTTTAGCATCAAAGTTCAGGCCGCCGGTGGTGAAGCCGCCCGCTTTGAGGATCTCATACATCACCAGGGCGTTCTCTTCCACGCTGTTCGGGAACTGGTCGGTATCCCAGCCAAGCTGCGCATCGCCGCGGTTAGCATCAACCGAACCGAACAGGCCCAGCGCAATAGCCGTCGCGATTTCGTGATGGAAAGAGTGGCCGGCAAGGGTGGCGTGGTTGGCTTCAATGTTCAGTTTAATCTCTTTTTCCAGACCAAACTGTTTCAGGAATCCATAAACCGTGGAGGCATCATAATCATACTGGTGCTTGGTCGGCTCCTGCGGCTTCGGCTCGATCAGCAGGGTGCCCTGGAAACCAATTTTGTGTTTGTGCTCAACCACCAGCTGCATAAAGCGGCCGATCTGCTCGCGTTCCTGACGCAGGTCGGTATTAAGCAGGGTTTCATAGCCTTCGCGACCGCCCCACAGAACATAGTTTTCACCACCCAACTTGTGGGTCGCATTCATTGCGGTGACTACCTGAGTCGCCGCCCAGCTAAAGACTTCCGGATCGGGGTTAGTCGCCGCCCCTGCGCCATAACGCGGGTTGGTAAAGCAGTTTGCCGTCCCCCACAGCAGTTTGACGCCGCTCTGCTGCTGTTTTTCCGCCAGCACGTCCACCATCTGCGCGAAGTTGTTGCTGTACTCTTTCAGCGAAGCGCCTTCCGGAGAAACGTCGACATCATGGAAGCAGTAATACGGCACATTCAACTTATGGAAAAACTCAAATGCCACTTCGGCTTTACGCTTCGCCATTTCCAGCGCTTCGCCCGGCTGCTGCCATGGTCGATCGAAGGACCCCACGCCAAACATATCCGCGCCATTCCAGCAGAAAGTGTGCCAATAGCAGGCGGCGAAACGCAGGTGGTCTTCCATGCGTTTACCCAGTACTAATTCATCCGGATTGTAGTGGCGGAAAGCCAGCGGGTTAGTCGATTTCGGGCCTTCATAACGAACGCGTTCGAGTTGATCGAAATAGGTCTGCATAGAGAACTCCATATTCAGGGGTGCGGCGAGTAACAAGTTATACGCCAATATAGAATTCCACTTTCGCCTTCCTCAATTACGTTATTTCACACCGCCATTGAGAGAATCCACAAACGTGCGCCAGCTCGCAAAAATAATTCCTCTCCGCATCATTTCTGGAATCCTATGATGGAAGAAGAATGAAATAATCTGCATACTCTTGAATAAAATACGATCGCGGTCATAAATTACAAAACAAACTAAATTTCATAATGCGAAAATAAGAACAGGTAATTGCCAGCCCTCGCTTCCCCGTTAAGAATCTGCAACGTATCTGCAACCTGAAGTTTATTCCTGTACGCCTTACCTACCCTTTGAAAAGGTATCGTTATTATGAAGATAAAGAACCTTTGCCTTACGCTCTGCGCCTCATCGCTCCTTCTCGCCAGCATGGCGGGTATGGCTAAAGAAGTTAAGATTGGGATGGCCATCGACGACCTTCGTCTGGAGCGCTGGCAAAAAGATCGCGATATTTTCGTTAATAAAGCAGAATCCTTAGGCGCCAAAGTATTTGTGCAGTCCGCCAATGGCAACGAAGAAACGCAAATGTCGCAAATTGAAAATATGATCAACCGCGGCGTCGATGTTTTAGTGATTATTCCTTACAACGGCCAGGTGCTCAGCAACGTTATTAAGGAAGCAAAACAAGAGGGAATTAAAGTCCTCGCCTACGATCGCATGATTAATAATGCTGACATCGATTTTTATATTTCTTTCGATAATGAAAAAGTCGGTGAAATGCAGGCCCAAAGCCTGGTTGACAAAGTGCCGCAGGGTAATTATTTCCTGATGGGCGGCTCGCCGGTGGATAATAACGCCAAACTGTTCCGCGCCGGCCAGATGAAGGTACTCAAACCTTATGTCGATGAGGGCAAAATTAAGATCGTCGGCGATCAGTGGGTCGACGGCTGGCTACCGGAAAATGCGTTAAAAATCATGGAAAACGCGCTGACGGCGAATAACAACAAAATTGACGCGGTAGTGGCTTCCAATGACGCGACCGCCGGCGGCGCTATCCAGGCGCTAAGCGCCCAGGGACTGGCGGGTAAAGTCGCTATCTCCGGGCAAGACGCCGATTTGGCTGGCGTGAAACGTATTATTTCCGGCACCCAGACGATGACCGTTTATAAACCTATCACCACCCTTGCCACCAACGCTGCCGAAATCGCCGTTGAATTAGGCAACGACCAGCAACCCAAGGCCGACGCCACGTTGAATAACGGCTTAAAAGATGTCCCCTCGCGCCTGTTAACGCCAATTGAAGTCAATAAAGAGAATATTGACGCCACGGTGATTAAAGACGGTTTCCACAAAAAGAGTGAACTGTAATGGCTGACGCCCCGATACGGGGCGTCATTTTCGTCCTGCCGGATATCGCTTTTGCGGAGTCTCTATGTCCTGGTTACTCGAAATGAAGAACATCACCAAAGCCTTCGGCGCGGTTAAAGCCGTGGATAACGTCAGCCTACGGCTGAATGCCGGGGAAGTGGTGTCGTTATGCGGTGAAAATGGTTCGGGGAAATCAACGCTGATGAAAGTGCTGTGCGGGATCTATCCGCACGGCAGCTACGAAGGTGAAATTATTTTCGCCGGCGAGACGCTGCAGGCGAATCATATTCGCGATACCGAGCGTAAAGGTATCGCCATTATTCACCAGGAGCTGGCGTTGGTGAAGCATCTCACGGTGCTGGAAAATATCTTTCTCGGCGCCGAGATCTCACGCCATGGCCTGCTGGATTACGAAACCATGACCCTGCGCTGCCAGAAGCTGTTGGCGCAGGTGAATTTATCGATCTCGCCGGATACCCGCGTCGGTGATTTAGGTCTGGGCCAGCAGCAGCTGGTCGAGATCGCCAAGGCGCTGAATAAACAGGTACGTTTGCTGATCCTCGATGAACCCACGGCATCGTTAACTGAACAAGAAACCGCGACGCTGCTGGCGATTATTCGCGATCTGCAAAACCACGGTATCGCCTGTATTTATATTTCGCACAAGCTCAATGAAGTTAAAGCCATCTCCGACACTATCTGCGTAATACGTGACGGTCAGCATATTGGCACCCGCGACGCCAGCGGAATGAACGAAGATGACATCATCACTATGATGGTCGGGCGCGAGCTCACGGCGCTGTATCCAAACGAACCCCATAGCCATGGCGAAGAAATCTTGCGTGTCGAGCATCTCACCGCATGGCACCCGGTAAACCGCCATATTAAGCGCGTCAACGACGTCTCATTTACCCTCCGCCGCGGCGAAATCCTCGGCATCGCCGGGTTAGTCGGCGCCGGGCGCACCGAAGCCGTACAGTGCCTGTTTGGCGTCTGGCCTGGGCGCTGGCAGGGAAGCATTTTTATCGATGGCCAACCGGTGACAATTAACAATTGCCAACAGGCGATTGCCCATGGCATCGCCATGGTGCCGGAAGATCGCAAAAAAGACGGCATCGTGCCGGTGATGGCAGTCGGCAAGAACATCACTCTCGCGGCGTTAAACCAGTTCACCGGCCCGGTGAGCAGTCTCGACGACGCCGCAGAGCAGCACTGCATCCAGCAGTCGATTCAGCGGCTGAAAATTAAAACGTCATCGCCGGATCTGGCGATTGGCCGCCTGAGCGGCGGCAATCAACAAAAGGCGATTCTGGCCCGCTGCCTGCTGCTCAACCCGCGCATCTTGATCCTCGATGAACCAACCCGCGGCATCGATATCGGCGCGAAATACGAAATCTACAAGCTTATCAATCAACTGGTGCAGCAAGGCATCGCCGTCATCGTCATCTCATCCGAACTGCCTGAAGTGCTCGGGCTGAGCGATAGGGTACTGGTGATGCACGAAGGCAAGCTTAAGGCCGATTTACTTAATCAAGGTCTGACCCAGGAACAGGTGATGGAAGCCGCGCTGAGGAGCGAACGCCATGTCGAAAAACACGTCGTCTGAAATCAAACTCACCCCATCCGCCCCTACCGCTTTTCCGGCGCTGAAAGGGCTCAATCTCCAGGTTTTCGTGATGATCGCCGCGATTATCGCCATTATGCTGTTTTTTACCTGGGTTACCGACGGCGCCTATTTGAGCGCACGTAATATTTCCAACCTCCTGCGGCAAACCGCCATCACCGGCATCCTCGCCGTCGGCATGGTGTTTGTGATCATTTCGGCGGAAATTGACCTCTCCGTCGGCTCGATGATGGGGCTGCTCGGCGGGGCGGCGGCGATTTTCGACGTCTGGCTCGGCTGGCCGCTACCGCTCACCATCCTCGTTACGTTGGTTATGGGGCTACTGCTCGGCGCGTGGAACGGATGGTGGGTCGCCTATCGTAAGGTGCCCTCTTTCATTGTGACCCTTGCCGGCATGCTGGCGTTTCGCGGAATTTTAATCGGCATTACCAACGGTACCACCGTCTCGCCCACCACACCGGCAATGTCGCAAATCGGCCAAAGTTATTTACCGGACGGCATCGGCTTTGGAATCGGCGTTATTGGCATGGCGGCTTTTATCATCTGGCAATGGCGCGGACGGATGCGCCGACAGGCGTTAGGGCTGGCGACCACCAGTTCTGGCGGCGCTGTTGGTCGTCAGACCATCACCGCGGTTATCGTGCTGGGCGCTATCTGGCTGCTCAATGACTATCGCGGCGTGCCGACGCCGGTGCTCATACTCGCCGCTCTGCTGCTGGCGGGCATGTTTATGGCGACCCGCACCGCTTTTGGCCGCCGCATCTATGCCATTGGCGGCAATCTGGAAGCGGCTCGCCTCTCCGGGATTAACGTCGAGCGTACCAAGCTTGCAGTCTTCGCCATTAACGGCCTGATGGTGGCCATCGCCGGGTTGATTCTCAGCTCGCGGCTGGGAGCAGGCTCGCCTTCCGCCGGCAACATCGCCGAACTGGACGCTATCGCCGCCTGCGTGATTGGCGGCACCAGTCTGGCGGGCGGCGTCGGCAGCGTTGCTGGCGCGGTGATGGGGGCATTTATTATGTCGGCGCTGGATAATGGCATGAGCATGATGGACGTCGCCACCTTCTGGCAATACATCGTCAAAGGCGCCATTTTACTGTTGGCGGTCTGGATGGATTCGGCTACCAAACGGAGAACATAACGGTATCACTATGAAAAATGCCCGAATAACTTGCGCCACCGCCAAACTTCGCAATAAGGCGCTTGAAATAATTCGGGCATTAGCCGGTATTGTATGACCGGGGTAAGAGCAGGAATATCATCTATGTTTGAAAAGCGTCACCGCATTACGCTGTTATTCAACGCCAACAAAGCCTATGACCGTCAGGTGGTTGAAGGCGTTGGCGAATATCTGCAGGCATCACAGCTGGAATGGGATATTTTTATCGAAGAGGATTTTCGCGCGCGTATCGAAAACATCAAAGAGTGGCTGGGTGATGGCGTGATCGCCGATTATGACGACCCGGAGATTGAAAAGCTACTGGCGGATGTCAAAGTGCCGATTATCGGCGTCGGCGGCTCCTACCATAAGCCAGAATGCTATCCGCCTGTTCACTATATCGCCACCGATAATGCCGCGCTGGTCGAAAGCGCATTCCTGCATCTGAAAGAAAAAGGCGTGAACCGCTTCGCCTTTTACGGGCTACCGACCTCCAGCGGCAAGCGCTGGGCGATGGAGCGCGAACACGCCTTCAGCCAGCTAGTCGCCAAAGAAAAATACCGTGGCGTGGTCTATCAGGGGCTGGAGACCGCGCCGGAGAACTGGCAGCATGCGCAAAATCGGCTCGCCGACTGGCTACAAACGCTGCCGCCGCAAACCGGCATTATCGCCGTGACCGATGCCCGGGCACGTCACGTCCTGCAGGCCTGTGAGCTGCTGCATATTCCGGTGCCGGAAAAATTATGCGTTATCGGTATCGATAACGAAGAATTGACCCGCTATCTCTCCCGCGTCGCGCTCTCTTCCGTGGCGCAAGGTACCCGGCAAATGGGCTACCAGGCGGCGAAACTACTGCACCGTTTAATGGAAAACGAAGCGCTGCCGCTGCAGCGCCTGCTGGTGCCGCCGATGCGCGTCATTGAGCGGCGTTCCACCGATTATCGCTCACTCACCGACCCTGCGGTGATTCAGGCGATGCATTACATCCGCAACCACGCCTGCAAAGGCATTAAGGTTGAGCAGGTGCTCGACGCCGTCGGTATTTCCCGCTCTAATCTGGAGAAACGCTTTAAAGAAGAGGTCGGTGAGACCATCCACACGGTGATCCACAGCGAAAAGCTGGAAAAAGCGCGCAGCCTGCTGGTCTCCACCACGCTATCGATAAACGAAATTTCGCAGATGTGCGGTTATCCGTCGCTGCAGTATTTCTATTCGGTGTTTAAGAAAGAGTACGACGTGACGCCAAAGGAATACCGCGACCAGCACAGTGAAGTAATGATGTAGCGGGAAAGAAAAATGCCCGGGCTTACGCACCGGGCATTGATGATTACATATGAGCGGCAATTAAGCGCTGATTGTCCTGATACATGGCGAAGAGATAGTTGTTGTAGCTCGACCCTTTTGTCGAATATCCCTTCAGCTTGTGGATCATCGCGCTGGCAGTTACTTCCTGATCCGTCTTACGCAGCTGTGCGCGAGACTTACGGAAGGATGAATAAGCCGGGTGCGTATTCAGGTTTTTTACATAAGCCTGAACCGACTGCTCGACAGATTCAAACTGGGAGTAGCCTTTCATTGCACCGCGACAGTTACCGCCGCCACACTTCATACCAAACAGGTTGTTGTTCTCACGCGCCAGCTTCGAGGTGCCCCAACCGCTTTCCGCCGCCGCCATGGTTGCCACCATGCTGTTCGGAATAATGTCGACACGCTCAAGCAGCGAGTTCCATGGTATATGGCGAGTATTGCCAGACCACTTCACTTTATAACGTGAGGCGATGTCTTTCAGGCGCGCCTGCTCGCTCGGCGACCAACGGCCGTCGTATTGCTTAGAGACAAGCCAGTTACGATCTGCCGTGATCGCTTGATTTTGCTTTGTAATGTAAGGCATAACCGTCCGGAGAAACGCTTTTTTCCTTGGTGTCCCGGAAGGGTATTTTCGCAAATCAGGAAGTGAACTGCTCTTTACACTATTGCGAGAATACTCTTGTTTACTGCTAACCTTGATACTACTGGGCTTCTTTACTTTCTTAACTACTGAGGCTTTATGACTCTTTGTTGCTGTGTGCGTTGTCGCCAACACACTACCTGAAAATATACAGGTAAGTAACATGAGTATCGCAGCCCCATATCGTCGCATGGGAATCGATATCATTAGGTCTCCTGGTCGGATTTACTCATTCCAACACCTTGTTTTTCGCAAAAAATCGATAGTTGAATCGCGAATAGTATCAAAAATACCCAGAGAGAGCATCAAGAGAAATAGTCCAATTCCGAATCGCTGTCATCTGAAATCGGTTTCTGCACCGTCGCGAAGGTGCAGAAATGCTATCTCCGTCTCATTTATAGCTCATTTTTTGAACTAAATCACTCACCCCTTTTCATCCTCCCCGCAAAATTACCGGCAGGATGAGTTCAACCTTATGGCGTGCAGGCACACTGTGATAAAAACCGCTAACAGGACTCCAGCATGAAACTCGCTGCGCTCGCCTCGCTACTGCTGCCCGGGATGGCTTTTGCCGCCTGGACAACCGCTGACTTTCCCGCCTTCACTGAACAGGATGCAGGCCGCTTCACGACGCAAAATGAGGTGACGAAGGGTACCCGCCCTTTGCGGATAAGTTTTGACCAACAGTGCTGGCAGCCTGCGGGGGCGATAAAACTCAATCAGATGCTATCGCTGGAACCTTGTCGGGATACCCCGCCGCAGTGGCGCGTGTTCCGCGACGGGCGCTATACGCTGGAAGTCGATACCCGCTCCGGTACGCCAACGCTGATGCTGTCGCTGGCGGAACAGGAAACAGCCAGCACGCAGCCGCTGGTGCGCCAATGTCCGAAATGGGATGGTAAACCGTTAACGTTTGATGTCGGCCAGACGTTTGCCGAGGGAAGCCAGGTCCGCGATTTTTACAGCGGTAATCTCGCTACGGTGAAAGCGGGCAAAATCACGCTGCGGCCCGCCGAAGGCAGTAATGGGCTCCTGCTGCTTGAAAAAGCGGATAGCGCCGCCAGCGCGCCGTTTAACTGGCATAACGCCACGATCTATTTTGTCCTGACCGATCGCTTCGTCAACGGTAATCCGACCAATGACAACAGCTACGGGCGCCATAAAGACGGTATGCAGGAGATAGGCACCTTCCACGGCGGCGATTTACAGGGGCTGACCAGCAAGCTGGATTATCTTCAACAGCTTGGCGTCAACGCGCTGTGGATAAGCTCGCCGCTGGAGCAAATTCACGGCTGGGTTGGCGGCGGCGCCAAAGGCGACTTTCCCCACTACGCTTATCACGGTTACTACACCCAGGACTGGACCCGTCTTGACGCCAACATGGGTGACGAAGCCGATCTTCGGCAACTGGTCGATGAGGCCCATCGGCGCGGCATGCGCGTCCTGTTTGATATCGTCATGAATCATACCGGTTACGCCACGCTTGCCGATATGCAGGAATTTCACTTCGGCTCGCTGTACCTGAAAGGCGATGAACTGAAAAAAACGCTTGGCGAGCGCTGGACCGACTGGAAACCGGCGCCGGGGCAAAGTTGGCATAGCTTCAATGATTACATTAACTTCAGCGATAAAGCGGGCTGGGAACAATGGTGGGGGAAAAAATGGATCCGCACCGATATCGGCGACTACGACAATCCAGGTTTCGACGATCTCACCATGTCGCTGGCGTTTCTGCCGGATCTGAAAACCGAATCGACGCTCCCTTCTGGCTTGCCAAATTTCTATCGTCATAAGCCAGATACCGCCGCCAAAGAGATAGCCGGCTACACGCCGCGCGACTATCTGACCCACTGGCTTAGCCAATGGGTACGCGACTACGGGATTGACGGCTTCCGCGTCGATACCGCGAAACACGTCGAACTGGACGCCTGGCAGCAGCTCAAAACCCAGGCCACGGCCGCGCTGGCAGACTGGAAAAAAGCGAATCCGCAGAAAGCGCTGGATGACGCCCCATTCTGGATGACCGGCGAGGCCTGGGGCCACGGCGTGATGCAGAGCGACTACTATCGCCACGGTTTCGACGCGATGATTAATTTCGATTATCAGGATCAAGCGGCGAAAGCAGCAAACTGTCTCGCAAACATGGACGCCACCTGGCAGCAGATGGCGGACAAGCTGCAGGATTTCAACGTGCTGAGCTATCTCTCCTCGCACGATACCCGCCTGTTCCGCGAAGGCGGAAGCCGGGCGGCGGAACTGCTATTACTCGCGCCAGGCGCCGTACAACTCTTCTATGGCGATGAATCTTCACGTCCGTTCGGCCCCACGGGTTCCGACCCGCTGCAGGGTACCCGCTCCGATATGAACTGGCAGGATGTTGTCGGTAGCGCATCCGATAACGTCGCGCACTGGCAAAAAATCGCCCAATTCCGCGCCCGCCATCCGGCCATTGGTATGGGTAAACAACAGACGCTGACGCTAGAGCAGGGCTATGGTTTCGTGCGTGAAAGCAGCGCTGATAAAGTGATGGTTGTCTGGGCCGGACAGCAATAGCAGTCGCTTACTGGGCTCCTTGCCGCTGGCGGGAGCCTTTTCAGCACAAATTACTAATATCTCCCCTATTAGCAGAACAAAAAATAGATCGCTCCCTCCTGTGCCGATTTGCACCGCGTTGACGCTGGCGTTATGGTAATTCCCTTTCCAGAAGACCAACAGAATATCCGCGATGACATTTTCACTTTTCGGCGACAAATTCACCCGTCATTCAGGCATCACCCGCCTGATGGAAGACCTCAATGACGGCCTGCGCACACCGGGCGCGATCATGCTGGGCGGCGGCAACCCCGCGCAAATCCCGGAGATGAATGAATACTTCAATAGCCTGCTGGCCGATATGCTGGATAACGGCAAAGCCCTTGATGCGCTTTGCAATTATGATGGTCCGCAAGGGAAAAGCGAGCTTCTGACCTTGCTTGCGCAAATGCTGCGCGAAGAATTAGGTTGGGAGATCGAACCACAGAATATTGCTCTGACTAATGGCAGCCAGAGCGCATTTTTCTACTTATTTAACCTGTTTGCCGGCCGCCGTGCCGACGGCACCACCCGCAAGGTGCTGTTCCCGCTGACGCCGGAATATATCGGCTACGCCGATTCCGGGCTGGAAGAGGATCTGTTTGTCGCCACCCGCCCCAACATTGAACTGCTGCCGGAAGGCCAGTTCAAATATCACGTGGACTTCGAACACCTGCAGATCACCGAAGAGACGGGAATGATCTGCGTCTCCCGGCCAACCAACCCGACCGGTAACGTCATTACCGATGAAGAGCTCATCAAACTGGATGCTCTCGCTAACCAGCATGGCGTCCCGCTGGTTATTGATAACGCCTATGGCGTACCTTTCCCCGGCATTATCTTTAGCGAAGCGCGCCCGCTGTGGAACCCGAATATTGTGCTGTGCATGAGTTTATCCAAGCTCGGACTGCCGGGCACCCGCTGCGGCATCATCATCGCCAACGAAAAAATCATCACCGCGATCAGTAATATGAACGGCATTATCAGCCTCGCCCCGGGCGGAATTGGGCCGGCGATGATGTGCGAAATGATCAAGCGCAAGGACCTGCTGCGGTTGTCCGAAACGGTAATTAAACCGTTCTATTATCAGCGTGTTCAGGAAACTATTGCTACCATTCGCCGCTATTTGCCGGAAGAACGCTGCCTGATTCATAAACCGGAAGGGGCGATTTTCCTGTGGCTGTGGTTTAAGGATCTGCCGATCTCCACCGAGCTGCTGTATCAGCGCCTGAAGCAACGCGGCGTGCTGATGGTACCGGGCGATTACTTCTTCCCGGGGCTGGACAAGCCGTGGCCGCATACGCATCAGTGCATGCGCATGAACTACGTGCCGGACCCGGAGAAAATCGAGGCGGGGGTTAAAATTCTTGCCGAAGAGATTGAGCGCGCCTGGCAGGAGCAAGACGCCTGATGATGTTCCCGGCCATCGCTGGCCGGGAACATCCAGTTACATTGCCTGCGCCGCCCAACGACGGCGCTCGGCGCTTAATCTTTCCAGCTCGGCGGGCTCAATACAGCGCAGCGCCTGAGTCGGGCAGGCCGCTACGCACGCCGGCCCCGTTTGCCGGTGCGCGCACAGGTCGCACTTCAGCGCCTGCACGCCTTCGTCGGTCAACATCACCGTCATCGCCCCATAAGGGCACGCCACCATACAGCTTTTACAACCAATGCACAGCCGTTGATCGACTCGCCAGACGTCGCCCTCATGGCGTATTGCCCCTTCCGGGCAGACGTTCACGCAAGGAGCATCTTCGCACTGACGACACAGCGTCGCCGTTGATAACTCATCGCTCTTCACTACCCGGATCCGCGGCGCAAAGCGTCTTGCAGAGACGGTAGAACAATCCTGCCCCTGCTGATGCGACACCACGCAGGCCACCTCGCAGGTTCGGCAGCCAATACACTTTTGCGCATCGGCGATAATAAACCGGTTCATCCTCAACTCCCTTCGGGATAAAAACGCAGCGTGCCAGAAAAACCCCGCTGCGCGCTTTGATCCTGAATGGAATCAGCTGCGTTTTAGGCAAATACCCAGCAAGATCTCGCCAGTTGCCTTAGCCTTCGCGAATAACAAACCCCAGCTCGCGGGAAATCGCCTCTGCCGTTTCACGCAATGGTTTGAGCAGATTTTTCTCACCAACCTGTTTCAGGCGCGAAGTCGACAGCGAAATCGAAATGGCGTAAGGCACGCGACCGTGAATATCGAATACCGGTACCGCCAGGCACGAGACGCCGAGTTCGTTCTCTTCGCGGTCCATCGCCATATTACGTTCGCGAATCTGCGCCAGCTCGTCGTTCATCGCCGGCAGGCCGGTAATGGTGTTACGGGTCAACGGCTGAATAATATCCTGATGGCTATCCCAGTAGCTGGCAACGTAGTCAGGATGGCCGAACGCCATGTAGATCTTGCCCATCGCCGAACAGTACAGCGGCATATGCTGGCCAATATAGGCGCGGGTACGCAGCATACCGGTAGTCGGCTCCAGCTTATAAATCAGAATCGCGTGGTCGTCCTCACGGCTGGAGAAGTTCACCGTCTCGCCGGTGGCGATGTTTAAAGCTTCAAGATGCGGCGCAGCGACATGAATAATATTCAGCGACGACAGCGCCTTTTGGCCCACGGCTATAAATTTGGTGGTCAGGCGGTAACTTCCGGCGGCAGGCGCCGGCGTAACGTAGCCGCAGGACTGCAGGCCCTGCAACAACCGATGCACGGTACTTTTGTTCAGGCCCGCCAGTTCAGACAGATGCGCCAACGGACAACCGTTTGGATAGTTACTGAGGATCTCAATCAGCATTAACCCGCGAAATAGACTCTGGCTTCCGGCTGGCCTCTCTTTCTCTTGCGTCATTTCACTCTCTTTTGTGCCCATCGCTTCGGCTTCCTTTTTAATCGCGCTCTGATGGTAGCGCAAAGTGTGGTTCAGTTCACGATCTGAACTGAAAAAACACAACCAACTGATTTTAATGATTTTTAAAAATAGCATCTGCCGTTGATCTGTCAAAAATTGATCGTTATATTTGAAATCAGATTTCGATATATGAAACGTAAAGATAAAAAATCACTCAAACCCTAAGGGGAACACGGGAATGAAAGTAACTTTTGCGCAGCTAAAAGAGGCGTTCAATCGGGTATTACTCTCACGCGGTATTGCGGCGGAAACCGCCGACGCCTGCGCGGAAATGTTCGCCCGCACCACGGAATCCGGCGTCTACTCACACGGAGTGAATCGCTTTCCACGTTTTATTCAGCAACTGGATAACGGCGATATCATTCCGGATGCGAAACCTCAGCGCGTCACCAGCCTTGGCGCTATTGAGCAGTGGGATGCCCGGCGTTCGATTGGCAATCTGACGGCGAAAAAGATGATGGATCGCGCCATTGAATTGGCCTCCGACCACGGCATTGGCCTGGTGGCATTACGCAACGCCAACCACTGGATGCGCGGCGGCAGCTACGGCTGGCAGGCGGCGGAAAAAGGCTATATCGGCATTTGCTGGACCAACTCCATCGCCGTCATGCCGCCGTGGGGCGCGAAAGAGTGCCGCATTGGCACCAATCCGCTGATCGTGGCAATTCCCTCCACTCCCATCACAATGGTCGATATGTCGATGTCGATGTTCTCTTACGGCATGCTGGAGGTTAATCGCCTGGCTGGCCGCACGCTGCCGGTAGATGGCGGGTTTGATGATGACGGTAATTTGACGAAAGAACCCGGCGTGATTGAGAAAAATCGCCGTATCCTGCCGATGGGCTACTGGAAGGGTTCCGGTTTATCAATTGTGCTGGATATGATAGCCACTCTGCTTTCCAACGGTTCCTCCGTTGCTGAAGTCACCCTGGACAATAGCGACGAATATGGCGTATCGCAGATTTTCATCGCCATTGAAGTCGACAAGCTCATTGATGGCAAAACTCGCGATGCCAAACTACAGCGGATCATGGACTTTATCACCACCGCCGAACGCGCCGATGAAAATGTGGCGGTCCGCCTACCGGGCCACGAGTTTACGCGATTGCTGGAAGAAAACCGCCGTAATGGGATCACCGTCGACGACAGCGTATGGGCCAAAATTCAGGCTCTATAGGGGAAACCACTATGATCTTCGGCCATATTTCACAACCGAATCCGTGCCGTCTACCGGCAGCGATTGAAAAGGCGCTCGATTTTCTTCGGACTACCGATTTTCGCCACCAGCCGCCCGGCGTCGTCGAAATTGATGGTAAGAATATTTTTGCGCAGATCATCGATCTGACCACCCGCGCGGCGACAGAAAACCGTCCGGAGGTACATCGGCGTTATTTAGATATTCAGTTTCTCGCTTCCGGTGAAGAAAAAATAGGTATCGCCATCGATAGCGGAAATAACCAGATCAGCGAATCGTTATTAGAACAGCGCGATATTATTTTTTATCACGATAGTCAACACGAATCGTTTATTGAAATGATACCCGGTAGCTATGCCATATTCTTTCCACAAGATGTGCATCGCCCTGGATGCATTAAAATGACTGCCACCCCTATTAGAAAAATAGTCGTCAAGGTAGCTATCGATATTCTGTAAAAGAACTAATTATCTCATTAAATTTACAGGAGCACATAATGAACATTACTACCGGTTATATTATCGGTGCGTATCCCTGTGCCCCCTCATTTCACCAAAAGAGTGAAGAGGAAGAGAAGGAATTCTGGCGACAACTTGCCGATACTCCAGATATTCGTGGCATAGAACAGCCTTGTCTTGAGCATATCCATCCTTTAGGCGATGAGTGGCTGCTGCGCCATACGCCGGATAACTGGCAAATTGTGATTACCGCCATTATGGAAACCATGCGCCGCCGCGGAGAGAACGCGGGTTTCGGTCTGGCCTCCAGCGATGAACAACAGCGTGTAGCCTGCGTTGAATACTACCGCCACCTTCATCGCAAAATTAATAAAATCAACGGTATTCAACCCGGTAAAGTCACCGCGCTTGAGTTACAGGCCGCGCCGCTGGCGGGAGATCAAAACATCGCCCAGGCAACGGACGCCTTTTCCCGCTCGCTCAAAGAAATCGCCAGTTGGGACTGGCGCTGCGACCTGGTGCTGGAACACTGTGACGCGATGAATGGCCCGGCGCCGCGTAAAGGCTTCCTGCCGCTGGATAATGTACTGGAAGTTATTGCCGACTACGAGATAAGCGTGTGCATTAACTGGGCGCGCTCGGCCATTGAAGGCCGCGATACCGCGCTGCCGTTGGCCCATACCCGACAGGTTAAACAGGCCGGGAAACTGGGCGCGCTGATGTTTTCCGGCACCACCCAAACAGGCGAATATGGCGAATGGCAGGATTTACACGCGCCGTTTGCCCCCTTCTGCCCGCAAAGCCTGATGACCGCGCAGCATGCCCGCGATATTTTCGCCTGCGCCGCCGGCGCATCGTTGCAGTTCGCCGGTATTAAATTACTGGAAATAGACGCGAATGCCGATGTTAACCACCGCATAGCCATTTTGCGTGACGGTATCACCCTATTAAAAAACGCATAAGAACAACTACGTTTTCATTGTCATAATATTTACTCTACGAGAATATTAATATGAACATGACCTCTCGCCCTACAGCAAAAGATATTCCACGCCAGCGTTGGCTGAGAATTATCCCACCGATTCTTATTGCCTGTATTATTTCCTATATGGACCGCGTTAATATCGCATTTGCGATGCCGGGCGGTATGGATGCCGAACTGGGTATTTCCGCCACCATGGCGGGGCTCGCTGGCGGTATTTTCTTTATCGGTTATTTATTCTTACAAGTCCCTGGCGGAAAAATTGCCGTACACGGCAGCGGCAAGAAATTTATCGGCTGGTCGCTGGTCGCCTGGGCCATTATTTCCGTACTGACCGGTTTAATCACCAATCAATATCAACTGCTGATCCTGCGCTTCTTATTAGGGGTAGCGGAAGGCGGCATGCTGCCGGTGGTGCTAACGATGATCAGCAACTGGTTCCCGGACGCTGAACGCGGCCGCGCCAACGCCATTGTGATTATGTTTGTGCCGATTGCCGGGATTATTACCGCCCCGCTGTCAGGCTGGATCATCACCGTTCTCGACTGGCGCTGGCTATTTATTATCGAAGGCTTGCTCTCGGTGGTCGTGCTGGCGCTGTGGGCATACACCGTTTATGACCGTCCGCAGGAAGCGCGCTGGATATCCGCAGCGGAAAAAACCTACCTGGTCGAAACGCTGGCGGCGGAACAAAAGGCGATTGCCGGAACTGAAGTCAAAAATGCCTCGCTCGGCGCGGTGCTCTCTGACAAAACCATGTGGCAGCTCATCGCCCTTAACTTCTTCTACCAAACCGGGATTTACGGTTACACCCTGTGGCTGCCGACCATTCTGAAAGAGCTGACCCATAGCAGCATGGGACAAGTCGGCGTGCTCGCCATCCTGCCCTACGTTGGCGCGATTGCCGGTATGTTCCTTTTCTCTTCGCTCTCCGATCGTACCGGCAAACGCAAGCTATTTGTCTGCCTGCCGCTGATCGGCTTCGCACTGTGCATGTTCCTCTCCGTGGCGTTGAAAAATCACATCTGGCTGGCCTATGCCGCGCTGGTTGGCTGCGGATTCTTCCTGCAATCCGCCGCAGGCGTGTTCTGGACCATACCGGCACGCCTGTTCAGCGCCGAAATGGCCGGCGGCGCCCGCGGGGTGATCAACGCTCTCGGTAACCTCGGCGGCTTCTGCGGCCCTTACGCCGTGGGCGTACTGATCACCCTCTACAGCAAAGATGCCGGCGTCTATTGCCTGGCTATCTCACTGGCGCTGGCGGCCCTGATGGCGCTGCTGCTGCCGGCAAAATGCGATGCCGGCGCAGCACCCGCAAAGACGATGACTCCGCGTAACCACGCAGCTTAAAACTGTCCCGGACGGCCAGGCGTCGTCCGGAAAAACTGGAAGACTAAGATGAGTGAAAAAGAGACCTTCTGGCTGGGTATCGATTGTGGCGGTACTTATCTAAAAGCCGGTTTATATAACAGCCAGGGCGTAGAGCGGCGTATCGAGCGCTGCCCTTTACGCACCCTCAGCGCGCAGCCGGGATACGCCGAGCGGGAAATGGATCTGCTCTGGCAACGCTGCCATGAAACCATCGCCAGGCTGCTCAGCGCCGCTAACGTCAATGGTAAGCAAATCAAGGGCATCGCTATCTCCGCGCAGGGCAAAGGGCTATTTCTACTTGATAAACAGGATCGCCCGTTAGGTAACGCGATGCTCTCCTCCGATCGTCGGGCGTTGGAAATCGTTCAACGCTGGCAGCAGGATGGCATCCCTGAGCGACTGTATCCCCTTACCCGCCAGACGCTGTGGACCGGCCATCCCGCTTCATTGCTGCGGTGGCTGAAAGAAAATGAACCGCAGCGCTATGGGCAAATCGGCTGCGTCATGATGGCCCATGATTATCTTCGCTGGCGTTTAACCGGGATGAAGGGCTGCGAAGAGAGCAACATTTCTGAGTCCAATCTCTACAACATGAACAGCGGGCAATACGACCCACGCCTGACCCAGTGGTTAGGCATAAGTGAAATTGACGAGGCGCTACCGCCGATCGTCGGCTCTGCGGAAATATGCGGGGAAATCACCGCTCAGGCGGCCGCCGTTACCGGTCTGGCGGCGGGAACGCCCGTCGTCGGCGGTCTGTTTGATGTGGTTTCTACCGCGCTCTGCGCGGGCCTCAATGATGAATCAGTGCTCAATGCGGTGATGGGGACCTGGGCGGTTACCAGCGGGATCACCCACGGGCTGCGTGAGCATGAAGCTCATCCTTACGTCTATGGCCGTTTCGTCAATGACGGTGAATACATCGTCCACGAAGCGAGCCCCACCTCTTCCGGCAATCTTGAATGGTTTACCGCGCAGTGGGGCGGGCTCTCATTTCCCGAGATTAATGAGGCCGTCGCCAGCCTGCCAACAGCGGGAAGCGAGCTCTTCTTTCTGCCGTTCCTTTACGGTAGTAACGCCGGCCTGGAGATGACCGGCGGTTTTTACGGCATGCAGGCCATGCACACCCGCGCGCATTTACTACAGGCGGTGTATGAAGGGGTGGTCTTCAGCCATATGACGCATCTCAACCGCATGCGCGAGCGCTTTACCCGAGTCCAGGCTCTGCGCGTCACCGGCGGTCCGGCGCATTCCGAGGTATGGATGCAAATGCTGGCGGACGTCAGCGGTCTGCGCATCGAACTGCCGCAGGTTGAAGAGACCGGTTGTTTTGGCGCCGCGCTTGCCGCCCGCGTCGGTACCGGCGTCTATCGCCACTTCCGCGAGGCCCTGAGCAGCCTGCAGCATCCGGTACGAACCCTGCTGCCTGACATGACCGCACACCGTCTTTATCAGCGTAAATACCGCCAATACCAGCAATTGATTAGCGCACTACAGGGCTATCACGCCCGCATTAAGGAGCACACATTATGAGCCGACCATTACTACAACTGGCGCTCGACCATACCAGCCTGGAAGCCGCTCAGCGCGATGTCGCCGTACTGCGCCATCACGTTGATATCGTGGAAGCGGGCACAATTCTGTGTCTGACGGAAGGACTCAACGCGGTAAAAGCCCTGCGCGCCCAGTGTCCGGATAAAATCATCGTCGCCGACTGGAAAGTCGCCGATGCTGGCGAAACGCTGGCCCAACAGGCCTTTGCCGCAGGCGCCAACTGGATGACCATTATCTGCGCCGCGCCGCTGGCGACCGTTGAGAAAGGCCATGCCGTCGCCCAGTCCTGCGGCGGCGATATTCAGATTGAACTCTTCGGTAACTGGACGCTGGATGACGCGCGCGACTGGTACCGCATCGGCGTCCGCCAGGCGATTTATCACCGCGGCCGCGATGCACAGGCCAGCGGCCAGCAGTGGGGCGACGCCGATCTGGCGCGTATGAAAGCGCTGTCGGATATCGGCCTGCAACTGTCTATTACCGGCGGCATCACGCCGGCCGACTTACCCCTGTTTAGCGATATTGACGTCAAAGCGTTTATTGCCGGACGCGCGCTGGCGGGCGCGGCGCAGCCCGCGCAGGTGGCAGGTGATTTCTACGCCCAAATCGACGCCATCTGGGGAGAGCAGCATGCGTAATCATCCCTTAGGCATCTATGAGAAAGCGCTGGCGAAAAACCTTAGCTGGCCGGAACGGCTGGTGCTGGCGAAAAGCTGTGGTTTTGATTTTGTCGAAATGTCGGTCGATGAAACCGACGAACGTCTGGCGCGCCTGGAGTGGAGCGCCACCCAGCGCGCCTCTCTGGTCGCGGCGATGCTGGAGACCGGGGTAGCCATTCCGTCAATGTGCCTGTCTGCCCATCGCCGCTTCCCGTTTGGCAGCCGCGATGAGCCAACCCGCCTGCGGGCGCGCGAGATCATGACCAAAGCCATTCAGCTGGCTCGCGATTTAGGGATCCGCACCATCCAACTGGCAGGCTATGACGTCTACTACGAAGAACACGATGACGGCACGCAGCAACGCTTTGCCGAAGGGCTGGCGTGGGCGGTCGAACAGGCGGCCGCGGCGCAGGTCATGCTGGCGGTCGAAATCATGGACACCGCGTTTATGAACTCCATCAGCAAATGGAAAAAGTGGGACGAGATGCTCGCCTCGCCGTGGTTCAGCGTCTATCCGGACGTCGGCAATCTGAGCGCCTGGGGCAACGACGTCAGCGCCGAGCTTAAACTGGGCATCGACCGCATCGCCGCTATCCATCTTAAAGACACGCTACCCGTAACCGCACAATCGCCGGGGCAGTTTCGCGACGTCCCCTTCGGCGAGGGTTGTGTCGATTTTGTCGGCATCTTCAAAACGCTGCATGAGCTGAACTATCGCGGTTCATTCTTAATTGAGATGTGGACGGAAAAAGCTAAAGAGCCGGTACTGGAAATTATACAGGCGCGCCGCTGGATAGAAGCGCGGATGCAAGAAGGAGGTTTCACATGTTAGAACAATTGAAGTCTGAAGTATTAGCCGCCAACCTGGCGCTACCTGCGCATCAGCTGGTGACGTTCACCTGGGGCAACGTGAGCGCCGTCGATGAAACGGGCAAGCTGATGGTTATCAAGCCATCCGGGGTGGAGTACGACGTCATGCGCGCTGACGACATGGTGGTCGTCGATATCGCCAGCGGCCATGTGGTTGAAGGCGCTAAAAAGCCCTCCTCCGATACGCCAACCCACCTTGCCTTGTACCGCCGCTACCCGCAAATCGGCGGTATCGTTCACACCCACTCGCGCCACGCGACTATCTGGTCGCAGGCAGGGTTGGATTTACCGGCCTGGGGCACCACGCACGCGGATTATTTTTATGGCGCGATCCCCTGTACCCGCCTGATGACTGCCGATGAAATTAATGGTGAATATGAGTATCAGACCGGCGAGGTGATCGTTAAAACCTTTGAAGCGCGCGATCTCGATCCCATGCAGGTCCCGGCAGTGCTAGTGCATTCACACGGTCCGTTTGCGTGGGGTAAAAACGCCGCCGACGCCGTGCATAATGCCGTCGTCCTCGAAGAGTGCGCTTATATGGGGCTTTTTTCCCGTCAGCTCACGCCACAGCTGGCCGATATGCAGCAAGAACTGCTCGACAAACATTATCTGCGTAAGCACGGCGCGAATGCCTATTACGGGCAAAACTAACATCACCCGGCGGCGTATCGCCGCCGGGGAGTTTTTAGGATTACATCGCGGCGCGGAAAATCGCCATGATTTCTTCGTGGGTCGCCTGAATCGGATTGGTTAAACCGCAGGCATCTTTCAGCGCGTTGCTGGCCAGTAGCGGAATATCCTCTTCTTTAACGTTCAGATCGCGCAGACCGGCCGGAATGCCGACTTTACGCGCCAGCTCGCGGATAGCCGCGATGCAGGCTTCCGCCCCCTGTTTATCGTTTAGCCCGGCAACGTTCACGCCCATCGCCTGCGCGCAGTCACGCAGACGCACGGCGGCGACGCTGCAGTTATACTCCTGCACGAATGGCAGCAGGACGGCGTTGCAGACGCCGTGCGGCAGATCGTAGAAGCCGCCCAGCTGGTGCGCCATCGCGTGGACATAGCCCAGCGACGCGTTGTTGAAGGCCATCCCGGCGAGGAACTGCGCATAGGCCATTGCTTCACGCGCCTGTTCATTACCGCCATCTTCCACTGCGTGAGTTAAATTCTGTGAAATCATGGTCATCGCTTTCAACGCGCAGGCATCGGTGATCGGCGTAGCCGCGATAGAAACATAGGCTTCGATAGCGTGAGTCAGCGCGTCCATACCGGTAGCGGCGGTCAGTGATTTCGGCATCCCCATCATCAGCGAAGAGTCGTTAACCGACAGAACCGGCGTCACGTGCTTATCGACAATCGCCATTTTGATGTGGCGATCGACATCGGTGATGATGCAGAAGCGGGTCATTTCCGAAGCCGTACCGGCGGTGGTATTGATAGCGATCATCGGCAGTTGCGGTTTTGCCGAACGGTCCACCCCTTCATAGTCACGGATGTTGCCGCCGTTTGCCGCGACCAGCGCGATCCCTTTCGCGCAATCGTGCGGCGAACCGCCGCCCAGAGAAATCACGCAGTCGCAGTTATTCTCTTTCAGCAGCGCCAGGCCGTTTTCGACGTTCAGAGTCGTCGGGTTCGGGTGCACGCCGTCATACACCACGCTGAAGATATCCCGTTCCTGTAACGCCTTTTGTACTTCACCCGCCATACCTAATTTATTCAGCATCGCGTCGGTGACGATTAATGCCCGACGATATCCGTATTGCTGGATAGTATTCATCGCTTCAGTAACAGAACCAGCGCCAATAACGTTTACTGGCGGAATATAAAAAGTCGATGCAGCCATGATGATTCCTTCATTTAGGTGAATATCATGGAAGGGTACGAGGATGTCGCAATAAAAAACATGACCTGAACGCCATTTTTGGCAAGAAATTGGATGAAAAACAGTACGTTAATATCTTTATTTTTAACGTACTGTTAAACATTACCGGCTTAATTTTTCATTTGCGTTATTATTCGCCGTTTTTATTTTCAGGGAATAACAGCGCGTCGCGGAGAAGATGATCGTTACCACGACGGCGGGTAAAGCCAATGCGGTCGAAATATTCAAGAATTTGAATCGCCAGTTTACGGCCAATATTTAACGTATCGCGAAAATCCGCTGCGCAGGTGGAACCGCGCTGCAGATCCAGTCGGCGGATCAACTGCGCAAATTCAACGATGCGATCGTTGCGATAATAACGATCTTTTACGATCGCCGTAATCATCCCCTGCTGCGCCGCCTGGCGCAGCACCGCGCGCATCAACGACTCTTCGACGTTCAGATCGCGCGCCAGGTCGCGTACCCACCATGGCTCATCGGCGAAGAGCGGTTCCACGCGCTGCCAGATGGCCTGCTGCTCATCGGTAAACCCGGCTTTATGCTCCGGCAGGTGCAGCCAGCCGTGATGGCTTTGAATGACGCCGCTGCTGCGCATCTGTTCAATCAACAGCAGCACCAGCGCTTCATCTTCCATCGGCAGCGCAATTCGCCGCAGGCGTTCACGACCGGGCCCCGGCTCATCTCGATGCTGGTCGTGATAACGGGCCAGAGCGTCGAGCAGCTTTTTCTGCCAGCGGGCGGCCAGCGGCGCGCTAAGCAGACTGTTACCGGCCTGCAGGTAATCCGGACGGTTAATTAATGCCGTCAGGCCGTCGGCGCTCAGCTGCCGCGCCCAGGCAAACTCGTCAAGACGCACCGCATCGCGCTGCAGATGAATATCCAACGCCTGCGCGTCGTCTCGCGCGGCGGCGAGCAAAGAGAGCCACTGCAAATATTCCGGTTTGCGTTTACCGCGGCGCGGCGGATTCAGCGTCACCACCCGCGCGCCAGCCAGCGTCAAACGGGCGGAGATATCGCGCAACACCAGGCGATCGTTATCCGCCAGCCACAGCGGGGTATCCAGCACCAGCTCGGCCAAATTGCCTTCCAGTAGCGAAACGCGGCCGGTGATATGGCTGGCGGCATGGTGGATGTGCAGCGACTGCCACTGGCTGAGCGGCGCGTGGCAGGTGAGCTCGACAATCGCCCGCTCGCAAGGTTCTGCAGGCTGCGCCGAGAGCAGCCAGTCGCCGCGGCTGAGATCCTCTTTTTGCGCGTCGCCGACGATGTTCAGCGCGATACGCTGCCCGGCCCGCGCCTGTTCAACCGGCTGATTCTGCGCATGCAGCCCGCGGACGCGCATGGGTTTATTGGCGCCGGTCAGCCAGAGGGTATCGCCGATTTTTACCTCGCCGGATAACGCCGTTCCGGTCACCACCAGCCCCGCGCCCTTGACGGTAAAGGCGCGATCCAGCGCCAGACGAAAACGCTGCTGTCGCGGATGCTCGCGCTCAGCCAGCTGAAGTAAATGGCTGCGCAGTTCGGCAATGCCGAGATTTTCCGTCGCCGCGGTGGCGAAGAAAGCAGCGGCGTCGAACCCCAGCTCGCTCAGCGTGGATTCTACCTGCGCCCGAACTTCGGCAACGCGCGCCGCTTCCACGCGGTCCGTTTTGGTCAACGCGACGGTTAACGTCGGTTTTCCCGTCAGCTGCAGAATCGCCAGATGCTCGCGGGTTTGCGCCATCACGCCGTCATCGCAGGCCACCACCAACAGCGCGTGATCGATCCCGCCCACGCCGGCCAGCATGTTGGACAAAAACTTTTCATGCCCCGGAACATCGATAAAACCCAACACCCGGCCATCGGGCTGCGGCCAATAGGCGTAGCCGAGATCGATAGTCATCCCGCGTGATTTCTCTTCCGGCAGGCGATCGGCGTTGACGCCGGTAATCGCCTGCAGCAGCGTGGTTTTGCCGTGGTCCACATGACCGGCGGTGGCAATAATCATCTCAATAACATCTCCATAAACCGGGGTTCATCTTCAAGACAGCGCAGATCCAGCCACAGACGGCCATCATAGATTCTGCCGATCGTCGGTATCGGTAAGGCGCGCCAGCGGGCGGCCAGCGCTTCCAGCTGGCTGCCGCGACCATCGCGCGGCGTAAAGGTTAACGCGGCGCTGGGCAGTCGGTCGACCGGCAACGACCCGCTGCCAATCTGCGATAAACACGCTTCAACGCGCACGTCAAAATCGCTATAGTGCGCCGCTAACGCAGGCTGTATGCGCTCGCCCTGCTGGCGAATATCCTCGGCGCGGCGGGTTAGCAAGCGTAGCGTCGGCAGCTCGTCGGCCAGCGCTTCCGGATGCAAATACAGGCGCAGAGTCGCCTCCAGCGCCGCCAGGGTCATTTTATCCGCCCGCAGCGCGCGCTTAAGCGGATGACTCTGTAACTTCGCGATCAGCGACCTGTCGCCGACGATAATCCCCGCCTGCGGCCCGCCGAGCAGCTTATCGCCGGAAAAGCTCACCAGGTTCACGCCCGCGGCAATCAATTCCTGCGGCATTGGTTCTTTCGGTAAACCGTACTGGCTCAAATCTACCAGCGAGCCGCTGCCGAGATCGGCCACCACCGGTACGCCATATTCGCGGCCAATTTCCGCCAGTTCCGCTTCATCAATCGCTTTGGTAAAGCCTTCAATGCTGTAGTTGCTGGTATGCACTTTCATCAGCAGGGCGGTCTGCTCATTGATAGCCTGACGATAATCTTTAGCATGGGTGCGGTTAGTGGTGCCCACTTCATGCAGCAGACAACCGGCCTGGCGCATGACGTCGGGGATGCGAAATGCGCCGCCGATCTCGACCAGTTCGCCGCGCGAGACCACCACTTCTTTCCCGCTGGCCGTCGCCGCCAGCATCAGCAGCACCGCCGCCGCGTTGTTATTGACGATACAGGCATCTTCCGCGCCGGTAATGCGGCACAGCAGATCGGCCAATGCCCGGTCGCGATGACCGCGTCCGGCATCGTCGAGATCGTATTCCAGCGTGACCGGCGCGCGCATCGCCTGCGCTACCGCCTGTACCGCGGCTTCCGCCTGGATTGCGCGCCCCAGATTGGTGTGCAGCACGGTGCCCGTGAGGTTGAATACCGGACGCAACGCGCTCTGCTGGTTAAGATTCAGCCGGCTGGCGGTCTCTTGCGGCCAGTCGTCGCACCACTCTGGCAATGCCTGCGCCTGGCTGATATGCTCCCGCGCCTCATCCAACATCTGGCGCAGCAGCGCCACGATTTGCGAATGGCCATGACGATCGAGCAGTAAAGCAAAAGCGGGATCGCGAAGTAAACGATCAATGGCCGGAAGCCGGGTATAAAGCGCGCGAGTATCGGTAGACATGAGTGAACCTGACGATAAGTTATTTTCCCCCCTCCCGACGGGAGAGGGAGTCAACAATGAGTGGCGATTGTAACGCCTGCGCGAGGAAACTGTTACCTGCCTGGGTCAACTCCCTGGCGGTTCGGTACGCGCAAAACTGGTGCGCTGAAATAAGGTCTCGACCAGTTTGACCAGTTTTGGCCGCGTCGCGCACCATCCGGGAGCCACGCGACGGAAATTCAGATAAGCAATGGCGCAGGCGGCAGTAATGGTCGCCAGATTCAGTTCACCATTACGCAAGGTACCGTCGGCGGCATACCCTTCCAACATATCAAGACCGCGGGCGATTTTTTCCCGCTGGCGGAGCAGCTCGGTTTCTGACTGCTGGGCCGCCGGACGCGCTTTTTCCCGCACCAGCGCGATCGCCGCCTCCATGATGCCGTCAGATAAGGCTTCCAGCTGGCGTATCTTCAGCGCCGCCAGAGGTTCCGCGGGCAGCATCGCCGGCGCGACGTTAAGCAGTTCCAGATATTGCGCAATAATGGGCGAATCAAACCAGCACGCGCCGTCATCGGTCAGCAGCGCCGGGACTTTACCCAGCGGGTTGTACTGCGCCACGCCGTTGACGTCGTTATAGGGGAGTTCGTTCACAAACTCGAAGGGAATCGCCTTTTCCAGCAAGATGACGGAAATTTTACGTACAAAAGGACTGGTATAGCTGCCGATAAGTTTCATTGCCTGCTCCTTTCGCCAACGAAAAGATCAGTATGGTTCAGGCGCAGGCAAATGGCAGGCGCGACGTTGTCTCAACCTGCCGCCGATCGCATTAATGATCGAGATAGAGGTAGTGCATCCAGCTGGTCATGCGCAGCAGCACTTTTCTCATCACCGACACGTGGGTGAAATGGTCGGAATAGACCGCTACCTGGGCGTAGATGCCGTCGGGCAGCGCATCGACTTGCGCATCGGGATCCAGTTCAATCGTCGCCAGCACGCCATCGGTACCCGGCGTGACGCTCAGCGACTGCAGCGATCCCTGCGCCTGATAAGTCCCCCCCGGCACCACCGGCAATACGTTTACCAGTTTACCGTGGAATACCTGCCCTGGCAGTGCGTTAAACACCGCTTCGGCATCATCGCCGGCTTCCAGCCTGAGCAACGAATTCTGGCGGAACTGGGCGACAATCAGCCGTTTTTGTTGCGGAATAAAGACCATCACCGGGCGCAGCGGCAGCGACGCGGCGTAGGTTCCCGGGCGAATCAGTACCTGGGTAATGTAGCCATCGCTCGGCGCCCGGACGGTGGTCTGATCGAGATTATATTTCGCTTCCGCCAACTGCGCGCGCAGGCTCACCACCTGCGACTGTTCGCCATTCAGCGTGCTATCCAGTTGGCTCTGAATCTGCGCCTGCTCGGCGACGGAGGCTTTCACCAATGCATCCTGGGCAAGGTAGTTTTGCCGGGCATTATCGATATCGCTTTCCGAAAACGGGTTGACCCGCGCCTGGCTGCCTTTCAAATAGCGCTGATAATCTTTATACAGCCGGTCGCGCTCGGCGGAAACGCGCACGGTGTTCGCCTGCGCTTCCTGCAGTTGGGCTTTCAGGGTGTTGATACTGTGCAATGCGGTGACCAGATCGGCCTGCAGTCGGTCGACACGCGCCTGGTAGCGCGCCGGGTCGATAGTAAATAATACCTCGCCCTTTTTCACCCGCTGGTTGGCTTTATCGGTCACGCTGCTGACAATGCCGGTAACCTGCGGCGTAATAGGAATGGAAATAACCGCTTTCTGCGCCGTAAAAGTATAAGGGTGGTTATAGTTCATCAATAAAATAAGCGCGCTAACAATAAATACGCCGCCCAGGGCCGCGGTCGGGACCGTCCATTTATTTACCGGAATACGGAATATTTTAAATACCGACCACGCAATGGCCACGTACGTCAAAATGATCAACAGGTCCATGATTATTTCTCCGTCGAGGATGGCGGCGCTGTCGGCTGCAGATGCGCGATTTTATGTTCGAGTTCAGCGATACGCTGATTGAGCTGCGCCAGCTCGCTGTCGGCATCATCAGGCCCTGCTTCATTCGGCTTATGCTGCATTCCCCAGCCGCGCTCCGGCTGATAGAGGGTGGCCCAGATCCATAAAAATGGCCATATTACGTGCAGCGTAAACAGGCTGACCCACCCCGCGACGTGAATTGCGTCAGAGTGCGGATGATTACGTTTCTTCGCAATCAGGTACGGAATATCGTGCAAAATAATAATCCCGTAAAAAATAACCAGAAAAACGAAGATCAGAACGCCCAGCGCAAAATAATTGAGAAACATAATTTCCTCGATTCACGCTAATAGATTATTGGAATTGTGAGCGACCGCGAAGCGGCGCCTGGCTGACAATTTGAGCATAATTCACCGTATTCATTTCCGCCATCAGCGGCAAAAAATGTTCTTCATGCAGGCGAGTTGCAAAGTTACATCGTTGGCCGTTGGGGAAGACAGAACCTGCCGCAGATCACACAAGACGGAATTGAGCGCAAAATATTTTGTGATTCATATCACAAACAAATAACAAAACAGCAAAGTTATAATGTGACAACCATCACATAAATATGCGATTTATGGCCTCCCATTACGTGTTGTTGTTTTTTTACACATCATTTTTGTGATTGAGATCACTACATATAAGTACCAGCCCCCTATATTTATGTGATGCACATCACATAAAAAGTCACTTGCTGGACAGCTTAACGATTCAGTGCCAGATTTCGCACTATCAATCAGGGTCCGGCTACCTCTGCCGCCACATTAACAACAAACCTCGGGCGTTCAGCCTGCGCGATAAGCAAAACAGAAGAAGGGGTGTTTTATGTCATCCGATATCAAGATCAAAGTGCAAAGCTTTGGTCGTTTCCTCAGCAATATGGTGATGCCGAATATCGGCGCGTTTATCGCGTGGGGGATTATCACCGCGTTATTTATTCCAACAGGGTGGTTGCCGAACGAGACGCTGGCGAAGCTGGTCGGCCCGATGATCACCTATCTGCTGCCGCTGCTGATCGGTTATACCGGCGGTAAGCTGGTGGGCGGCGAACGCGGCGGCGTCGTCGGCGCTATCACCACCATGGGCGTTATCGTCGGCGCGGATATGCCGATGTTCCTCGGTTCGATGATCGCCGGTCCGCTCGGCGGCTACTGCATCAAGAAATTTGACGCCTGGGTAGACGGTAAGATCAAATCCGGTTTCGAAATGCTGGTGAATAACTTCTCCGCCGGTATCATCGGGATGATCCTTGCCATTCTGGCGTTCCTCGGCATCGGCCCGGCGGTTGAAGTGCTGTCAAAACTGCTGGCGGCCGGCGTTAACTTCATGGTGGCGCACGACATGCTGCCGCTGGCGTCTATCTTTGTTGAACCGGCGAAAATCCTGTTCCTCAATAACGCGATTAACCACGGTATCTTCTCGCCGCTGGGTATTCAGCAGTCCCATGAGCTTGGCAAATCCATCTTCTTCCTGATTGAAGCTAACCCGGGTCCGGGGATGGGCGTCCTGCTGGCGTACATGTTCTTTGGCCGCGGCAGCGCGAAGCAGTCTGCGGGCGGTGCGGCAATCATTCACTTCCTGGGCGGTATTCACGAAATTTACTTCCCGTACGTGCTGATGAACCCGCGTCTGATTCTGGCCGTTATCCTCGGCGGTATGACCGGCGTCTTCACCCTGACTATCCTCAACGGCGGCCTGGTTTCTCCGGCTTCCCCAGGTTCCATTCTGGCGGTACTGGCGATGACGCCAAAAGGCGCCTACTTCGCTAACATCGCGGCCATTATTGCGGCGATGGCGGTCTCCTTTATTGTCTCTGCCATCCTGCTGAAAACCAGCAAAGTGAAGGAAGAAGACGATATCGAAGCCGCAACCCGTCGCATGCACGACATGAAAGCCGAGTCCAAAGGCGCGGCGACGCCGCTGGCCGCGGGCGACGTGGCTAACGACCTGAGCCACGTGCGTAAAATCATCGTTGCCTGCGACGCCGGTATGGGTTCCAGCGCCATGGGCGCCGGGGTACTGCGTAAGAAGGTGCAGGATGCCGGACTGAGCAACATTTCGGTCACCAACAGCGCGATTAACAATCTGCCGCCGGATGTCGACCTGGTGATCACCCACCGCGACCTGACCGAGCGCGCCATGCGCCAGGTACCGCAGGCGCAGCATATTTCGCTGACCAACTTCCTCGACAGCGGCCTGTACACCAGCCTGACCGAGCGTCTGGTTGCGGCGCAGCGCCACATCGACAACGAAGTAAAGGTCACCGATAGCCTGAAAGATAGCTTTGATAATGACGACAAAAATCTGTTCCAGCTGGGCGCGGATAACATCTTCCTGGGGCGTAAAGCGGCCACCAAAGAAGAGGCGATTCGCTTCGCCGGTGAACAACTGGTGAAAGGCGGATACGTTGAGCCGGAATACGTGCAGGCGATGCTTGACCGCGAGAAGCTGACCTCGACCTATCTTGGCGAATCCATCGCCGTACCGCACGGTACCATCGAAGCGAAAGACCGGGTGCTGAAAACCGGCGTCGTCTTCTGCCAGTATCCGGAAGGCGTGCGCTTCGGCGAAGAAGAAGATGAAGTCGCGCGTCTGGTCATCGGTATCGCCGCTCGCAACAACGAACACATTCACGTTATCACTAGCCTTACCAACGCGCTGGATGATGAAACCGTGATTGAGCGGCTGGCGAAAACCACCAGCGTCGAAGAAGTCCTGTCGTTGCTGAATAAATAACCACAACGCTCCACGCCCTCTCCCTTTGGGAGAGGGTTGGGGTGAGGGAAAAGCCTCACCCCAGCCCTCTCAGGTAAAAACATTAATTGAAGGTTAATACTATGAAAGCATTACATTTTGGCGCAGGTAATATCGGACGTGGCTTCATTGGCAAACTGCTGGCTGACGCCGGTATCACCCTCACGTTCGCCGATGTCAATCAGGTGGTCCTTGACGCCCTGAATGCCCGTCATAGCTATCAGGTTCACGTAGTGGGCGAAAACGAACAGGTTGACACCGTCTCCGGCGTGAATGCCGTCAGCAGCATTGGCGATGAAGTGGTGGATCTGATCGCCGATGTCGACCTGGTGACCACCGCCGTCGGTCCCGTCGTTCTGGAGCGTATCGCTCCGGCCATCGCCAAAGGCCTGGTGAAACGCAAAGCGCAGGGTATTGAACGCCCGCTGAATATCATCGCCTGCGAAAACATGGTGCGCGGCACCACCCAGCTGAAAGGCCATGTGTTTAACGCGCTGACGGAAGAAGATAAATCGTGGGTTGAAGCGCATATCGGCTTCGTCGATTCCGCCGTAGACCGTATCGTGCCGCCGTCGGCTTCCGCCACCAACGATCCGCTGGAAGTCACCGTTGAAACCTTCAGCGAATGGATTGTGGATAAAACCCAGTTTAAGGGCGAGCTGCCGAACATCCCAGGAATGGAATTAACCGATAACCTGATGGCATTTGTCGAACGTAAGCTATTCACCTTAAACACCGGGCATGCTATAACCGCCTACCTCGGGAAACTGGCGGGCCATCAAACGATTCGCGACGCGATTCTTGATGAGAACATTCGCGCCGTCGTAAAAGGCGCAATGGAAGAGAGCGGCGCGGTGCTGATCAAACGCTACAGCTTTGATGCGCAGAAACACGCGGCTTATATCCAGAAAATCCTTGGTCGCTTTGAGAACCCGTATCTGAAAGATGATGTGGAGCGCGTCGGCCGCCAGCCGCTGCGTAAACTGAGCGCGGGCGATCGTTTGATCAAGCCGCTGCTTGGCACGCTAGAATACGGCCTGCCGCACCGGAACCTGGTAAAAGGGATTGCCGCGGCTATGCATTTCCGCAGCGAAGACGATCCGCAGGCGCAGGAGCTGGCGGCGCTGATTAGCGAAAAAGGCCCACAGGCCGCGCTGGCGCAGATTTCCGGCCTGGATGCGGCAAGCGCGGTAGTGGCGGAAGCCGTTAACGACTACAACGCGGTAAAATGATGTACAACCTGGCGCGGCCGATGCCGCGCCCAATACCACTCCTGTCCGATATGCAGGCAATAATGGAAGAAACACAGGCATTTGAAAACCGCGTACTTGAGCGTTTAAATGCTGGTAAGACCGTAAGAAGTTTCCTGATAGCCGCCGTCGAACTCCTGACGGAGGCGGTCAATATTCTGGTACTTCAGGTATTCCGCAAAGACGATTACGCGGTGAAATACGCAGTGGAGCCATTGCTGGATGGCAGTGGGCCGCTGGGCGACCTTTCCGTACGCCTGAAGCTTATCTACGGCCTTGGGGTGATAAGCCGCGCCGAATACGAAGATGCCGAGCTATTGATGGCGCTGCGTGAAGAGCTCAATCATGACGGTAATGAGTACACTTTCACCGATGATGAAATTCTCGGGCCGTTAGGCGAACTGCACTGCGTCGCCGCGCTTCCGCCGACGCCGCTGTTTGATGAGAGCGATAGGGAACTGCTGGCAATGCAGAAACTGCGCTACCAGCAGATGGTACGTTCAACGATGGTGTTGTCTCTGACTGAGCTGATTTCTCGAATCAGCTTAAAAAAAGCCTTCCAGAAATCAACGCTCTGACTCCGTTTCTTGCTGGTCGCACGTCGGCCGGTACAGCTGCCGGTAATACTCCAGACGACTCAGGAATAGCTCCTTTTTATCCTCAGGAATATCGCGCGGTATCCGCTGTAAACGCGGGCATTTTTTCAGATATTCCATAAACGCCTGGCTCGAGGCCATGAAATCTACCGTTTTATCGATGATACGTGGTACGCCGTCGCCGATTTTCGCCATCACGCTCTCCTCTGTTCAGGGGGATCTTATTAAGGATTGGCGAAAAAAAGGGAGCAAGTTGAGGAAAACGTGCGGAATGGCCGTCAGGCCTCACAAAAATGACAAACAGCTTAATTAAAACGACAATATCATTATTTTTCAAATAATTATAATCTATCTGGTCTCATGCTTATGGCCGTATAGCCGCGAGTATTTCGATAAAAAACTATCAACAAAGGCCCGCCCGGCCCATACTATGTAACGTCGAAGCCCTTTTATTCACAGATAAAATTACCATGAAAGAAGTCGAAAAGAATGAAATCAAGCGTTTGAGCGACCGTCTCGACGCCATCCGCCACCAGCAGGCCGACCTGTCGCTGGTCGAAGCCGCCGATAAATACGCGGAGCTGGAAAAAGAAAAAGCGACCCTGGAAACGGAAATCGAACGTCTGCGTTCCGTCCAGTCGCAGAAGCTGAGCAAAGAAGCGCAGAAGCTGATGAGCATGCCGCACCGTCGCGCTATTACCAAGAAAGAGCAGGCCGATATGGGCAAGCTGAAGAAAAGCGTGCGCGGACTGGTTGTCGTCCACCCGATGACCGCGCTGGGCCGCGAAATGGGCCTCAAAGAGATGACCGGCTTCGCGAAGAGCGAGTTTTAATCTTTTGCCCGCTGTGAGTTCGTCGTCTATTACCCGGTAGCCCTACCGGGCCGTGAACTCACAGCCAATTTCTCCTTCCCCACCAAATTGGCCCAACCAATTATTTCTTAAACCGTCAATCGGTTCACATATCCATCACTTTGCATCACAAACACGTTGCCACATCATAACATTTGGTTAACCATCAATTGTCGTTAACCCTACAATCGCAATTTGGCTGGGCCAATTTTACAAACAGTGTGATCGGCAATGGGCGCAGACCCAACCTGACGCACTGGATGTGGCCCGATGGAGACCTGCATGAACCTCTGGCAACAAAATTACGATCCGGCTGGTAATATCTGGCTATCGAGCCTTATCGCCTCACTGCCGATTCTGTTTTTCTTTTTCGCCCTGATTAAGCTCAAGCTTAAAGGCTATATCGCCGCCACCTGGACCGTTGCCATCGCGCTGCTTGTCGCCCTGCTGTTCTACAAAATGCCGGTCGATCGCGCTTTATCGTCGGTGGTATACGGCTTCTTCTACGGCCTGTGGCCTATCGCGTGGATTATTATCGCCGCGGTCTTCGTCTATAAAATCTCGGTGAAGACCGGGCAGTTCGACATTATCCGCTCGTCGATTCTTTCGATTACGCCGGATCAGCGCCTGCAGATGCTGATTGTCGGCTTCTCCTTTGGCGCCTTCCTCGAAGGGGCCGCCGGTTTCGGCGCGCCGGTGGCGATTACCGCCGCGCTGCTGGTCGGGCTCGGCTTCAATCCGCTGTACGCCGCCGGGCTGTGCCTGATTGTTAACACCGCGCCGGTGGCTTTCGGCGCCATGGGGATCCCGATTCTGGTCGCCGGCCAGGTCACCGGCATCGATAGCTTCGCCATCGGTCAGATGGTTGGCCGTCAGCTGCCGTTCCTGACCATTATCGTGCTGTTCTGGATCATGGCGATTATGGACGGCTGGCGCGGGGTGAAAGAGACGTGGCCGGCGGTGATGGTCGCGGGTGGTTCGTTCGCCATCGCGCAGTACCTCAGCTCCAACTTCCTCGGCCCGGAACTGCCGGACATCATCTCTTCGTTGGTGTCGCTGGTATGCCTGACGCTGTTCCTCAAACGCTGGCAGCCGGTACGTATCTTCCGCTTTGGCGATATGGGCGCCGCGCAGGTTGATCAAACCCTGGCGCGCACGCATTACACCGTCGGTCAGGTCATTCGCGCCTGGTCGCCGTTCCTGTTCCTCACCGCTACCGTCACCCTGTGGAGCGTGCCGCCGTTTAAAGCGCTGTTTGCGCCGGGCGGGGCGATGTATGACTTCGTGGTTAATATTTCGGTACCGTTCCTCGACAAAATGGTCGCCCGTATGCCGCCGGTGGTGAGCGCCGCGACGCCATACGCCGCGGTGTATAAATTCGACTGGCTGTCGGCGACCGGCACCGCCATTCTGTTCGCCGCTATACTGTCTATCGTCTGGCTGCGTATGAAGCCGAAGGATGCGCTGACCACCTTCGCCGGGACGCTGAAAGAGCTGGCGCTGCCGATTTACTCCATCGGCATGGTGCTGGCGTTCGCCTTTATCTCGAACTACTCCGGGCTGTCATCGACGCTGGCGTTGGCGCTGGCGCATACCGGCCACGCGTTTACCTTCTTCTCGCCGTTCCTCGGCTGGCTGGGGGTTTTCCTGACCGGTTCGGATACCTCGTCTAACGCGCTATTCGCCGCGCTGCAGGCGACGGCAGCCCAGCAAATCGGCGTCTCCGATATTCTGCTGGTCGCCGCGAATACCACCGGTGGGGTGACGGGCAAGATGATTTCGCCACAGTCGATCGCCATTGCCTGCGCCGCGGTAGGCCTGGTGGGTAAAGAGTCGGACCTGTTCCGCTTTACCGTCAAGCACAGTCTGATATTCACCTGCATGGTGGGCCTGATTACCACGCTACAGGCGTATGTCTTAACCTGGATGATTCCGTGAAAGTGATGCCAAAACGCCTGGCTGACGACGTCGCAAATCGCGTCCGGGCGCTGATAGAAGAACAACAGCTGGAGGCGGGCATGCGTTTGCCCGCCGAGCGCCAGCTTGCCGTCCAGCTCGGTGTTTCACGCAATTCGCTGCGTGAAGCGCTGGCGATGCTGGTCAACGAAGGGGTGCTGCTTAGCCGTCGCGGCGGCGGCACCTTCGTGCGCTGGCAGCATGAGCCCTGGTCGGAGCAAAACATCGTCCAGCCGCTGAAAACGCTGCTCGCCGACGACCCCGACTACAGTTTTGATATTCTCGAAGCCCGCCACGCTATTGAAGCCAGCACCGCCTGGCATGCGGCGATGCGGGCCACCGACGCCGAAAAAGAAAAAATCCGCCTCTGTTTTGAAGCCACCCTCAGCGATGACCCGGATCTCGCCTCACAGGCGGATGTTCGCTTCCACCTGGCGATCGCTGAAGCCTCGCATAACGTGGTGCTGCTGCAAACCATGCGCGGTTTCTTCGAGCTTCTGCAATCCTCGGTGAAGCAGAGCCGCCAGCGCATGTATCTGGTGCCGCCGGTGTTCGCGCGTCTGACCGAACAACATCAGGCGGTGATGGAAGCGATCTTCGCCGGCGACGCGGAAGGCGCGCGCCAGGCGATGATGGCCCACCTCGGTTTTGTCCACGCCACCATTAAACGTTTTGATGAAGACCAGGCCCGCCAGGCGCGCATTACCCGCCTGCCCGGTGACCACAATGAAAATTCCAGGGAGAACTCGTGATGATTATTTCCGCCGCCAGCGACTATCGCGCCGCCGCACAGCGTATCCTGCCGCCGTTTCTGTTCCACTATATCGACGGCGGCGCCTACACCGAACACACCCTGCGCCGTAACGTTGAAGACCTCTCCGACGTGGCGCTCCGCCAGCGCATTCTGCGCAATATGTCGGATTTGAGCCTGGAAACCACGTTATTCAACGAGAAGCTGGCAATGCCGACGGCGCTGGCGCCGGTCGGGCTATGTGGCATGTACGCGCGCCGCGGCGAAGTGCAGGCGGCGGGTGCGGCAGACGACAAAGGCATCCCGTTTACCCTCTCTACCGTTTCCGTTTGCCCGATTGAAGAGGTCGCCCCGACCATCAAACGCCCGATGTGGTTCCAGCTGTACGTCCTGCGCGATCGCGGATTTATGCGTAATGCGCTGGAGCGCGCTAAAGCCGCAGGCTGCTCCACGCTGGTCTTTACCGTGGATATGCCGACCCCCGGCGCGCGCTATCGCGACGCCCATTCTGGCATGAGCGGCCCGAACGCCGCCATGCGCCGCTACTGGCAGGCCGTCACTCATCCACAGTGGGCATGGGACGTCGGCCTCAACGGACGCCCGCACGATCTGGGTAATATCTCCGCCTATCTCGGCAAACCGACCGGTCTTGAGGATTACATCGGCTGGCTGGCGAATAATTTCGATCCGTCAATTTCATGGAAAGACCTGGAGTGGATCCGCGATTTCTGGGACGGCCCGATGGTGATCAAAGGGATCCTCGACCCGGAGGACGCCCGCGATGCGGTGCGCTTCGGCGCTGACGGCATTGTCGTCTCCAACCACGGCGGCCGCCAGCTTGACGGCGTGCTCTCTTCCGCCCGCGCCCTGCCCGCCATTGCCGATGCGGTTAAAGGCGACATCACTATTCTCGCCGACAGCGGCATCCGCAACGGTCTCGACGTGGTGCGGATGATCGCCCTTGGCGCCGACAGCGTACTGCTGGGCCGCGCGTATCTGTACGCGCTGGCGACCCACGGCAAGCAGGGGGTGGCGAATCTGCTCAATCTTATCGAGAAAGAGATGAAAGTGGCGATGACGCTGACCGGGGCGAAATCCATCAGTGAAATCAGCCGCGATTCGCTGGTGCAGAATGCCGAAGCGCTGCAGACCTTTGATGCGCTCAAGCAGGGCAACGCCGCGTAATTCCCTCACTCTCCCCCTCTCCCAAAGGGAGAGTGGATCATCCGGCTGGCATCGGTTTTCTCCCTCTCCCAAAGGGAAAGAGACCGTCCGGCTGGCATCGGTTTCTCCCTCTCCCAAAGGGAGAGAGACCGTCCGGCTGGCATCGGTTTTCCCCCTCTCCCAAAGGGAGAGAGACCGTCCGGCTGGCATCGGTTTTCCCCCTCTCCCTCTGGGAGAGGGTCGGGGTGAGGGTTCGGCAAATATCTGCTATTCTGCCCCCCGCAATTAAGGGGGCAGTATGCTGAACATCGTGTTATTCGAACCAGAAATCCCGCCGAACACCGGCAATATCATCCGCCTGTGCGCCAACACCGGCTTCAATTTACATATCATTGAGCCAATGGGCTTTACCTGGGACGATAAACGCCTGAGACGCGCCGGGTTGGATTATCACGAGTTCACCGCCGTACAGCGCCACGCGGATTATGCGGCGTTTATCGCCAGCGCGAAGCCGCAGCGCCTGTTCGCCCTCACCACCAAAGGCACGCCCGCCCACAGCGCGGTAAGCTATCAGGATGGTGATTTCTTGATGTTTGGTCCGGAAACGCGCGGCCTGCCGGCCAGCATCCTCGATGCCCTACCGGCGGAGCAAAAAATCCGTATTCCGATGATGCCGGACAGCCGCAGCATGAACCTGTCAAACGCGGTGTCGGTGGTGGTGTATGAAGCCTGGCGCCAGTTGGGATACCCGGGCGCCGTGTTACGCAGCTAACCTGAGCGGTTCCCGGATTGCGGCGCGTTGCGCCTTATCCGGGCTACATCTTTATCAATGGCTGCTGAAACTGCCGGTATTGGTGGCCTCAAAATCGCTGAGACGTTCCCGGAAGGCCGGGGCAGCCCGCATGGATGCGGGCTGAGGGCCGTGTTTTGCACGGACGCTGCCTCGGCCCGACCCGAAGCCTGCCGGGATAAGTCGAAGGCACCACGAAGTGGCGATTTTGGCGGCCAGAGCCCGGGAGTACAGAGGGCGGCGGCGATTGGCCGCCCTCTGTGCGCTCCCTGCGCCATGAAAGGCATAACGCAGAAGAAATATTAGGAGCGCAATGTGCTCTAAATTAACACAAAGCACATGTTTTTTCCGGACCAGAACAGTTGCAAACTGATAACAGATATCTACATTTTTGAGCTTCGCGGCGGCAAATGGCAATAAATCAAATCCCGTCGCCGTACTCGAAGGTATGGTGGATGCCATTAAAATGCTGATCCATATCCATCGCCGGTTTGTCGCTCTCCGGCTTACCGACGATGCGCGCCGGTACGCCTGCGGCGGTGGTATGCGGCGGCACAGGTTGCAGCACCACGGAACCGGCGCCAATCTTCGCCCCGCGCCCGACTTCGATATTGCCGAGGATCTTCGCCCCGGCGCCAATCATCACGCCTTCGCGAATTTTCGGGTGACGGTCGCCGCTGGTTTTGCCGGTACCGCCGAGGGTCACGGACTGCAGAATGGATACGTCGTCTTCAATCACCGCCGTTTCACCGACCACGATACCGGTGGCGTGGTCGAGCATGATCCCACGGCCAATCTTCGCCGCCGGATGGATATCGACCTGGAACGAGACGGAGACCTGGTTCTGCAGGAAAATAGCCAGCGCGCGGCGCCCCTGATTCCACAGCCAGTGGCCGATGCGGTAGGCCTGCAGCGCATGGAAGCCTTTCAGGTACAACAGCGGCGTTGAGTATTTATCGACCGCAGGGTCGCGGGTACGTACCGCCTGGATATCACAGGCGGCGGAAGCGATCATCTCAGGGTCAGCGGCATAAGCCTCTTCCACTACTTCGCGAATGGCGATAGCGGGCATAATCGGCGAGGCCAGCTTATTCGCCAGCATATAGCTCAGGGCGCTGCCCAGATTTTCGTGCTTGAGTAGCGTTGCGTGGTAAAAACTGGCGAGCATCGGCTCACAGTCGGCCAAAGCCCGGGCTTCGGCTTTAATATTGTTCCAGACGATATCCAGTTCTTCACACGGCATTGCATACTCCAGACGGTAAGAATTATGACCGGTCAGTTCTTCGCTGACCGGGTCATACAGGTAACAGACTTTCCCTGCGGCTAGTTGGCGCTGCGTTCGTCCTTGCGTGCGCGACCCAATAAGGTCAATGCTGCCTCGCGCGCAATTTTTCCGCAATACAATACCTGATAAATTTCCTCGGTTATTGGCATTTCGACGCCTAAACGCTGCGCCAGAACGCGAACCTCTTTGGTATTGCGATAGCCTTCAACCACCTGGCCAATCTTGTCCTGCGCGCTTTGCACGTCCATGCCCTGTCCGAGCATCATGCCAAAACGGCGGTTTCGCGATTGGTTATCGGTACAAGTCAGTACCAGGTCGCCCAACCCGGCCATGCCCATGAAGGTTTCCGGATCGGCGCCCAGCGCCGCCCCGAGACGGGACATTTCCACCAGACCACGGGTGATCAACGCCGTACGGGCATTCGCGCCAAAGCCGATACCGTCAGACATCCCGGCGCCGATGGCGATAACGTTTTTCACCGCGCCGCCCAGCTGCACGCCGATAAAGTCCGGGTTGATGTAGACGCGGAAGCTTTTACCGCAGTGCAGCAGGCGCTGAAGGTCTTCCGCAAACTGCGGATCCGTCGCCGCCAGAGAAATCGCCGTCGGCAGGCCGGCGGCCAGCTCTTTGGCGAAAGTCGGACCGGAGATGACCGCTAATGGGATGTCATCGCCCAGCGCTTCACGCGCCACGTCCTGCAGCAGACGGCCGGTTTCGGCCTCCAGGCCTTTCGTCGCCCACACCAGACGCGCATCTGAACGCATCAGCGGTTTAATCTGGCGCAAAACCTGACCGAAGACGTGGCTCGGCACCACCACGAGGATATCGCGGCTGGCGGCCAGCGCCGTCGCTAAATCGCTCTCAAGGCGCAGCGTGTCCGGGAAGGGCACATCGGGAAGGAACGCGGCGTTGCAGCGATCGTGTTGCAGCGTCGCGATATGTTTCGGGTCATGGCCCCAGAGGACAACCTCGTGGCCATTTCTTGCCAGGGTGATGGCAAGAGCGGTGCCGTAAGAGCCGGCACCGATCACAGTCATTGCAGCATTAAGCGCGTTCATCAGGCATCCTGATGTTGTTCAGCACCTTCGCCAGCCTGCTGTTGCAGATAGTTCATAAACAGCGCGTCAAAGTTCACCGGCGCAAGGTTGAGTTGCGGGAAGGTGCCGCGGGAAACCAGGCTGGTAACAGTCTCGCGAGCGTACGGGAACAGAATGTTCGGGCAGTACGCGCCGAGGCAGTGCGCCATCTGGTTGCCATCGATGCCGTCGATGGAGAAGATGCCGCCCTGCTGTACTTCGCACAGGAATGCGGTTTCTTCGCCCAGCGATGCCGTTACGGTGACACGCAGCACCACTTCATAAACGCCTTCAGCCAGCTGGCTGGAAGCGGTATCCAGATCAAGTTTAACTTCCGGCTGCCAATCTTTCTGGAAAACTTGCGGCGCATTTGGCGCTTCGAAGGAAACGTCTTTGGTGTAGATGCGCTGAATCTGGAAAGTCATTTCGGTGCTGTTTTGTTCTGACATAGTAAAACCCTTTCGTGTTGTCCTTAAATACGCGGCCCCTGAATGGGGAAAACGTAAAAATTAGCGCAAGAGGGGATCAAGTCCACCACGTGAATCAAGCGCATACAAGTCGTCACAGCCGCCAATGTGCTGCGCATCAATAAAAATCTGCGGAACCGTCGTCCGGCCGCTGCGCTGGATCATCTCTTCACGCTTTGCGGCATCGCCATCGATAGGCAGTTCGTTGAACGTCACGCCCTTGCTGTTCAGCAGCGCTTTGGCGCGGATGCAGAACGGGCAGGTCGCTTTGGTATAGATCTCAATATTGGCCATGACTCACTCCTGTTTTTACCCCGAGGGATTTTACGCCGCAGAGGCTCCCCGCCGCCTGAGAGGTTATCGGGGGAACCGCTGCGCCATAACGACGCGGGGGTAAATTATTTGCCGCGTACCAGCGGAAGGTTCTCGCCGCTCCAGCCTGCGATGCCTTCTTTCAGTACAAAGACTTTTTCGAATCCGGCTTTATTCAGCAGGCTGGCAGGTTCTTGCGCCTGCATGCCGGACCCATCCACAACAATAATGGGTTGTGCTTTGTGTTTTTCCAACTCGCCGACGTTATTTGCTTTGATATCGGCAGGCAGCAGGTTGATAGCGCCGGCGATATGGCCTTTACGGAAGTCGTCACGCTGACGCAGGTCGACAACAACGGCTTCTTCTTTGTTGATAAGACGCGTCGCTTCACCACGGGTGATGACTTTAACTTTCGACATCAAGCCCTTAAAGGTGGTGAACAGTACCGCACCCAGCAGCGCGATCCACGCGATGCTCAGGACCGGGTGACGGCCGATGAATTGCATAATTTCTTGCATGGGGGGTTACAACTCCCGACTAAGTGATAAAAAAACCAAGGAAGGAGTATACCTGTGCATTGCGGCAAATACAGCCAGTGAGCGCGATGTAATGTATTTTCTGCGGCCCGTCACGAAAAAAAAGCCGACTTCGCCATCGGCTCTGGCGTCGTCCCTTCCCTTTCTTTGATCTTTTACGGTGATTTGATCGATTCAGCTGTAGTAAAATTACGCAAATTTTCTGTCTTTGAGCATGAGGTTGTCGCAATGTCGGTTACTAAAAAACCTATGGTACTGGTGATTCTGGATGGCTACGGCTACCGTGAAGACCAGCAGGATAACGCCATTTATAGCGCGAAAACGCCGGTAATGGACGCACTGTGGGCAAAACGTCCGCACACCCTGATTGACGCATCCGGTCTGGAAGTCGGGCTGCCTGACCGCCAGATGGGTAACTCCGAAGTGGGTCACGTAAACCTCGGCGCGGGTCGTATCGTGTATCAGGATCTGACCCGTCTGGACGTTGAAATCAAAGAACGCACCTTCTTCGCCAATCCGGTGCTGACCGGCGCGGTCGACAAAGCCGTCGCCGCAGGTAAAGCGGTACATATCATGGGCCTGATGTCGCCTGGCGGCGTTCACAGCCACGAAGACCATATCATGGCGATGGTAGAACTGGCCGCCGAGCGCGGCGCAGAGAAAATCTATCTGCACGCTTTCCTCGATGGCCGCGACACGCCGCCGCGCAGCGCTGAAGCGACGCTGGCTAAATTCGAAGCTAAATTCACCGCGCTGGGCAAAGGCCGTATCGCCTCTATCATTGGTCGCTACTACGCCATGGACCGCGACAACCGCTGGGATCGCGTAGAACAAGCCTATGACCTGATGACGCTGGCCAAAGGCGAATTCCAGGCCGATACCGCCGTAGCGGGCCTGCAGGCAGCCTATGCCCGTGACGAAAACGACGAGTTCGTCAAAGCGACCGTTATCCGCGCCGCCGGCCAGGCCGATGCCGCGATGGAAGACGGCGACGCGCTGATCTTCATGAACTTCCGCGCTGACCGCGCGCGCGAAATCACCCGCGCCTTCGTTAACGCCGACTTCGACGGCTTCGCGCGTAAGAAAGTCGTTAACCTCGATTTCGTGATGCTGACCGAATACGCCGCCGACATCAAAGTCGCTTGCGCCTATCCACCAGCTTCACTGGTTAACACTTTCGGCGAGTGGATGGCGAAGCACGACAAAACCCAGCTGCGCATCTCCGAAACCGAGAAATATGCGCACGTGACCTTCTTCTTTAACGGCGGCGTAGAAGAGCCGTTCAAAGGCGAAGACCGTATTCTGATTAACTCGCCGAAGGTCGCCACTTACGACCTGCAGCCGGAAATGAGCTCCGCCGAGCTGACCGAAAAACTGGTTGCTGCCATCAAAGGCGGCCAGTATGACACCATTATCTGTAACTACCCGAACGGCGATATGGTTGGCCATACCGGGGTGATGGAAGCGGCGGTGAAAGCGGTTGAAGCGCTGGATCACTGCATCGAACAAGTGGCTGCGGCCGTTGAATCCGTCGGCGGTCAGCTGCTGATCACCGCCGACCACGGCAACGCCGAGCAAATGCGCGATCCAGCGACCGGACAGGCGCACACCGCGCATACTAACCTGCCGGTTCCGCTGATCTACGTTGGCGACAAAACCGTGAAAGTGGCCGAAGGCGGCAAGCTTTCCGACATCGCGCCAACCATGCTGTCGCTAATGGGAATGGAAATCCCGCAAGAGATGACTGGCAAGCCGCTGTTCATCGTGGAATAATCCTTCCCCATGAGGGGAAAGGCGACTTATTCAAATACATGGATCGCAACGGCTGTTCGATCCGTTCTTTACGCCAGCGCGCTTAGCGCTGGCGTATTGCTGTGCGCCGCATCCGCTCACGCCGATGATCGCGACCAGCTGAAATCCATTCAGGCCGATATCGCCGCCAAACAGCGCGCGATTCAGCAACAGCAGCAGCAACGATCCTCTCTGCTGGCCCAGCTAAAAGCGCAGGAAGAAGCGATCTCCGCCGCCGCGCGTAAACTGCGTGAAACTCAGGATACCCTCAACCAGCTCAATAAGCAGATTGACGACATGAACGCGTCTATCGCTAAGCTGGAGCGCCAGCGGGCCTCCCAGGAACGTAACCTCGCCGCGCAGCTTGATGCCGCCTTCCGCCAGGGGCCGCATACCGGCATGCAGATGATCCTCAGCGGCGAAGAGGGACAGCGCAACCAGCGCCTGCAGGCCTATTTTGGTTACTTTAACCAGGCCCGTCAGGAGACTATCGCCCAGCTCAAGCAGACGCGCGAAGAAGTCGCGGTACAGAAATCGATGCTGGAAGAAAAACAAAGCCAGCAGCAAACGCTGGTTTACGAGCAAAAAGCGCAGCAGGCCAAGCTTGAGCAGGCGCGCAACGAGCGTAAAAAGACGCTCTCCAGCCTCGAATCCTCCATTCAGAAAGGCCAACAGCAGCTCAGCGAACTGCGCGCTAACGAATCGCGCCTGCGCGGTCGCATCGCCCAGGCGGAAGCGGCAGCCAAAGCCCGCGCCGACCGCGAGGCTCGCGATGCCCAGGCGGTACGCGACCGTCAGCAGGAAGCCTCGCGCAAAGGCACCACCTATAAACCAACCGAAAGCGAACGTTCGCTGATGTCGCGAACCGGCGGCCTCGGCGCGCCGCGCGGGCAGGCCTTCTGGCCGGTTCGCGGAACAATTCTTCATCGTTATGGCGAACAGCTGCAAGGTGAACTACGTTGGAAAGGGATGGTTATCGCTGCGTCTGAAGGCACCGAAGTCAAAGCTATTGCCGATGGTCGGGTGATCCTCGCCGACTGGCTGCAGGGCTACGGGCTGGTGGTCGTCGTTGAACACGGCAAAGGCGACATGAGTCTTTACGGCTATAACCAAAGCGCGCTGGTCAGCGTCGGTACCCAGGTCCGCGCGGGCCAGGCTATCGCGCTGGTAGGCAGTAGCGGCGGTCAGGGTCGTCCGTCGCTCTATTTCGAAATTCGCCGCCAGGGTCAGGCGGTCAATCCACAGCCGTGGTTGGGAAGATAAGTTTTGCTCCAATTTCGCATGATTGCACTTGCTGTAGCCGGTTCACTGACTATAGCTGCGCCGGTTTTCGCCGGTAAACTCTCTATCGTTATCGATGATTTCGGCTATCGTCCACAGACGGAAAATAAGGTGCTGGCGCTGCCGCCCACCATCTCCGTTGCCGTGCTGCCGAACGCCCCCCACGCCCGGGAAATGGCCACTAAAGCGCATAATCTGGGCCACGAAGTGCTGATCCACCTGCCGATGGCGCCGCTCAGCAAGCAACCGCTGGAAAAAGACACCCTGCGCCCGGATATGAGCAGCGATGAGATCGAACGTATTATTCGTGAGGCTTACGGGAAAGTGCCTTACGCCGTCGGGCTGAACAACCACATGGGTAGCGCCATGACCTCTAACCTGTTCGGCATGCAGAAGGTGATGCAGGCGCTGGAACGCTACAATCTCTATTTTCTCGATAGCGTGACCATCGGCAACACCCAGGCCATGCGCGCCGCCCAGGGGACCGGCGTGAAGGTGATTAAACGCAAAGTGTTTCTCGACGATACCCAGAACGAGGCGGACATCCGCACCCAGTTCAACCGCGCCATCGCGCTGGCGCGGCGTAACGGTTCGGCGATCGCCATTGGTCACCCACACCCTTCAACGGTGCGGGTACTACAGCAAATGGTTTATAACCTGCCGCCGGATATCACGCTGGTGCGCCCGAGCAGCCTGCTGAACGAACCGCAGGTCGACAACTCGACGCCGAACACGCCTGCGCAACCAAACGCGCCGCAGCAGCAGAAGCCGCGTAACCCGTTCCACGGAGTGAAGTACTGCAAACCGAAGCGTCCGCTGGAGCCGGTGAACGCCAGCCGCTTCTTTAGCATTCTCAGCGAAAGCATCAGCCAGAGCGCGCTGGTCCAGTATTACCAGCTTAAATGGCAGGGCTGGGATAGCCCCACCAACTAATCTTCATCAGGGATCCGTGCGCTTCTCCGTCACGGTTCCCTGCCGCTTCCCGTCGTGAGCATACCAGGCTTTAAAATACTTCATGAAGCTGTACAAGGTGGCATACAGTCCGGTGACAGCCCCCACCTTACCGCTACGCCACGCGCCGCTGAACAGATACCACTTAAAAAACGCGCCGATGGCGCTGATAATCCCGCGACTGAGCGACGGCCTGACCTTTTGCGCCTTCACCAGCCGGGTGGTATAGCTATTGAGCTTGTTAAACACCTCATGCAGTGAATAGAAGGTATCGTGGCGGACAAAGCCCGGCAGCCTTATCGAGGTCAGATGGCCGACCACCTGATCGTCCACCGGCCGCTGGTTAAAGCTGGCACGCTGACGGTTGAACAGGCGTACCGGGTAATCCGGCGATGAGATGGGATAAATGGTGCGCACCTGCTCGCCAAGCACGAACCAGTAGCGCGGCAGACGCCACGCGCAGCTCGGATCCGGTTCCTCTCCCGCCTTAAGCGCCAGAATCGCCGCAACCACTTCTTCATCCAGAATTTCATCGCTATCCATACATAGCACCCAGTCATGGGTCGCCAGCGAGGTTGCATAGTTCATCTGCATGCCATGGGCGGCATAGGGGTGATGGTAAACCGTTATGCCAAACTGCTGACATATCTGCAGCGTTTCATCCGTACTGCCTGAATCAACGACAATAAACTCATCCGCCACCCGCAACAGCGGCGGCAAGACTTCCCGTAATAAGCGGGCCGAATTACAGGTAAGCAAGCATACTGAGAGCTTAAACATAGGGTTTATGCGATTAAACGAAGAGTAAACCAACTGTATAAACGAATAGGCAAAAGATCGATGCGGAAATAGTGCGGTAGATGCGTATTATTTTAGAAATGTTATCCAAATCTAAATAAATCTACCTTGAGATAAATTTCATCACCTTGCCCGATACCAGCGGGTGTCAGTTATCGGGTTTGAGATGCCCTCTCCTTATGTACCCCCGTTTTTCACTCATACGGTCCGCTTTGCTGTCATCGTAAAGAGCGGCATAGATCCAGTATTTGTTAATAGTGCGTATTTTAACCACCACGTCATCAGCCATAACGGAATATGTATTATTCGCATTATCATCTGGCCATTCTTTGAATGAAAGCTGATTCCATTCACGCTGTAAATGATATGTCGTTAACCAGGGATAGCGCCCGTCGCCGCCGCAGGGGACCTGAGCATGCATATCGTCTATCCAGGATGCAGGTTTATTTCGCGCAGGAACAAAAGAAAGCAATACGGCGCTATAATTCTCACTGTTGCATTCGGTATACTGCGCGATATTATTAACCAGCAGACTGCCCTGCTGGTTAACGTACCACTCGCGAAATCTGATAAAATTTTCCGGGATATCACTAAAGTTCTGCCGAATAAACAGCAACTGTTCTTTCAGCGTTCCCTTAACATATATATTGATGACTTTTTTCAATTGCCCCTGGTCATCCAGCCAATAATAGCGAAATCCGAGGGCCGGAATATTAATGGTAGCATTATCGCTCCATTGCGCCTTCCAGTAGGCTTGCAGCACGCCATGTTCAAGCCTTTGCTCAGCAAGAATGCTAAAACTCATTAAAAGCAGCAACGCCGGTAAGATGATATTCTTCAATTGCCAAACACGATTGATGAAAATAGGGTATGCCATATATATCATCCTTGTTATATGAAGATATGGCAGAATATAAATAAAACCGGAGCCAGTTCAATAGCGATCGTAGTAATAACAAAAACTTTATTATTAATATATATGTTGGGAATATGCTGCCCATAAACCATGGGCAGCAAGAATGCTTATTATCGTCATCCTGACGATAATTCGCTTAATCCCAGCTCAGTACCACTTTACCAGACTGGCCGGAACGCATCGCGTCAAAGCCTTTCTGGAAGTCATCAATACCGAAACGGTGGGTGATAATCGGCGAAAGATCGAGACCCGACTGGATAAGCGCCGCCATCTTATACCAGGTTTCAAACATTTCGCGGCCGTAAATCCCTTTAATAAACAGCCCCTTGAAGATGACCTTGGTCCAGTCGATAGACATATCCGACGGAGGAATACCCAGCATCGCAATACGTCCGCCATGGTTCATGGTATCGAGCATGGTACGAAACGCCGGCGGCGCGCCGGACATCTCCAGGCCCACGTCGAAGCCTTCAGTCATCCCCAGCTCCGCCATCACATCGTTAAGATTCTCTTTCGCCACGTTGACCGCGCGGGTGACGCCCATTTTACGCGCCAGTTCCAGGCGATATTCGTTAACATCGGTAATCACCACGTTACGCGCGCCGACATGTTTCGCCACCGCCGCGGCCATCACCCCGATCGGACCGGCGCCGGAAACCAGAACATCTTCACCGACCAGGTCGAAGGAGAGCGCGGTATGCACCGCATTACCGAACGGGTCGAAGATTGATGCCAGGTCGTCAGAGATATTGTCCGGGATTTTGAAAGCGTTGAAGGCCGGGATCACCAGATATTCAGCGAAACAGCCCGGGCGGTTTACCCCCACGCCGATGGTATTGCGGCACAGATGCGTGCGGCCGCCGCGACAGTTACGGCAGTGTCCGCAGGTGATGTGCCCTTCGCCGGAAACGCGATCGCCGAGCTTAAAGCCGCGCACTTCCTGACCGATACCCACGACTTCACCGACATACTCGTGACCCACCACCATCGGTACCGGGATGGTTTTCTGCGACCATTCATCCCAGTTATAGATGTGCACATCGGTACCGCAAATCGCGGTCTTACGGATTTTAATCAGCAGATCGTTATGGCCGACTTCCGGTTCCGGTACGTCGGTCATCCAGATGCCTTCTTCCGCTTTCAGTTTGGATAACGCTTTCATCTCACACCCTTATTAGGCGATGACGCCCAGTTGTTTGCCGATGCGGGTAAAGGCTTCTACCGCACGTTCAATTTGTTCAGGGGTATGCGCCGCCGACATCTGGGTGCGAATACGCGCCTGGCCTTTTGGAACCACCGGATAGAAGAAACCGGTGACGTAAATACCTTCTTTTTGCAATTCGCGCGCGAACTCCTGGGCGATGGTGGCTTCACCGAGCATCACCGGGATAATCGCGTGGTCGGCGCCTGCCAGGGTAAAGCCTGCGGCGGTCATTTTTTCGCGGAACAGGCGCGCGTTAGCCCACAGGCGATCGCGCAGTTCGCTGCCCGCTTCCACCATCTCCAGCACCTTGATGGAGGCGGCGACAATGGCCGGCGCCAGGGAGTTGGAGAACAGATACGGACGAGAACGCTGGCGCAGCCACTCAACGACTTCTTTGCGTGCGGCGGTGTAACCGCCTGACGCGCCGCCCAGCGCTTTACCCAACGTGCCGGTGATGATGTCGACGCGGCCCATCACGTCGCAATATTCATGGGAACCGCGGCCGTTTTCGCCGACAAAGCCCACGGCGTGAGAATCATCGACCATCACCAGCGCATCATATTTATCCGCCAGGTCGCAGACGCCTTTCAGGTTGGCGATCACGCCGTCCATCGAGAAAACGCCATCGGTGGCGATCAGCACGTGGCGAGCGCCGGCTTCGCGCGCTTCTTTCAGACGCGCTTCCAGCTCCTGCATGTCGTTGTTGGCATAGCGGAAACGCTTAGCTTTGCACAGACGCACGCCGTCGATGATCGACGCGTGATTCAGGGCATCAGAGATAATGGCATCTTCCGGCCCCAGCAGCGTTTCAAACAGGCCGCCGTTGGCATCGAAGCAGGAGGAGTAGAGAATCGCGTCTTCCATACCGAGGAAATCCGCCAGCTTCTTCTCGAGCTGCTTATGCGTGTCCTGGGTACCGCAGATGAAGCGCACCGAGGCCATCCCGAAGCCGTGGCTGTCCATGCCGGATTTCGCCGCGGCAATCAGTTCCGGGTGGTTCGCCAGACCCAGATAGTTATTGGCGCAGAAGTTAATCACGTGGCTGTCGCCGACGGTGATGTCCGCCTGCTGAGCCGAAGTAATGATACGCTCTTCTTTAAACAACCCTTCCGCGCGCGCGGTATCCAGGTCATTGGTTAACTGTTTGTAGAAATCACCACGCATTGCAACTCTCCAGATTCGGCAAAATTTGGCACATATTACCCAAAGCTATACGTTGATACGAGATGATGCATGCCTGAATGAATAATTTGCAGCATAAATCACGCACGGCCAGCACCTTTTCGGCGAATGGCTGAAGCCTTTCGGATGTAGTGATATGATATGAGTATTCATGTCCGGATTGTTTCCGGGCTTTCTACTTCAAAGGTACAGTTATGATCATCGTAACCGGCGGCGCAGGCTTTATCGGCAGCAACATCGTTAAAGCCCTGAATGACAAAGGCATCACCGATATTCTGGTTGTAGACAATCTGAAAGACGGCACCAAATTCGTAAACCTGGTGGATCTGGACATCGCTGACTACATGGATAAAGAAGATTTTCTGATCCAGATTATGGCCGGCGAAGAGTTCGGCGAGATCGAAGCGGTATTCCATGAAGGCGCCTGCTCTTCCACGACCGAGTGGGATGGCAAGTATGTGATGGATAACAACTATCAGTACTCCAAAGAGGTGCTGCACTACTGTCTGGAGCGCGAAATCCCGTTCCTGTACGCCTCTTCCGCCGCCACCTACGGCGGGCGCACCAGCGACTTTATCGAATCACGCGAATTTGAAAAACCGCTGAACGTCTACGGCTACTCTAAATTCCTGTTCGACGAATACGTCCGTCAGATCCTGCCGGAAGCGGATTCGCAGATCGTCGGGTTCCGTTATTTCAACGTCTACGGACCGCGCGAAGGGCACAAAGGCAGCATGGCGAGCGTGGCCTTCCACCTCAATACCCAGTTGAATAATGGCGAAAGTCCGAAACTGTTCGAAGGCAGCGACGGCTTCAAACGCGACTTCGTCTATGTCGGCGACGTCGCCGCGGTGAACCTGTGGTTCTGGGAAAATGGCGTTTCCGGTATCTTCAACCTCGGTACCGGCCGCGCGGAATCTTTCCAGGCCGTCGCCGATGCGACCCTGGCGTACCATAAGAAAGGCAGCATTGAATACATCCCGTTCCCGGACAAACTGAAAGGCCGCTATCAGGCATTCACCCAGGCCGACCTGACTAACCTGCGTAAAGCGGGCTATGACAAACCGTTCAAAACCGTTGCCGAAGGCGTAACGGAATATATGGCCTGGCTAAACCGCGACGCGTAAGAAACAAGCATGAAAATATTGGTGATAGGCCCGTCTTGGGTGGGCGACATGATGATGTCGCAAAGTCTTTATCGTACGCTCAGGGCGCGCTATCCCCAGGCGATTATCGACGTGATGGCGCCGGCATGGTGCCGTCCGTTGTTATCGCGCATGCCGGAAGTCAACGAAGCGATCGCCATGCCGCTCGGCCACGGCGCGCTGGCTATCGGCGAGCGTCGTAAACTCGGCCACAGCCTGCGCGATCGTCGCTACGATCGCGCTTACGTGCTGCCGAACTCGTTTAAATCGGCATTAGTGCCTTTCTTCGCCAACATTCCGCTGCGCACCGGCTGGCGCGGCGAGATGCGCTATGGCCTGCTTAACGACGCCCGCGTGCTGGACAAAGACGCCTGGCCGCTGATGGTGGAGCGCTACGTGGCGCTGGCCTACGACAATGGCGTCATGCGCTGCGCTAAAGACCTTCCACAACCGCTGCTGTGGCCGCAGCTGCAGGTCAACGATGGCGAAAAATCACAGGCCTGCAACGCTTTTAATCTTTCGAACGATCGGCCGATTATCGGCTTCTGCCCCGGCGCGGAATTCGGCCCGGCCAAACGCTGGCCGCATTATCACTATGCCGCGCTGGCGAAAAAGCTCATTGACGATGGTTATCAGATAGCGCTCTTCGGCTCGGCGAAAGATAACGATGCCGGCAAAGAGATCATCGCCGCGCTCAGCAGCGAGCAGCAGGCCTGGTGCCGTAACCTGGCCGGCGAAACCCAGCTGGAACAGGCCGTGATTCTGATTGCCGCCTGTCAGGCTGTGGTCAGCAACGATTCGGGGCTGATGCACGTCGCCGCCGCGCTGGATCGCCCGTTGGTGGCGCTGTACGGCCCGAGCAGCCCGGACTTTACCCCGCCGCTATCGCATAAAGCGCGGGTTATTCGCCTGATTAGCGGCTACCACAAGGTGCGCAAAGGCGATGCCGCTGAGGGCTATCATCAAAGCCTGATCGACATCACTCCAGAACGCGTCCTGCAAGAGCTGAACGAACTGTTAGCGGAAAAAACCGAGCACGAGGAAGCGTAACGGATGCGGGTATTGATCGTAAAAACCTCGTCCATGGGCGACGTGCTACACACGCTGCCCGCGCTAACCGACGCCGCGCAGGCCATCCCCGGTATCCGCTTTGACTGGGTGGTTGAAGAAGGCTTCGCGCAGATCCCTTCATGGCATGCCGCCGTCGAGCGGGTGATTCCGGTGGCGATTCGCCGCTGGCGCAAAGCCTGGTTTTCCGCGCCTATCAAAGCGGAAAGAAAGGCCTTTCGCGATGCCGTAAAGGCCGTCAACTACGATGCCATTATTGATGCGCAGGGGCTGGTGAAAAGCGCCGCGCTGGTAACGCGTCTGGCGCACGGCGTCAAACATGGCATGGACTGGCAGTCCGCCCGCGAGCCGCTGGCAAGCCTGTTTTATAACCGTCGCCACCATATTGCTGTCGAGCAGCACGCAGTAGAGCGCACGCGCGAACTGTTCGCCAAAAGCCTGGGCTATGCCAGGCCGCAAACGCAGGGTAATTACGCCATCGCAAGCCACTTTATTCGCCCTGACGCACCGGCAACAGAGCCGTATCTGGTCTTCCTGCACGCCACCACCCGCGATGATAAACACTGGCCGGAAGCGCGCTGGCAAGAGCTTCTGGATCTGCTGGCGGCTAGCGCCGTGCGTATTAAGCTGCCGTGGGGCGCGCCGCACGAAGAGGCGCGGGCAAAACGGCTGGCGGAAGGGCGCGATAACGTCGATGTACTACCGCGCATGAGCCTTGAGCAGGTTGCGCAGATTCTGGCTGGCGCACGCGGCGTAGTTTCCGTCGACACCGGGCTGAGCCATCTGACCGCGGCGCTCGATAAACCCAATTTCACGCTCTACGGCCCAACCGATCCGGGACTGATTGGCGGATATGGCAAAAACCAGCATATCGTCCGCCCGCCGTACGGTAGCAGCACCGGCGATATTACCGCTGAGCATGTTCAGCAACTGTTGCAAGCACAGGGATTGGTTTAATGGGATCGCTATTCAAGCAAATTTATCGCTATACCCGCCCGCGCGCCTACCGCCACAATGAAAACCTGTGGCCGTGGGTAAAGATCCGTCGGGCGGAAAGCGGTGAAATTTGTGCCTTACAATACAAGGGCGAATCGGTACCGCTGTGTAGCCTAAGTGAATTAAAAGACGCTTTCTCCGGGCCAATGCTGCTCACCGCGACCGGTCCATCAATCAACGATGTCGATTTTTCTATTATCCCGTCATCGTTGCCGGTAATGGGCGTCAACGGCGCTTACTTTCTCGAAGGAAAGGTAGGGTTTTCTCTGTATCTGATCGTTGATATGGAGTTTTTTGACCGTAAACCCGAGGTTATCGCCGGTATTGTCAGCAATCCACGGATCCTCTTTTTTACCACTACCCACGGTATTGCCAAAATCATTGAGCGCATCGGGCTCAACAATATTCAGTGTCGACTCGCCCTGATTGAAGATGCCTGTTATAAGATTTACCAGCCAAAGATCCCCGGTAACGATATCGCGACGGTCTTTAGCCGCTCCCCAAGTGCGCTCCTGCACCAAAACTTAAGCCATATTGGTTTCTCAACCGATATTCGCAAAGGGATATTTGACGCGGGAACGGTGGCTTACTGGGCGCTGCAGATTATCGCCTGGCTGGGATTCAACAGAATTATTATTGCCGGTCTGGATATGAATAATTTTGAGCAACCGCGATTTTATGAAAACGGTGAGAATAAGCTTCCCTCATATCTCGCCGATAAAGTAGATGGTATGGTTTTCCCAGCCTTTGAACTCGCCAGCCGTCATTTACAGGCAAAGGGTATTACGGTAATTAATCTTTCCCTTAATAGCGCAATTCCTGAACAGGTATTTCCTAAAATGCCGTTATCTCAAGCGCTACATGAAGTGGCCTGAACGGCCACTTCATCACTCCATCACGATTCTTCCGCAGATTTTTCCGGCGATAACGCCGTGAAAACGGCTAACGCCACAATAAACATAATGATAAATCTGTCGTGGATAAACAGAGTATCGACGCAGCCAAAAAGAATCACCGGCGCGCCAATAAACGCCAATGCACATTTCAGCGTCGCCTTTCTGTAAACATAGAGCAGCATCGCGCCATACAATGCCAGCAGGAAGAGGCCGCCAATAACGCCCTGTAGCGACATGGTTTCGATCAAATCATTATGAAGATGATAAACAATGTTGCGCAACCCCTCTGGATTCCCCTGCTCTTTCTCATACATCAATTGCGAGAGGATCTGGAAACGCTGCTGCGAGCTTACGCCACCAGGATGAGCAATAATTTCATAGATCCCGGTATGCCACATACTGAGCCGGGAACCCATCGAGGTATTGTTATCGCTTTGATAGTCCGAGATCTCAGTGACCGCTTCACTCGCCCGATCTTTCAGCGAGGGAAACGCCAACTCAATCACTGCCAGGCCAGCAACCAACAGCATCAGGCACGCCAGCGCTGATTTTTTCTTCGACATCACGTTACCGGTCAGTAAGGCATAGAGCAGTACCGCCGGATAAATAAGCAGCGCCGAGCGAGTTTCGGTCAGAAAAATAATCCACAGCGAGAAAAATATCACACCGCTGGCAATATAGTTGCGATAGCGGATATTGACGCAAGCTAAAGCATATAGCGTCAATAACGAGTATATCGTATAAAGATAGGCGCTTAAGGTTGCGGAGTTATCGATTCTCAGGCGATCGCCGGAAACAAAAAAATGATAATGTAAAGCGTATAGCGTCAATACTGAAAAGCCCGCGACTAATGCGTAACTCAAGCTTTTGCCATATTGTATTGCTGTTGTCCTTAATACCGCAGGCAAGAGTAACATCATCACAGCGCCGATCATCAAATAAGCGCCTGAGCGAGGATAGCTAACATCAGCCATATAAATTTCAGCCGGATTACCCGGAAAGCGATATGACCAAATAAGCTGTGAGGCTCCTAACATCAATAGCGTCAGAGACAGAAACATCTCCTCTTTTTTAAAGGTAAGACGTTTTCTGTTAATTACCGCATAAATTAAGGTAATAACCGAAGACAGGTAAAAGAGATTTCTACCCATAATTTTCTCCGGCATCACAAAAACACATGACAATATTGCCAGAAGCAATATTGTCACTGGCGACATCACTTTACTCATAAATAATTAAGCTTTCTCAAATGGTGGCACCCAGGCTTCACCGCAGTCCCAAGGGCGTGGTTTTCCATGGAAACAGACAATTCGCGTCCCCGCAGGCACGGTGCCATCACCGGTGGCATGTTCATTCTTCTTCTTATGAATGACATGCTTTTTATAGCTAACGATCTGTCCGGGTAAAATGTCCTGCCAGATAGCGGCGTGTGGATAGATTTTGCTGATAAACTCCTGGTCGCCACCGCTCTGATAGCGCGTCATGAATAGTTCCGGATAGCGCTTAAAAGCTTCCCAGACCTTGTACTTTTCTTCATGCGGAACGCGCATGATAGCGGAGTTTTTGGTTTTCTGCGGAAAGAAAAAATCACTCAGCATGGTCAGCTGTTTATTTGCCAGAATATCACTAATATCACCGACAACGACGACATCTAAATCGAGATAAAAAATATCTTCGGCAACCGAATCCGGATTAAACATCTCGATTTTTGACCACCAGCCAGGCAAATCTTCAGTTAGTTTAATGGTGTTAACGCCAGGAATAGTTAAATCGGTAAAGCACACTTTCTCGATGTCTGCTGGCAATTGTTTGTATAACCACTGCACATGGCTTTGGTTATAATCACCGCCAGAGCGTAGTACGGTTGCTATCTTCATAAAACCTCAGTATATTAATAATTCAGGCGTTAATTATTCATTCGACTGATGATATTACACCAGATTAACGCCGCACCTCTATCAGTAATGATTGTTTTATGTAAGATTTCTCTTGAAATTATAATATTCTGCTAAAGACATTCCGCGGACCTGCGGCGCAAGCCAGCTAAAGAACGCTTCCAGATCGGCATATAAACGTTCAATATCTTGTTCATTCTTAAAGGTCGGACTACCGCCTGGCATATACTCCGATGAATGCAGCATATACTCAACATAATCATTACCCTGCGCCAGCGTCTGCTGAACTACTTTTTTCATGGTCTCGACGTTACCGCCCATCGGACGCAGCCAGTGTACGGACGGCGAACGGACTTTGCCGCGTAGCCTATCGTAGCCTTGCTTAACGCTATTCATCCATGCTGAGTGTTTGTATTGAATGCTCATAGGCACTTCCAGCAGCGGGGAATGACCTTCGCGACTGATATCATTTTCATCAAGAAAATAAGCATGTTGCGGGAAGCGACGATAATCCGTACCGCCATCGCCCTGCGGCGCGCCTTTAGCGGTTTTCCAGTTCACCCGCGGCGTCACCGAGCAATCCACCTGATAACCGTACTCCACCAGCAGGCGCGCGTAGCGCTCGTCAAACGCCCAGCGTCCGGCGCGATGGCTCACCATTTTGGTCTGGAAGGTATCTTCCAGTAGATGGGTCATATAGTCGACCTTCTCACGCATGGCGGCATCGCTGTACTCGATGAGATAAGGCTTATGACGCCAGTCATCCGCGGTCAGCGGCTCGGTCGGCGGGCTGTTCCAGGCGTGCAGATGCATACCGATTTCCGCCGTGCCGCGCGCGATGACATCTTTAGCAAACTCGATATAAAAAGGGTCGATGGCCATTTCATAATTGGTCAAATAGACCGGTTTGAAGCCATACTTTTCGCAAAGCTGCTGAAAACGCGGAAGATAGCGCGCATTCTCCGTGGTGATGCTGTCATGTTTTTGCCAGAGGTTGTCACCCTCTGTATCAATCGTGATGAGAAATGCAGGATTATGCACGAAAACGTCCTCAGGCCATACGTATCGGTCCATGGTAGAGCAATACAACGCTTCTCTCAATCTGCACGATCCCCTAGAATCGGAACCCTTATCCTGGATGAAGAACAGAGTATGACGCCTGAAACCCTCTCCCCCGGCCAGCAGAACCCGGCGCGGATCCTGGTCATTAAGCTGCGCCATCATGGCGACATGTTGCTGATCACCCCGCTGATAAACGCGCTCAAACAGCAATATCCCGCCGCTCGCGTCGATGTACTGCTGTATGCTGAAACCCGCGACATGTTGGCGGCGAATCCGGAGATTAACCAGATTTACGCGATCGATCGCAGCTGGAAAAAGCAGGGCAAGCGGCATCAGCTTAAGATGGAATGGCAGCTCATCCGCAATCTGCGCCAGCAGCGCTACGACATGGTGCTCAACCTTGCCGATCAATGGCCCAGCGCGATCATCAGCAAATTAACCGGCGCGCCGACGCGCATCGGTTTCGATTTCCCTAAGCGCCGTCATCCGTTCTGGCGCTACTGCCACACCGCGCTTGCTTCTACCCAGCAGCACAAGCAGCTGCATACGGTGCAGCAAAACCTCTCTATTCTGGCGCCGCTGGGGCTTGAGATAAACGATGCGCCGGCGCGGATGGGCTACAGCGAATCTGACTGGACGACCAGCCGTTCGCTGCTGCCGGACGGCTTCCAGGAGAACTACATCGTTATTCAACCGACTTCGCGCTGGTTCTTTAAATGCTGGCGCGAAGAGCGCATGAGCGCGCTGATTAATGCGCTGTCAGCAGAAGGCTACGCGGTGGTGCTTACCTCTGGCCCTGACGCCAAAGAAAAGCAGATGGTAGAGAACATCATTAGCGGCTGCCCGCAGGCGCGACTGCACTCATTAGCCGGTCAGTTGACGCTCCGCCAGCTGGCGGCGGTTATCGATCACGCCCGCCTGTTTATCGGCGTAGATTCGGTGCCGATGCATATGGCGGCAGCGCTGGGTACGCCGCTCGTCGCGCTATTTGGCCCGTCGAAACTGACCTTCTGGCGGCCGTGGCAGGCGAAAGGCGAGGTTATCTGGGCCGGCGACTTCGGCCCGCTGCCCGACCCTGACGACATCAACACCAACACCGAAGAACGCTATCTTGATTTAATCCCTACCGACGCGGTTATCGCGGCGGCGAAAAAGGTACTGGCATGAGTAAATTCCGGCTGGCTCTGGTACGGCAAAAGTATCGCCCCGACGGCGGCGCGGAGCGCTTTGTCTCCCGCGCGCTGGAAGCCCTCGACAGCAGTAATCTGGAACTGAACGTCATCACCCGCGAGTGGCAAGGGCCTGTCAAACCGGACTGGCATATTCACATCTGCAACCCGCGCAAATGGGGGCGCATCAGCCGTGAACGCGGTTTCGCCAACGCCGCGCGCGCGCTCTGGCAGAGTGAATCATTCGACCTGGTGCAAAGCCATGAGCGTATTCCGGGTTGCGATCTATACCGCGCAGGCGACGGCGTTCATCGCCGCTGGCTGCAACAGCGCTCGCGCATTTTACCGGCCTGGAAAAGCCGCCTGCTGTTCGCCGACCGCTATCACCGTTATGTGATGCAGGCGGAACGCGAGATGTATCAGGACGCGCACCTGCGTGGGGTGATTTGCAACGCGGAGATGATCAAGCAGGAAATTATCGAAGACTTCGGCCTGCCGGCGGATAAAATCCACGTCATCTACAACGCTATTGATAACCAGCGGTTTCTGCCGCCTGGCGAAGAAACCTTTGCCGGATTACGCGCCAAATGGCAGCTACCGCTGCAGGCAAGCTGCCTGATTTATGTCGGTTCCGGCTTTGAACGAAAAGGGCTGGATGCGGCAATCCGCGCCATCGCCCCCACCGACCGTTATCTGTTGGTGGTCGGCAAAGACAAAGAACAGAACCGCTATCAACAGCTGGCAAAATCGCTGAACTGCGAAGATCGCGTGCGTTTCTTCGGCATGCAGTCCGAAACGCTGCCGTTCTATCAGATGGCCGACGGACTGCTGCTGCCGACGCTGTATGATCCATTCCCGAATGTAATTCTGGAAGCGATGGCCTGCGGCCTGCCGGTTATCACCACCACCGGCTGCGGCGGCGCGGAGTTCATCGTCGAAGGCAGCAACGGCTACGTCTGCGACGCGCTGGATATCGCCGCATTACAGCAAGCGGTCATGGCGCTGCCCGCGCGCGCGCTGGGTTCGGCTGAAGGCGCCCGCGCCCGCGAACGAATTATGGACTGCACCAGCGAGCGGCTGTCGACGCAGCTGCTTTCTCTCTATCAGGATCTGGTGAAATAACGATGCGCATATTGTTTGTTATCGATGGCCTGCCGGGCGGCGGCGCGGAGAAAGTCGTGCTCACGCTGGCGGAACATTTTCTCAGCCAGGGCGAACAGGTATCGCTGTTTTCGCTGCGCGACGTCTGCGATTATCCGCTGCCGGAAGGGCTCGATTATCAGGTGATTGCCGACCGCTGCCGCAAACCGTGGCGCAAGCTAACGGAACTCTCCCGCCGCGCGCGCCAGCTTGATCGCGCGATTGAACAAGCAGAACAGCATGGTCGCTTCGATCTGGTACTGTCGAATCTGCACAAAACCGATCGCATCGTCGCCCGCAGCCGGGCATTGCAGGATCGCAACGTCTGGTTCTGTCTGCACGGCGTTTTCTCTACCTCTTATCTTGGCCATCGCAGCGGTTTTGACCGCTGGATGAAGCAGCAAAAAATCAAGCGCGTATACCAGGGGCGCAACGTGGTGACCGTTTCCGATGCGGTTGGAAAGGATTTGGTCGAGCAGTTCGCACTGCGCCCGGCACAGCTTAAAACCATCTATAACCCGTTCGATATCGCCGCCATTCGCGCGGCGGCTGAAGCGCCGGCCGATATTCCCCAAGGGGACTATATTATCCACGTCGGCCGCTTCCATCCCGGTAAGCGCCATGACCGGCTGATTGAAGCCTACGCGCAAAGCGGTATCGAGGCGCCGCTGGTGCTGCTCGGGCAGGGCAAACCGGAGCAGGAACAGCGGCTTCGTCAACTGGCGCAGCAGCTGCAGGTCGGCGATCGGGTACTGTTTAAAGGCTTTCAGCCCAACCCGCTGCCGTGGATTAAACATGCGCGAATGCTAACGCTCAGCTCCGACAGCGAAGGGTTTGGCAACGTCATTGTTGAAGCGCTACTGCTGAATACGCCGGTTGCCAGCACCCGCTGTCCTGGCGGGGTCAGCGAGATCCTCAGCGGCGAGCTGTCCCGCGGTCTGGCCGATCTCAACAGTTCTGCGCTAGCCCAGACGATGCAAAGCATTTACCATAGCCCGCCGGCCATTGATTCCGCCGCGCTGGAAAAATTCAGCGTAGAGTCGATTTGCCAACAGTACCGTCAGCTGCGCAGCGCCTGACGTCGTTTTTTAACCAGGATCGAATGAGTTATGAGTCAAACGCCTTTATTGAGCATCGTGGCCGCCGTGTATAACGGTGAAAAATTCCTTGCGCAATTCTTTGAATGCCTCGAACAACAGCAGTTGGCAAGCTATGAGCTGATCCTGGTGAACGACGGTTCTACCGACGGTAGCCTGGCGGTTATCGACCAATGGAAAGACAGGCTGCAGAACGTCACCGTGCTGGAGCAGGAGAATCAGGGCGTCTCGGTGGCGCGTAATACCGGTATGGCGGCGGCAAGCGGTAAATACCTCGCCTTCCCGGACATTGACGATAAGTTCTATCCCGGCATGTACCGCACGCTGTTGGAAATGGCCGAGAAGGGCAATCTCGATGTCGCGACCTGTAATGGCCGCTATGTGTACGAAAGCCGCGACGATATTCACCCGATTTTCCCGCCGGAGCGCCTGCAGTCTACTGGCGTCCTGCCGGGTTACGTCTGGCTAAAGCAGGCGCTCGACTCGCGTAAGTTTCTGCACGTCACCTGGCTGAACATCTATCGCCGCGATTTTATCAAGCAGCACCATTTCCACTTTGAGCCGGGCCTGCGCCATCAGGATATTCCCTGGACGACGGAAGCATTGCTGGCCGCCGAACGCGTGCAGTACACCAGCGAGCAATTTTACGACTATTACATTCACTCGGAATCGGTCTCGCATAAGCCGGACAACGACGATACGCTGATGCGCTCAGCGCGCCATTATATGAAGATCCTCGAGATGCTCAGCGCCATCAACCAGCGCTATCCGGATAAGGTACGGCACATTGCCGCCTGCCGCTGGCAGATAGCCAAAGAGGGGTTGGGGATTATTCATACCTTCGACTGCATGAAAGATGAGTCGAAAAAGCATATTATCATCAAAGAATTCTTCGAACGCGGCATCTGGCGCCTGATCTGGAGTAACGCCTGCACGTTCCGTTTACGCTGGCGTCTGGGACGCCGCTATTTGCGCATCAAGCGCTATCTCAACGCCGCATAGGTCGAAATCCCTCGGTTTCCGCCAAAGAGATAGCTTTACGCGGGTTAAATGCTTAGAATTTGCCCGCAAAAAACCTAAAACGGATAAATAGTTTGGAATTGCTTTATACCACCCTACTCTACCTCATTCAGCCGCTGGTGTGGCTGCGACTGCTGCTGCGCAGCCGTAAGGCCCCGGCATACCGTAAACGCTGGGCTGAACGTTATGGCTTCTGTCAAAACAAGGTAGTGCCGGATGGCATTCTGCTGCACTCCGTCTCCGTCGGTGAAACGCTGGCGGCGATCCCGCTGGTGCGCGCGCTACGCCATCGTTATCCATCACTGCCGATCACCGTCACGACCATGACGCCGACCGGTTCTGAACGCGCCATGTCCGCTTTCGGCAAAGATGTTCACCACGTCTATCTGCCGTATGACCTCCCCTGCGCCATGAACCGTTTCCTCAACAGCGTGCAGCCGAAACTGGTCATCGTGATGGAAACCGAGCTGTGGCCGAACATGGTCGCCGCGCTGCACAAACGTAAAATTCCGCTGGTAATTGCTAACGCACGACTGTCAGAACGTTCCGCGAAAGGCTATGCCAAACTCGGCGGTTTTATGCGCCGCCTGCTCAGCCGTATCACGCTTATCGCCGCGCAAAATGAAGAAGACGGCAACCGCTTCCTCGCGCTCGGTCTCAAACGTAACCAACTGGCGGTCACCGGCAGCCTGAAATTCGATATCTCCGTCACCCCGGAACTGGCGGCGCGCGCCGTTACCCTGCGTCGCCAGTGGGCGCCGCACCGTAAAGTGTGGATAGCCACCAGTACTCACGACGGCGAAGAACAAATCATCCTGCAGGCGCATAAAAAACTGCTGGAAACCTTCCCCGACCTGCTATTAATCCTCGTACCGCGCCATCCGGAACGCTTCGGCGATGCTCGCGATATGGTGCAAAAGGCCGGTATGAGCTTCACCATGCGCAGCACCGGTGAAATTCCGTCTAACAGCACCCAGGTGGTGATTGGCGATACCATGGGCGAACTGATGCTGCTCTACGGCATTGCCGATCTGGCGTTCGTCGGCGGCAGCCTGGTTGAACGCGGCGGACACAATCCGCTCGAACCCGCCGCCCATGCTATTCCGGTGCTGATGGGTCCGCACACCTTTAACTTTAAAGATATCTGCGCCAAGCTGCAGCAGGACGATGGTCTGATCACCGTCACGGACGCCGACTCGCTGGTCAGAGAAGTTTCTACCCTGCTGACCGACGAAGATTATCGCCTGTGGTACGGCCGCCACGCGGTGGAAGTGCTGCATCAAAACCAGGGCGCGCTGTCGCGTCTGCTACAGTTACTGCAACCCTACCTGCCGCAGCGGAGCCACTAATGTCGACCCGACTCTCCGTCGTGATGATCGCCAAAAACGCCGCCGACCTGCTCGCCGATTGCCTGGCGTCGGTAAGCTGGGCGGATGAAGTGGTGGTGCTGGACTCCGGCAGTACCGACAATACCGTCGAACTGGCCCGTAGCCTGGGCGCCCAGGTCTATAGCAACACCGACTGGCAAGGCTACGGCATTCAGCGCCAGCGCGCGCAAGATTACGCCACTCACGACTGGGTGCTGATGATTGATACCGACGAGCGCGTTACGCCTGAGTTGAAAGAGTCTATCCTCAAGGTACTGGATGCGCCGCAGCGCGGCGTTATCTACAGCATCGCCCGGCGTAACTACTTCCTCGGGCGCTTTATGCGCCACAGCGGCTGGTATCCCGATCGGGTGATGCGCCTGTACGAACGCGCGCGTTACCGCTATAACGATAATCTGGTGCATGAATCTCTGGATAGCCTTGGGGCCGAAGTGGTGCCGCTCAGCGGCGATCTGCTGCACCTGACCTGCCGCGACTTCTCCGGCTTCCAGCAGAAACAGCTGGCGTATGCCGCAGCCTGGGCGCTTGAGCGTCATCAGAAGGGCAAGAAGACCTCGATGGCGGGGATTTTCAGCCATACGCTGGGCGTCTTCGTCAAAACGCTGCTGCTGCGCGGCGGCGTACTGGATGGAAAACAGGGTTGGCTGCTGGCGGTAGTCAATGCGCAATACACGTTTAATAAATACACCGAGCTGTGGGCACTCAGCCGCGGCTACTCGGAGAAAGTGTAATTATGGGCACAAAAGCGATCTATCCGGGCACCTTTGACCCTATCACCAACGGCCATATCGATATCGTCACCCGCGCGGCGGGTATGTTTGATAAGGTTTTGCTGGCCATCGCCGCCAGCCCGAGCAAAAAACCGATGTTCAGCCTCGATGAACGAATTGCGCTGGCGGAGCAGGCAACGGCGCATCTGGTCAACGTTGAGGTGATTGGCTTTAGCGATTTGATGGCCAATTTCGCCCGCGCGCAGCAGGCCAATATTCTCATTCGCGGCCTGCGGGCAGTGGCGGATTTCGAATATGAAATGCAGCTGGCGCACATGAACCGCCATCTGATGCCCACCCTGGAAAGCGTGTTCCTGATGCCGTGCAAAGAGTGGTCGTTTATCTCTTCATCGCTGGTTAAGGAAGTGGCGCGCCACCAGGGCGATGTCTCCCACTTCCTGCCGCCTAACGTGCATCAGGCGTTGTTAAATAAGCTGAAGTAGTATGTCCTTCCCCCGCTCGCGCTACGCTTAGCGGGGCTACCAGCTTACCCGGCCTGGCATAATCCCCAACCTTCTCCACTACTTCTGACACTGGCGGCAATAAAAGGTCGCTCGCTGCGCGTGTTTGGTGGCGATAATCGGCGTACCGCAGATCCGGCACGGCTCGCCTTTGCGGCCATAAACCTGTAGCTCCTGGGCGAAATATCCCGGTTTGCCGTCGCTTTGCAGGAAATCCTTCAGCGTCGTTCCACCTTGCTCAATTGAGCGTAGCAGCACCAGCTTAATCATCTTCACTAACCACTCGCATTCTTGATGCGAGAGCGACGAGGCCAGCCGATCGGGATGGATCCCGGCGGAAAACAGCGATTCGCTGGCGTAGATATTCCCCACGCCCACCACCAGCTTGTTATCCATCAGCCAGGGTTTGATGGCGGTTTTCTTCTTCGCGCAACGCTGCTGGAGATAGTCGGCGTTGAATTCATCGCTTAGCGGCTCCGGGCCGAGATGCGCCAGCACCGGATGACCATCCAGCTCTTTAGTCCATAACCAGGCGCCGAAGCGACGAGGATCGGTATAGCGCAGCACTTTACCGTTACTCAGCACCAGGTCGACGTGGTCGTGTTTTTCAGCCGGCTGCTCTTCACTGAGGATGCGCAGGCTACCGGACATGCCAAGATGAATAATGATCCAGCCGTGGCGCAGCTCCAGCAGCAGATATTTGGCGCGTCGGCGCACGCTCAGCACCGGTTCATCGCTCAGGCGATAAATCTCTTCGGATACCGGCCAACGCAGGCGCCCGTTGCGTACTACGGCGTGCAGGATGTTAGCGCCTACCAGATGCGGCTCAATGCCGCGACGGCTGGTTTCGACTTCAGGTAATTCAGGCATTTTTTTCCTCTTAACCACACAGTTTCGGGTGACAGGGAGGCTGCGGGAAGAGAGGCCGGAAGGCTTAATAAAGCAAGCGGCCAGGCTGTACGCGTGCAGCCAACGCACCTGTGCTCGAAGGGTGAAGCATAAAACAAAAAACCCCGCCGGAGCGGGGTTTTAGTACAAGGAGACTAAAATTATTTGATTTTAGCTTCTTTGTAGATAACGTGCTGACGTACAACCGGATCGTACTTTTTCAGTTCCATTTTTTCCGGTTTGGTACGCTTGTTCTTCGTGGTGGTATAGAAGTGACCAGTACCAGCGGAAGAAACCAGCTTGATTTTCTCACGAATACCTTTAGCCATGATTTATTTCCTCTAAGTACTTAGTACTTTTCGCCACGGGCACGCAGTTCAGACAGAACTGTATCGATGCCTTTCTTATCGATTACACGCATACCTTTAGCAGATACGCGCAGGGTGACAAAACGCTTCTCGCTCTCAACCCAGAAACGGTGAGAGTGCAGGTTCGGCAGGAAACGGCGTTTAGTCGCGTTCAGTGCGTGGGAACGGTTGTTACCGGTCACCGGACGCTTGCCAGTAACTTGGCAGACTCGGGACATGTCTATTCTCCAAAAATCAAATTAGCTCGAGCTTCGTATGGGGTATTGGCGCCTCGTCAGGCTTTACAGCCCGGTCATCGCATAGTTCTATTGAACTCTCGATTGCCAGGCCCAAATGCCAAACCCGAGATTCTCAAAGGTGGCGTAGTATACGCTGACTTGGCGGTGTGCTCAAGTCCCGAACAGACAAAGATCCCGATAGATCGCATGATCGGGGCTAAATCCAGCCACGTTCGGCAAAAGAGACGTACGCGCCGCGGCCAATAATCAGATGATCAAGCACGCGTATCTCCATGAATCTACAACACTTAACCACCCTGTCGGTCATCAACTTATCCGACTTACTCGGTTCAGGACTACCGGAAGGATGATTATGGGCAAGGATCACCGCGGCGGCGTTCACTTTGATTGCTTCGCGTACAATTTCTCGCGGATGCACCTCTACGTGGCTAAGAGTACCAGAAAAAAGGCGGCTATGTTTCAATACCCGGTTCTGATTATCTAAAAAGATCGCCATAAAGATCTCCCGCTCTTCATCGGCGAGCTGGCTTTGTAAAAATTCTCGCGTCATAAGCGGCGTGACCAGCGACGGTTCCTCTCTCATCCGCAGGCTAAAATAGCGCCGCGCCAGCTCGGCAATACCTTTAAGTTGCGCATATTTCGCAATGCCGATGCCGTCGATATCGGCAAATTGTTCTATCTCAGCCGATAACAACCCGTACAGCGAACCGAAGCGCTGTAGCAAGCTGTGTGAAAAAGTCAGCACATCCTGGGTACGCGTGCCGGTACGCAAAAACAACGCCAGCAGCTCAACGTCGCTCAACGTTTCAATACCGTCGCGCAGCATTTTTTCCCGCGGCATCAATGATTCCTGTATATCCATTACCCTGTCTCCTTTCCCGTTCCTCGCCCATCCTGGCATACCCTTTTCACGCTGCCGACCGGTGATTTCAAGGCCTGCGTAGCCCCTCGCAAAGTGAGTATCCGGCATACGCACGATGCCACCGGGATTGTGATAAGATGCGCGGATTCTGGTGTATTTCAACAGGACAAAATCATGATGAGTCTGGCTGGTAAAAAGATCGTTCTCGGCGTGAGCGGCGGCATCGCCGCCTATAAAACGCCGGAACTGGTGCGCCGACTGCGAGAACGCGGCGCGGATGTACGCGTCGCCATGACCGAAGCCGCCAAGGCCTTTATTACCCCGTTGAGCCTGCAGGCGGTTTCCGGTTATCCGGTCTCCGATAGCCTGCTGGATCCGGCCGCTGAAGCGGCAATGGGCCATATTGAACTGGGCAAGTGGGCCGATCTGGTTATCCTTGCCCCGGCAACCGCCGATTTAATCGCCCGCGTCGCCGCCGGTATGGCGAACGATCTGGTCTCCACGATTTGCCTGGCTACGCCCTCGCCGGTGGTCGTCGTTCCGGCGATGAACCAACAGATGTATCGCGCCGCCGCCACCCAAGACAACCTTGCCACTATTGCCGCCCGCGGCCTGTTGATATGGGGCCCGGATAGCGGCAGCCAGGCCTGCGGCGACGTTGGGCCGGGCCGCATGCTCGATCCGCTCACTATCGTGGAGATGGCGGCGCAGCATTTCTCGCCTGTCAAAGATTTGCAACATCTCAACATCATGATTACCGCGGGCCCAACCCGCGAGCCGCTGGATCCGGTGCGCTATATCACCAACCATAGCTCCGGCAAAATGGGCTTCGCGATTGCCGCCGCCGCCGCACAACGCGGTGCGAACGTCACGCTGGTTAGCGGCCCGGTGTCGCTGCCGACGCCGCCGTTTGTGCAGCGCATCGATGTTGGCACCGCGCTGGAAATGGAAGCGGCGGTGCAGAATGGCGTGCAACAGCAGCATATTTTCATCGGCTGCGCCGCCGTTGCCGACTACCGCGCAGCGATTGTCGCCGACGAGAAAATCAAAAAACAAGGTGATGAATTAACAATAAAAATGGTCAAAAATCCGGACATCGTCGCCGGGGTGGCCGCACTAAAAAATCACCGCCCGTACGTTGTTGGATTTGCCGCCGAAACAAATAATGTGGAAGAATACGCCCGGCAAAAACGTGCCCGCAAAAATCTCGACCTGATTTGCGCCAATGATGTTTCTCAGCCAAATCAAGGTTTTAATAGCGATAACAACGCATTACACCTTTTCTGGCAGGATGGGGATAAGCGCTTACCACTTGAGCGCAAGGAATTCCTGGGCCAATTATTACTCGACGAGATCGTTACCCGTTATGATGAAAAAAATCGACGTTAAGATTCTGGACCCGCGTGTTGGCAAGCAGTTCCCATTGCCGACTTATGCCACCTCCGGCTCGGCCGGACTTGACCTGCGCGCCTGTCTTGACGACGCCGTAGAGCTGGCGCCGGGCGCAACCACCCTGTTGCCGACTGGCCTTGCGATTCATATCGCCGATCCGTCTCTGGCGGCGGTGATTCTGCCGCGTTCTGGTCTGGGCCATAAACATGGCGTCGTGCTGGGCAACCTGGTTGGCCTTATCGACTCCGACTACCAGGGGCAGCTGATGGTTTCCGTGTGGAACCGCGGCCAGCAGAGCTTTACTATCGAGCCGGGCGAGCGCATCGCGCAGATGGTCTTTGTGCCGGTGGTACAGGCGGAATTTAATCTGGTGGAAGAGTTTGACGCCACCGACCGCGGCGAAGGCGGCTTCGGCCACTCAGGGCGCAAATAAGCCCGGCTATACGGAACCCGCATCCCAAAGCGCATAATGCAATAACATCACCGCAAACTAAGGTTTGCGGTCGCTTTGTGGATGCCTGCCTGACAAGTGCTTATTTTCAGGGGTATTTTAAAACATGGCAGAAAAACAAACTGCGAAAAGGAATCGTCGCGAAGAAATACTTCAATCTCTGGCGCTGATGCTTGAATCCAGCGATGGTAGTCAACGTATTACCACGGCGAAGCTGGCGGCCTCCGTCGGTGTTTCCGAAGCGGCGTTATACCGTCATTTTCCCAGTAAAACCCGCATGTTTGACAGCCTGATCGAGTTCATTGAAGACAGTCTGATTACGCGCATCAATTTGATTTTGAAAGATGAAAAGGACACCACGGCTCGTCTGCGCCTGATTGTTCTGCTGATTCTTGGGTTTGGCGAGCGTAATCCTGGGCTGACGCGTATCCTCACCGGCCACGCCTTAATGTTCGAACAGGACCGTCTGCAGGGTCGTATCAACCAGCTATTTGAACGTATCGAAGTTCAATTGCGTCAGGTGATGCGTGAAAAGAAAATGCGTGAGGGAGAGGGCTACACCCTCGACGAGACGCTACTGGCAAGCCAGCTGCTGGCATTTTGCGAAGGCATGCTGTCGCGTTTTGTGCGTAGCGAGTTCAAGTACCGCCCAACGGATGATTTCGATGCCCGCTGGCCGCTGGTCGCGGCGCAACTGCAGTAAAGCTCTATATGCAGCCGCAAGGCTGCATGGCTCATCATTCACCTTCTCAGCGTGCTCTGGCTATACCGGCAGCCGCTGGCTGCCGGGCTCATCTTCAGACGCCGTAGGCTTCGCGGTAAGCGCGTACCGATGCCAAATGCTCAGCCATCTCAGGCTTTTCTTCCAGATAGGCGATAAGATCTTTCAGGGTGACGATAGAAATCACTTTGCAGCCATAATCACGTTCCACTTCCTGAATCGCGGAGATCTCGCCGCGACCGCGCTCCTGGCGATCAAGCGAGATGAGCACGCCAGCCAGTTCAGCGCCGTTAGCCTGAATAATTTCCATTGATTCACGAATTGCGGTACCGGCGGTAATCACGTCGTCCACCAGCATCACGCGGCCCTGGAGCGGGCTACCGACCAGGTTGCCGCCTTCACCGTGGGTCTTCGCTTCTTTACGGTTGAAGCAGTACGGCAGGTCGCGGTCATGATGCTCAGCCAGCGCGACGGCGGTGGTGGTGGCGATAGGGATACCTTTATAGGCCGGGCCGAACAGCAGGTCGAACTCGATCCCGGAATCCACCAGCGCCTCGGCGTAGAAACGGCCCAGCAGAGCCAGATCGCGCCCGGTATTAAACAGGCCGGCGTTGAAGAAATAGGGGCTTTTACGCCCGGATTTCAGCGTAAATTCGCCAAACTTAAGAACCTGCTTGCTAAGCGCAAACTCAATAAACTGGCGCTGATACGGCTTCATGGATTCGCTCCTTTTAGTACTGTCATCAATGTCGGACTACACGCTTTGTCCTTCGCAGGTGTCATGAAGGATAAAGCGCAAAAAAAAGGCGACTTCTCAGTCGCCTTAATCATTAATTTTCTAACGCCGCTTTCTGCGTCGTAATAATGGATTCGATTCCCCCTCGCGCTAACGCCAGGAGAGTGAGGAGCTCTTCATGGGTGAACGGCTCGCCTTCCGCCGTGCCCTGCACCTCAATAATGCGGCCGTCTTCGGTCATTACCACATTCATATCGGTTTCCGCGGCGGAATCTTCCACGTACTCCAGATCGCAGATGGCTTCACCATTAACGATACCAACGGAAACGGCGGCTACCATCCCCTTCATCGGGTTGGTTTTCAGTTTACCGGCAGCAACCAGCTTGTTCAGCGCATCGGCCAGCGCAACGCAGGCACCGGTAATGGACGCGGTACGGGTACCGCCATCGGCCTGCAGCACGTCGCAATCGAGCGTAATGGTGAACTCGCCCAGCGCTTTCAGATCCACCGCGGCGCGCAGCGCGCGAGCGATCAGACGCTGAATTTCCATAGTGCGGCCGCCCTGCTTGCCTTTTGCGGCTTCGCGAGCGTTACGGGTATGGGTGGAGCGCGGCAGCATGCCATATTCGGCGGTGATCCAGCCCTGGCCCTGACCTTTCAGGAAGCGCGGCACGCCTTCGTCGATGGAGGCAGTGCACAGCACTTTGGTGTCGCCAAATTCGACCAGCACGGAGCCTTCAGCGTGTTTTGTATAGTTACGGGTCAGGGTTACTGGACGCACCTGATTAGCGCTACGGCCTGCTGGACGCATGATTACTCTCCGGCTTGAAACGAATGTGGCTGCGCATTATACACAAATTCGGCCAAGTTGCATCGCGACGACGCGCGCCTGCCAATGTGGATAATGCGCGCTTATTCCTATCCTGAAAGGGCCTCGAAAGCTATAATCCTCCCCACTCTCCTTAAAAAACAGGAACGTCTATGATCCGCAGTATGACCGCCTATGCCCGGCGTGAAATCAAGGGTGACTGGGGTAGCGCCGCGTGGGAACTGCGCTCGGTAAACCAACGCTATCTGGAAACCTACTTCCGCCTGCCGGAACAGTTCCGGAGCCTGGAACCCGTGGTTCGCGAGCGCATCCGCTCTCGCCTGACTCGCGGCAAAATCGAATGTACCCTGCGTTTTGAGCAGGATCCCAGCGCCCAGGGTGAGCTGATTCTTAACGAAAACCTGGCCAAGCAGCTGGTTAACGCCGCTAACTGGGTAAAAATGCAGAGCGATGAAGGCGAAATCAACCCGGTTGATATCCTGCGCTGGCCTGGCGTTATGGCCGCTCAGGAGCAAGACCTTGATGCCATCGCCGCTGAAATCCTCAACGCCCTGAATGGCGCGCTGGACGATTTTATCGTCGCTCGCGAGACCGAAGGCCAGGCATTGAAAACGCTGATCGAACAGCGTCTGGAAGGCGTCAGCGCCGAAGTCAGCAAAGTCCGCGCCCATATGCCGGAAATCCTGCAGTGGCAGCGCGAGCGCCTGGTCGCCAAGCTTGAAGACGCCGAAGTGCAGCTGGAAAACAACCGCCTCGAGCAAGAGCTGGTGTTAATGGCGCAGCGTATCGACGTCGCCGAAGAGCTCGATCGCCTGGAAGCGCACGTTAAAGAGACCTACAACATTCTGAAGAAGAAAGAAGCCGTGGGTCGCCGCCTCGACTTCATGATGCAGGAATTCAACCGCGAGTCGAACACTCTGGCCTCCAAATCCATTAATGCCGAAGTGACCAATTCAGCGATTGAGCTGAAGGTGCTCATCGAGCAGATGCGCGAGCAGATCCAGAATATCGAGTAATCTCTTCCCCGGCTGGCCTGCCCCGCGGGCCAGCATTACTTTTTCTTATTCATTTTTGAAAAGCAAAAGCCAAATCCCCCACAGTGATTGACCATATCAATCATTCAGCATTAGCTTTTTTCATGAAAATCAGCTCACTTTAGAAAAACTCAATCGTGATCTGTCGCACAAATCGCTACCCTTTGCCCATCATTGTGGGGGATTTATGCTGCTTCATGTTCTTTATCTGATTGGTATTACGGCGGAAGCGATGACCGGCGCCTTAGCGGCCGGGCGTCGCCGGATGGACACTTTTGGGGTGATTATTATCGCTACCGCCACCGCGCTCGGCGGGGGATCCGTGCGTGATATCCTGCTCGGCCATTATCCGCTCGGTTGGGTGAAGCACCCGGAATACGTCATCATTGTGGCGGTTGCCGCCGTTCTCACCACCATCGCCGCGCCGGTAATGCCGCACCTGCGCCGCCTGTTTCTGGTGCTGGATGCCCTGGGCCTGATTGTATTCTCGATTATTGGCGCGCAAATCGCGCTGGATATGGGCGAAGGACCGATAATCGCGTCTATTGCCGCCGTGATCACCGGCGTCTTTGGCGGCGTGCTGCGCGATATGTTCTGTAAACGTATCCCGCTGGTGTTTCAGAAAGAACTGTACGCTGGCATCTCTTTTGCCGCCGCGGTGCTCTATATCGCCTTACAGCACTACGTCAGCAGCCACGACGTCGTGGTCATCGCCACGCTGCTCTTCGGCTTTACCGCGCGTATGCTCGCCCTGCGCTGGAAGCTCGGCCTGCCGGTCTTCTACTACAAGCACGACGCACATTGATTCCTCAAAAACCCGGGATATGTTGCCCGTTGAGCCACTGCGCCAGCGCGGCAATATCCGGGTTTTGCAAAAAGGCGACCAGCTGACGCGCCCTTTCCTGCCCCACCCCCGGTAATTGCCGCCACTGGGACTCATTGCGCTCCCGCAATAGTTGCCAGTTTTCTGCCGCAACGCTCGCCTGCGCGGACTGAGGTATCGGTACCCCCAGCGCCAGCACCCAACGAATAAACGGCTGCTCGCGGGTCAAATTGAACTGATGCCACAGCCGCAGGCCACGCTTGCTGGTAATGCCTGGCACGCTCTGTAGTTGTTCAGGCGTCAAAGCCAGCCATGAAAAAAGATGAGCCATGCGGCGATCGTCTATTAGCGTGCGCCATAGCGCCTCTCCTGCTCCCCCAATATCCAGAACTGGCTTAGACGATAGCCAAACAAGCCGGGAGAGAAACTGCCCAGCGCACTCGGACAACGCAAAATAACAGGTTAAGGAATGAAAACGGGGCGAAGGCGGTTGTGGCGCATCGCGGTGGCTGGCCCGCCAGACCACGCTATCCAGACGCGGGATGCCCTGTCCAGCCAGGCTTATTAGCACCTGGTCTCCGGCGACGATGTCTAACTGCCGCCAGCGGGCCACCGAGCCAATATTGACCCGACGCACCAGTTTATCGTCCAGTTTTACCGGTTCGAGATGCGCCACAACGGCTATCTTGCCGCTGCGCCCGACAGTGAACTGGATTGTGGTCACTTCCGCCACCTGCGAAAACGGCTGATATTTCCAGGCCGCCACCCAGTGCCCCTGTCCTGGAAGCCAACTGCCCCCGGCTGGTTCTTTTTCCGCGCGGATCACAATGCCATCGGTGACAAAGGGCAGCGGCGAGGCAAACCAGCGCTCGCGCCAGACGGCGGTCTCCTGCCAGTCTTTCACCGGATGGGAATAGCGCTGCGCCAGAGGAAACCCGCCGTCGGCAAGCAGCGCCAGGCGGGTGGACATCCGGGCCGGACCGTCGGGCCAGGCCCAGATAAACACCCCCAGCGTGTTCAGCGTTGCCGATGGCGCTTTGCGCATCAGTATCCCGGCGACTTTCGCCCGTGAATTCATACCGCCCGCCTGTTTTTGTATATGCCCCTCTTGCAGCTGAAAAATCTCGCCCTGTAGCACGCTATTTGCCAGCGCTCCTGCGGTAGTTTGCGGTAGGCCGGGGATCCGGCGCACTTTTACAGTCCAGTCTTCCCCCGCCAGACCGTCGCCGCGGCTAATCGCCTGTATTAACCTCCCTCCGCGATAAACCAGCGTCACTGCCACCCCGTCGACTTTCGGCTGTACCCACAGATTGGGTTTCTCGCGCATCCAGCGGCCGACGCTTGCGGCATCAGGCAGTTTACGCACGCCGGTATGCGCGATGGGATGTTTGACTTCGCCGCGCGGCGGCGGCAGCTCGTCTTCAGGCGTCTCCTGACCGAAGCAGCGCCGCCACTGCGCCAACCGGGCAGATAGCATGTCATAGACCTCGTCGCTGACCTCGCTGCGGCCCTGCTGCCAGTAGGCCGCTTTCCAGTCGGCAATCTGCTGGCTCAGGCGATCTATCTCCTGCCCGGCTTGTTGCAAAGACCACGCCGGGCAGGCCGCCGTTGCCATTGCCGCCGCCATCCATAACGCTGTCCCTATCAGCCATCTGCACATGCCTTTACCTCCTTGTTCTACCTTGCGGCATCGTGCGCTAAAGACCGAAGCCGCGGCGACAGGCAAATCATTACGTTGCGAGCGGCTTTCCAGGATTTACACCTTGTTGCTGCAACTGCTTAAGAAATCAGGAAAGCGGCAGGCAAAATGAAAGAAACAGCGGCAAAAAGTGTGACAATGACTGCGTCACGCGGCGGCGGCGTGTATAATAGGCTCGTATGTAGGATCTCTTTCGACAATCACATACAAAAGACACTCATGGCTCAAGGCACGCTTTATATTGTTTCCGCCCCTAGCGGCGCGGGTAAATCCAGCCTGATTCAGGCTTTATTGAAAACCCAACCGTTGTACGATTCCCAGGTTTCTGTTTCGCATACCACGCGCAATCCGCGCCCGGGTGAAGTTCACGGTGAACACTATTTCTTTGTCGATCACGATAAATTCAGGTCGATGATTAGCGAAGACGCTTTCCTTGAGCACGCTGAGGTTTTTGGCAATTATTACGGGACCTCTCGTGAAGCTATCGAGCAGGTTCTGGCGACCGGCGTTGATGTTTTTCTTGATATCGACTGGCAGGGCGCCCAGCAAATCCGTAATAAAATGCCCGGCGCGCGCAGTATCTTTATTCTGCCGCCGTCAAAAGACGAACTTGACCGCCGCCTGCGCGGCCGCGGCCAGGACAGCGAAGAAGTCATCGCAAAACGTATGGCGCAGGCAGTTGCAGAAATGAGCCATTACGCGGAATATGATTACCTTATTGTGAATGATGATTTTGATACCGCTTTAGGCGATCTGAAAAACATTATCCGCGCTGAACGTCTGCGCATGAGCCGCCAAAAGCAGCGACATGGCGCTTTAATCACCAAACTATTGGCAGACTGAACCCACATTCAGTATCATGCCCAGTCATTTCTTCACCTGTGGAGCATTTTAAGTATGGCACGCGTAACTGTTCAGGACGCTGTAGAGAAAATTGGTAACCGTTTTGACCTGGTACTGGTCGCCGCGCGTCGCGCTCGTCAGATGCAGGTAGGCGGAAAGGATCCGCTGGTACCGGAAGAAAACGATAAAACCACCGTTATCGCACTGCGCGAAATCGAAGAAGGTCTGATCAACAACCAGATCCTCGACGTACGTGAGCGCCAGGAACAGCAAGAGCAGGAAGCCGCTGAATTACAAGCCGTTACCGCGATTGCTGAAGGTCGTCGTTAATCACACAGCGGGTCGCCCTTGTATCTGTTTGAAAGCCTGAATCAGCTGATTCAAAACTACCTGCCGGAAGAGCAAATCAAGCGCCTTCGGCAGGCGTATCTCGTTGCACGTGACGCTCACGAGGGTCAGACACGTTCAAGCGGTGAACCCTATATCACGCACCCGGTAGCGGTGGCCTGCATTCTGGCCGAGATGAAACTCGACTACGAAACGCTGATGGCCGCGCTGCTGCATGATGTGATTGAAGATACCCCTGCCACCTACCAGGACATGGAACAGCTTTTTGGTAAAAGCGTCGCCGAACTGGTAGAGGGGGTGTCGAAACTTGATAAGCTCAAGTTCCGCGATAAGAAAGAGGCGCAAGCCGAAAACTTCCGCAAAATGATCATGGCGATGGTGCAGGATATCCGCGTCATCCTCATCAAGCTTGCCGACCGCACCCACAACATGCGCACCCTGGGCTCGCTACGCCCGGATAAACGCCGTCGCATCGCCCGCGAAACGCTGGAAATTTATAGCCCTCTGGCGCACCGTTTAGGTATCCATCACATTAAAACCGAGCTCGAAGAGCTGGGCTTTGAAGCGCTGTACCCTAACCGCTACCGCGTCATTAAAGAAGTGGTCAAAGCGGCGCGCGGCAACCGAAAAGAGATGATTCAGAAAATCCTCTCTGAGATCGAAGGGCGTTTACAGGAAGCAGGGATCCCCTGCCGCGTTAGCGGTCGCGAAAAGCATCTGTACTCTATTTACTGCAAAATGGTGCTCAAAGAGCAGCGTTTTCACTCGATTATGGACATCTACGCCTTCCGCGTTATCGTTCACGATCCCGATATCTGCTATCGCGTGCTGGGCCAAATGCACAGCCTCTACAAGCCGCGTCCAGGCCGTTTCAAAGATTACATCGCCATTCCGAAAGCGAACGGCTATCAATCTTTGCACACCTCGATGATTGGCCCCCACGGCGTCCCGGTCGAGGTACAAATCCGTACCGAAGATATGGACCAGATGGCGGAGATGGGGGTTGCGGCGCACTGGGCGTATAAAGAGCACGGGGGCGAAAGCAGCACGACCGCGCAAATCCGCGCTCAGCGCTGGATGCAAAGCCTGCTGGAACTGCAGCAGAGCGCCGGTAGCTCGTTTGAATTTATCGAGAGCGTTAAATCCGATCTGTTCCCGGATGAGATTTACGTTTTCACCCCGGAAGGGCGCATTGTCGAACTGCCTGCCGGCGCCACGCCGGTGGACTTCGCCTACGCGGTGCATACCGATATCGGCCATGCCTGCGTCGGCGCGCGCGTCGACCGTCAGCCCTATCCGCTGTCGCAGCCGCTCTCCAGCGGCCAGACTGTCGAAATCATTACCGCGCCGGGCGCGCGTCCGAATGCCGCATGGCTGAACTTTGTCGTCAGCTCGAAAGCGCGCGCCAAGATCCGCCAACTGCTGAAAAACCTTAAGCGCGACGATTCCGTCAGCCTTGGCCGCCGATTGCTCAACCACGCGTTAGGCGGCAGCCGCAAGCTGGCAGAAATCCCGCCGGAGAACATCCAGCGCGAACTTGACCGCATGAAGCTTGCCACGCTTGACGATCTGCTGGCGGAAATCGGTCTCGGTAACGCAATGAGCGTGGTGGTAGCGAAAAATCTGCAGCAGGGTGAAGCCTCTGCCGCACCGGTGCCGGCCAACGCGTCGAATCACGGCCATCTGCCGATCAAGGGCGCCGATGGCGTGCTGATTACTTTCGCCAAGTGCTGTCGTCCGATTCCGGGGGACCCGATCATCGCCCACGTCAGCCCAGGCAAAGGGTTGGTTATCCACCATGAATCCTGTCGTAACATCCGCGGCTACCAGAAAGAGCCTGAGAAGTTTATGGCGGTCGAATGGGATAAAGAAACTGCGCAGGAATTTATCGCCGAAATTAAGGTGGATATGTTCAACCACCAGGGCGCGCTGGCTAACCTGACGGCCGCAATCAACACCGCGTCTTCCAATATTCAGAGCCTGAATACGGAAGAAAAAGATGGCCGCGTTTACAGCGCCTTTATCCGCCTGACCGCGCGCGACCGCGTGCATCTGGCGAATATCATGCGCAAAATTCGCGTCATGCCGGACGTGATTAAAGTCACTCGTAACCGAAATTAGCTTTTACAAAAATCGAATCCCCAGGAAGGTACTGAAGTACGTGACTGGGGTGAGTGAGTGCAGCTAACGCCGAGGCAGTTCGAAGGATTAAGTAGAATGAATTCACAGCGTTATGCGCGTATCTGCGAGATGCTCGCCAGGCGTCAGCCTGATCTGACGGTCTGCATGGAGCAGGTCCATAAACCCCATAACGTCTCTGCGGTCATCCGCACCGCAGACGCCATCGGCGTACATGAAGTACACGCCATCTGGCCTGGCAGTCGTATGCGCACCATGGCCTCTGCCGCCGCCGGCAGCAATAGTTGGGTGCAGGTGAAAACACACCGCACGATCGGCGATGCCGTCAGCCACTTAAAAGGCCGGGGCATGCAAATCCTCGCGACACACCTTTCCGACAAAGCCATCGATTTTCGCGAAATCGACTATACGCGCCCGACCTGCATCCTGATGGGCCAGGAGAAAACCGGCATCACCCAGGAAGCGCTGGCGCTGGCAGACCAGGACATCATTATTCCAATGGTCGGTATGGTGCAGTCGCTGAACGTCTCCGTCGCCTCCGCGCTGATCCTTTACGAAGCGCAGCGTCAGCGGCAGAACGCCGGAATGTACCAACGCGCCAATAGCATGCTGCCGCCTGAAGAGCAGCAGCGGCTGCTATTTGAAGGCGGGTACCCGGTGCTGGCACGCGTCGCCAGGCAAAAAGGTCTGCCTTATCCCCACGTCAACGAGCAGGGCGAAGTCGAAGCCGATGCCGAGTGGTGGGCAACGATGCAGGCGGCGAGGTAAATCCGATGTCAGGCCGCCTGTTAGATGCCGTACCGCTCAACTCGCTGACCGGCGTTGGCGCCGCACAGAGCAACAAACTGGCGAAAATCGGTCTGCATACGGTTCAGGACCTGCTACTACACCTGCCGCTACGCTATGAAGACCGGACTCACCTGTACCAAATCGGCGAACTGCTGCCGGGCGTCTACGCAACCGTAGAGGGTGAAGTGCTCAACAGCAATATCACCTTCGGCGGCCGCCGGATGATGACCTGTCAGATCAGCGACGGCTCCGGCATCCTGACCATGCGTTTTTTTAACTTCAATGCGGCGATGAAAAACAGCCTGGCGACCGGTCGTCGTGTGCTGGCCTACGGCGAAGCTAAACGCGGCAAGTTCGGCGCCGAGATGATCCACCCGGAATATCGCGTGCAGGGCGATATGAGCACCCCGGAGCTGCAGGAAACCCTGACTCCGGTCTACCCGACCACTGAAGGCATTAAGCAGGCGACGCTGCGCAAACTCACCGATCAGGCGCTTGAGCTGCTGGAAACCTGCGCGATTAGCGAACTGCTGCCGCCGGAGCTGGCGCAGGGGATGATGAGTCTGCCGGAGGCGCTGCGTACGCTGCACCGCCCGCCGCCGTCGCTACAGCTCAGCGAGCTGGAGAGCGGTAAACATCCGGCACAGCAGCGTCTTATCCTGGAAGAGTTGCTAGCGCATAATCTCAGCATGCTGGCGCTCCGCGCCGGTGCCCAGCGCTACCATGCGCTGCCGCTCAGCGCCAACGACACGCTGAAAACCCAGCTTCTGGCTTCTCTACCCTTTAAACCAACGGGCGCGCAGGCGCGCGTCACCGCGGAGATCGAGCGCGATATGGCGCTGGACGTGCCGATGATGCGCCTGGTGCAGGGCGACGTCGGATCCGGTAAAACGCTGGTCGCCGCGCTGGCCGCCCTGCGCGCTATCGCCCATGGCAAACAGGTGGCGCTGATGGCGCCTACCGAACTGCTGGCCGAGCAGCATGCCAATAATTTCCGCAGCTGGTTCGCGCCGCTGGGCATTGAAGTCGGCTGGCTGGCTGGCAAACAGAAAGGCAAAGCGCGCCAGGCGCAGCAGGAAGCCATTGCCAACGGCGAAGTGCAGATGATTGTCGGCACCCACGCCATTTTCCAGGAGCAGGTGCAGTTTAACGGCCTGGCGCTGGTGATTATCGACGAACAGCATCGCTTTGGCGTTCATCAACGCCTGGCGCTGTGGGAAAAGGGCCAGCAGCAGGGCTTCCACCCGCATCAGTTGATCATGACCGCTACACCGATTCCGCGCACCCTGGCGATGACCGCCTATGCCGATCTCGATACCTCGGTTATCGACGAGCTGCCGCCGGGCCGTACCCCGGTCACTACCGTCGCTATCCCGGACACCCGCCGCAGCGACATTATCGACCGCGTGCGCAACGCCTGCACCCAGGAAGGTCGCCAGGCCTATTGGGTCTGTACACTGATTGAAGAGTCCGATCTGCTGGAAGCCCAGGCGGCGGAAGCCACCTGGGAAGAGCTCAAGCTGGCGCTACCGGAACTTAACATCGGTCTCGTTCACGGGCGAATGAAACCAGCGGAGAAACAGGCCGTGATGCAGGCCTTCAAGCAGGGCGAGATGCACCTGCTGGTCGCCACCACGGTGATTGAAGTCGGCGTTGACGTCCCTAACTCAAGCCTGATGATTATCGAAAACCCGGAGCGTCTGGGTCTGGCGCAGCTGCACCAGCTACGCGGGCGCGTCGGGCGCGGCGCCGTCGCCTCCCACTGCGTGCTACTCTATAAATCGCCGCTCTCCAAAACGGCGCAGAAGCGCCTGCAGGTGCTGCGCGACAGCAACGACGGTTTCGTCATCGCCCAGAAAGACCTTGAAATCCGCGGCCCCGGCGAGCTTCTCGGCACCCGCCAGACCGGCAACGCCGAATTTAAAGTAGCGGACTTGCTGCGCGATCAGGCCATGATCCCCGAGGTTCAGCGCATTGCTCGCCATATTCACGAACGCTATCCGCTGCAGGCGCAGGCGCTGATTGAGCGCTGGATGCCGGAAACCGAACGCTATTCCAACGCGTAGCGCGTCCTTTTTGCCGCGCTACGGGCAACTTTTCTACACAATGAGTGGATTATGAAACGAGAACTGGCCATCGAATTTTCGCGTGTCACCGAAGCCGCCGCGCTGGCGGGCTATAAATGGCTGGGCCGCGGCGATAAAAATACCGCCGACGGCGCAGCGGTTAACGCCATGCGCATTATGCTTAACCTCGTCAATATCGACGGCACCATCGTCATCGGCGAGGGCGAAATCGATGAAGCGCCGATGCTCTATATCGGCGAAAAAGTGGGTACCGGCAAAGGCGACGCGGTAGATATCGCCGTCGACCCAATTGAAGGCACCCGCATGACGGCCATGGGCCAGGCCAACGCGCTGGCAGTGATGGCGGTCGGCGATAAAGGCTGCTTCCTCAACGCGCCGGATATGTATATGGAAAAGCTGATTGTCGGCCCCGGCGCTAAAGGCGCTATCGATCTCAATCTGCCGCTGGAAGATAATTTGCGCAACATCGCCCGCGCGTTGAATAAACCGCTCGCTGAACTGACCGTCACCGTGCTGGCGAAACCCCGCCACGACGCGGTCATTGCGCAACTGCAGCAGTTGGGCGTGCGCGTGTTCGCGATCCCCGATGGCGACGTGGCGGCCTCTATCCTTACCTGCATGCCGGATAGCGAAGTCGACGTGCTGTACGGCATCGGCGGCGCGCCGGAAGGCGTGGTTTCGGCGGCGGTGATCCGCGCGCTGGACGGCGATATGCAGGGCCGCCTGCTGGCTCGTCACCACGTGAAGGGCGACAGCGAAGAGAACCGCCGTATCGGTGAAAACGAACTGGCGCGCTGCAAAACCATGGGCATCGAAGCGGGCAAAGTGCTGCGTCTTGATGAAATGGCGCGCAGCGATAACGTCATCTTCTCCGCCACCGGGATTACCAAAGGCGATCTACTGGACGGCATTACCCGCAAGGGCAATATGGCGACCACTGAAACGCTGCTGATCCGCGGTAAATCGCGGACTATCCGCCGTATTCAGTCGATTCATTACCTCGACCGAAAAGACCCGGACGTCCAGCAACACATCCTGTAAAACATTTGATCAATCGAGCTTTCCAGCCTTTTCGGGCTGGAAATCTTCTCCCGTCGCGGTGAAGATAGACTGACGAGATTGAAAGGAGAGACGCAATGGCAAACTGGGTTACAGGTAAAGTTGTAAAAGTGCAAAACTGGACCGATGCACTGTTTAGCCTCACCATTCACGCGCCCGTTGAGCCGTTCACCGCAGGGCAGTTTGCTAAACTGGGCCTGGATGTTGACGGCGAGCGCGTGCAGCGCGCCTACTCCTACGTCAACGCCCCCAGCAATCCCGATCTTGAGTTCTACCTGGTCACCGTTCCGGAGGGTAAACTCAGCCCGCGACTGGCCGCGCTGAAACCCGGCGACGACGTGCAGATTGTCAGCGAAGCCGCCGGTTTCTTCGTGCTGGAAGAGGTGCCGGACTGCGACACGCTGTGGATGCTCGCCACCGGTACGGCGATCGGCCCCTATCTGTCGATTCTGGAAGAAGGGAAAGACCTGGATCGCTTCAAGAACCTGGTGCTGGTGCATGCGGCGCGCTATGCCGCCGACCTCAGCTATTTACCGCAAATGCGCGAGCTGGAGCAGCGCTATGCCGGCAAATTACGTATCCAGACCGTGGTCAGCCGCGAGACAGCGGAAGGTTCGCTGACGGGCCGGGTGCCGTTCCTGATTGAAACCGGCGCGCTGGAAGAGGCGGTCGGCCTGCCGATGACCGCCGATACCAGCCACGTGATGCTGTGCGGCAACCCGCAGATGGTGCGTGATACCCAGCAGTTGCTGAAAGAGACCCGGCAGATGACCAAACATCTGCGTCGCCGACCGGGCCATATGACGGCAGAGCACTACTGGTAATCAGACGTCCGCTTTCCAGCGGACATCCTGCGTCTCTTTGCCAAACTTATTTTCGCCCTGGGTGCCGACGAACGCGCCCAGGTCGATCAACATCATGACGATAATCAGCGTCGGTACAAAGCGCCCGACGCCCCACTGCCAAACCTGCGGCAACATCGCCCAGTTGCCCGCCAGCAGCATCCACGCCAGAATCATCAGCAGCGCCCAGAGGCCGGATCTCCCGCGATCGTGCAGACGCTTCACCACTACCGCCGCCGTCGGCCAGAGCAGGCAGACGAGAATAAACGCCGCGGTCTGCAAACTCAGCAAATTGCTGCCCGCGAGAGTAAACAGCGCGCTCATGGTCAACACCCAGATAACGATCCAAATCCAGAAATCCCGGCGGCCAATACGGCCTTTAATTGAGAATAACCACTGCTGTAGGGTCATGTTTTATTCCTTATCATCATCATTCGCGTAGTTTACCCTGAAGGCGTCACTTTTTGACAAGCGTGACGGTTCCCGTTTTAATCGTCGGCAGGCAAAAAAAGGAAAGATGGGCATGAAGAAGTGGGCAATCTTAAGTTTGATTGGGCTGACAGCGTTATCTGTCGGCCCGATGGCGTTGTCCGCAGAAACGGAATCCGCCGCCACCGCCCCCTATCTTTTACCCAGCGCGCCGATTTTTGATGTCAGCATCAGCGAGTTCCGCGAGAAATTTAATGCCGATAATCCGAAACTGCCGCTTAACGAGTTTCGTTCTATCGCCTCCAGCCGCGATAAAGCCAACCTGACCCGCGCCGCCACCAAGATTAACGAGAATCTCTATGCCTCTACCGCGCTGGAGCGCGGCACGCTGAAGATTAAATCAATGCAGATAACCTGGCTGCCGATTCAGGGGCCGGAGCAAAAAGCGGCGAAAGCGAAAGCGCAGGAATATATGAGCGCCATTCTTCGCGCCTTTGTGCCGACCCTAAGCCCACTGCAGAGCCAGCAAAAGCTGCAAAAACTGCTGACCGCCGGCAAAGGCAAACGCTACTACACCGAAACCGAAGGCGCGGTGCGCTATGTAGTGGCAGATCACGGGGAAAAAGGGCTAACTTTCGCCATTGAACCGATTAAGCTGGCGCTATCTGAAACGCTGGAAGACAACAATAAATGACAAAAAGCAAAGCCTTTCCAGTGACGAGTCTCTATACTGTTTCACAGACCATGCTGCCCTCTGGGGCGGCTATATTCCTTAATTCGCTTAGTAGCGTGGAGAATTAAAATGCGACATCCTTTAGTGATGGGTAACTGGAAACTGAACGGCAGCCGCCACATGGTAAACGAACTGGTTGCTAACCTGCGTACTGAACTGGCCGGCGTAAGCGGCTGTGCAGTGGCAATCGCGCCGCCGGAAATGTATCTCGACCTGGCTAAGCGTGCGGCAGAAGGCAGCCACATTCACCTGGGCGCGCAGAACGTTGACGTGAACCTGTCCGGCGCATTCACCGGTGAAACCTCCGCCGAAATGCTGAAAGATATCGGCGCGCAGTACATCATCATCGGCCACTCCGAACGCCGTACCTACCACAAAGAATCTGACGAACTGATCGCGAAGAAATTCGCTGTACTGAAAGAGCAGGGTCTGACGCCGGTTCTGTGCATCGGTGAAACCGAAGCGGAAAACGAAGCGGGCAAAACTGAAGAAGTTTGCGCGCGTCAGATCGACGCGGTTCTGAAAACTCAGGGCGCAGCCGCTTTTGAAGGCGTGGTTATCGCGTACGAACCAGTATGGGCTATCGGTACCGGTAAATCCGCTACCCCAGCGCAGGCTCAGGCGGTACACAAATTCATCCGTGACCACATTGCTAAAGCTGACGCTAAAATCGCTGAGCAGGTCATCATCCAGTACGGCGGTTCCGTTAACGCCGGCAACGCCGCAGAGCTGTTCACCCAGCCGGACATCGACGGCGCGCTGGTTGGCGGCGCATCCCTGAAAGCAGACGCTTTCGCGGTGATCGTTAAAGCTGCAGAAGCGGCGAAAAAAGCGTAATTCGCTTTCCCGGTGGTGAAACGCCGCCGGGGTTGCTGAAAAATTCGCACGAGTCATAACCCGGCTTAGCGCAGCGCGAGCCGGGTTTTATATTATCGCTACAATTTCCCCAATAGCTGATACCACGCGTAATCCAGCGGCAGCAAAATCACATAGCTCACAGCCGCCAGCGCCAGACATAGCAACATCCCCGCTCTCGCCGGGACTTTACCTAATCCCATCGCCACCACGATCGGCGACGCCTGGTACGGCAGCAGCGGCGTGGAATAACCTAGCACCTGAATCATAATCACGCTCAGCAGCGGAAAGCCGGTCGCGTCGGCAAAGCTCTGCGCAAAAGTCGTATACAGCGCCGGGACGCCGTTGGCGGTCATAATAAAATTCAGCGCGCTGGTAATTCCGGTCAGCGCCAGGAAGCTGGTGAACGGATTATCTTTATCCAGCGGCATCACCTGCAGCAGCGCGTTACCCACCGCGCCGCCAATCCCGGTTTGGGTCACGGTAATCGCCAGTCCCAAAATGCCTGCAACATAAATGCAGGTGCGCATATTCACCCCGCTGGCGAACTCCTCACCGCTGATAAATCCCACTCGCGGCAGCAGCGTGACCACTGCCGCCGCCAGGCCGGTCCACGCCGGGCCGACGCCGTGCCAGCTCTCTGTCACCCATAACGTCAACACCACCGCCAGCAGCCACGCCAGACGCTTTTCGTCGCGGCTCATAGGCGCCAGCGGCGCCAGCTCGCGCGGCGAATGCGGCTTGCCGGGAAACAGCCAGCAGATCAGCGCCACCAGCACCGCCCCTTTCAGCCAGCCAAGTACCGGCGTATGCAGCAGTAAATAGGGAACGTAATTCAGATGGATCCCGTAAGAACCTTCCGCCGCCCCGCTCATCACCAGATTCGGCACGTTAGCGGGCAAAATGGTCGCAGATAGCTGGAAGGTGCCAAAGCCCACCGCCAGCGCCAGGCCGTACCAGCCGCGCGTGCCGTCGGCTATCCCCGCGCGCCGGGCCATCGCCGCCACGATCGGCATCAACAACGCGATGCGCCCCATATTTGATGGCATCACGAACGCCAACGCATAACTCAGTAATACCACGCTGCCGACCATCCGCGGCCAGGAGTCGGTGAGCCGCGCCGATAGCGCCTGCGCCGCTCTATCCGCCAGTCCGGTTTTTCGAATGGCGATCCCCAACACAAAGCCGCTGAACACCAGCCAGAACGCCGAGGAAGCAAAACCGCCGAAGATCACCTCCGGCGGAGCGATTTTGGTCATCATCGCCGCCGCGAAGAACAGCAGCGCGGTGATAAATTCCGGTAACAGCGAAGTCGCCCAGAGCACAATGGTGATGCCGACGATCAGCGAAGGGAGGAACAGCGGGTGGGTTAGCCAGAGCGACATGCCTGTCTCCTGTCGTTTTTTTCAGCAAGAATACGACGACAGGAAAGACAGGTAAACGCCAGAACTAGTGGTTTGCGTTAAGAATTGCGCAGCTATGATCCTGAATTTCTTCCGCCGAAGCACGGTTGAGAGTCAGCAGGTTACGCTCTGTCGCCAACAGCACCAGCGAGCCATCGCTTTGACGCGCCATCGCTAACGCATAACGCCCCATATGTTCGCGCGCTTCCGGTACCTCTTCCGCCAGCATCAGGAACGGGCTGCGCTGAGCCAGCTCGGTTTCCGTTACCCGACGCGCCAGATATTCATGGCCCTGCAGACCGCCCGGCAAGGGTAGCCAGCGGCTGCTAATCGTCGCCGCATCATTATCTAACTGCGCGCGGACATCGGGACGCAGGCAGGAGATATGAATATGGAAGTGGTTTTGCGTGCGCCCGCTGCGCGAGTTAATCGCCAGCGATACCGCGTTATCATCAATTGGCGCGCCGCGGCGCTGGCTCATAATTTCGCGCCCCTGCCAGGCCTGCCAGAAGAAATTCGGCGTTAGCGGATCCAACAACAGCGGACTTTCGGTACCGTTAATACGGTAGGTCGGCATTAGCAGATATTGCAGCGGGCCGTTGCGATCTTTAAACAACACGTAGCCGCCTTTCAGATTCACTTCCGCGCACGGCGACGGGTTCTGATGTTGCTGCTGATTGGGTACGCACTGCTGCAGGACAATATGACGTAACGCGTTCGGGTTGCCGGAATGCAGCCAATAGTAGCCGCCGGCCAAAGCCGCCAGAATAACCACCAGCAGCGCCCACAAAAGGTATCTTACTCTTCTCATTATCGTTCCCTGTTAAGCCTGAACCGGAAGAGTAACGTAATTTGATGACTAAATGAAAACAGATGGTGGTCGAGGAGTTATCCCGGGTAGCGGCTGGCGCCTTACCCGGGCTACCGGACGGCGCAGAACTGTAGCCCTGCTAAGCGTAGCGCAAGCAGGGACTCCCGGGTAGCGGCTGGCGCCTTATCCGGGCTACCGGACGGCGCAGAACTGTAGCCCTGCTAAGCGTAGCGCCAGCAGGGACAAGAGGATTAACGCTGGCTAATCTGGTCGAAGGTACCGCCGTTGGAGAAGTGCTCCTTCTGCGCTTTCGTCCAGCCGCCGAACTCCTGATCGATGGTAAACAGCTTCAGTTTCGGGAACTCGTTGGCATATTTCTTCGCCACATCAGGATCGCGCGGACGATAGAAATTCTTCGCCGCAATCTCCTGGCCTTCCGGCGAGTAGAGATACTTCAGGTACGCTTCCGCCACCTGACGAGTGCCTTTCTTATCCACCACTTTATCGACGACGGAAACCGTCGGCTCTGCCAGAATGGACTCGCTCGGCGTCACGATTTCAAACTTGTCCTTGCCCAGCTCTTTCGTCGCCAGCAGCGCTTCGTTCTCCCAGGCAATCAGCACGTCGCCGATCCCGCGTTCCACGAAGGTGTTGGTAGAACCGCGCGCGCCGGAATCCAGCACTTCCACGTTTTTATACAGCGCCTTCACGAACTCCTGCGCTTTAGCCTGATCGCCGTGATTCTGATGCAGGGCATAGCCCCAGGCCGCCAGATAGTTCCAGCGGGCGCCGCCGGAGCTTTTCGGGTTCGGGGTGATGACCGATACGCCTGGTTTAATCAGGTCGTTCCAGTCATGGATCTGTTTTGGGTTGCCCTTACGGACGAGGAACACGATGGTTGAGGTATATGGCGCGGAGTTATCCGGCAGGCGTTTCAGCCAGTTTTTATCGATACGACCGCGTTCGGCAATGGCGTCTACGTCGTAGGCCAGCGCCAGGGTAACGACATCCGCTTCAATCCCGTTGATAACCGACGTCGCCTGTTTGCCGGAGCCGCCGTGCGACTGACGGATCACCACGTTATCGCCGGTTTCCTGCTTCCAGTGCGCGCTAAACGCTTTATTGTACTGTTCGTACAGCTCGCGCGTCGGATCGTACGAGACGTTCAACAGCTGATAATCTTTTGCCAGCACGCTGGCGGATGCCAGCAACAGAGTTAACCCTACGCCCCACTTATTCATCGCACCGCTCTCTTTATGTGTGTTGTGATGAACTTAGCCTGCCAGAAAGCGAATCAATGATTAAAGAATAAAAAAAGATTGGCTATAACCTGGAGATATAAAGCGGGGGATAGAGAAAACCCCCTCCCGGGCGGGAAGGGGCGGGAAGCGATTAGACTTCTTCCATGCGACCCAGCAGCGCCTGCAGACGATCCTGCCAGCCCTGCTGTTGTTCTCTCAGCTGGCTATTTTCACGCTCCAGCTCTTCACGGCCGTGCTGCGCGCTCTGCACTTCCTGCGCCAGCGTGGTGTTCTTTTCTTTCAGCTCTTCGATTTCCATCTGCAACAGAGTGATGGTATCAATCGCCTGCTGAACTTTTGATTCTAATTTCTCAAACACTTCTAATGACATCGTCATACCTCTCCTGATCTTGCAAGGCGTTGATAGAAACTCGTGTTTCGTATACGCGGTCCCGCCTTAACGAATTAGCGCACAATAGCGGTGTTGTCGTCGATTGTATGAATCCCCGCCTCACCTGTCCAGCGACAACCCGCGCAGATTGCGGTTTGCAACACTTTTCAGTCTTTACCTGGTGCGTTCGCGGCAATTGCCCCGAACTTCTCTGGCGATTGTTAATCAATGAGATAACAAAATACGCAGAAAAAGGTGGGTAAATGTGCCGCAACACGCGTTTATGGCGCGAAAACGCTCATTTTCTTGACGAGGGACACAAATTTAAATTTCGATATTTCTCGTTTATGCTCGTTAACGATAAATTAACACTATGCCTACAAGGCACCGTGGTCGTCCGCGACCAACATACTTACAATAATCACTTCGCTTCAGGATCCGATTATGAGCCAGACATCAACATTAAAAGGCCAGTGCATCGCAGAGTTTCTCGGTACCGGGTTGTTGATCTTTTTCGGCGTTGGGTGCGTAGCTGCGCTCAAAGTCGCAGGAGCCAGCTTCGGTCAGTGGGAAATCAGCATCATCTGGGGTCTGGGGGTGGCTATGGCTATCTACCTGACCGCGGGCGTATCCGGTGCACACCTTAATCCGGCAGTCACCATCGCCTTATGGTTATTCGCCTGCTTTGATGGGCGCAAAGTTGTTCCTTTTATTATTTCGCAATTCGCCGGCGCCTTTTGCGCTGCGGCATTAGTTTACGGGCTTTATTACAATCTTTTCTTCGATTTCGAACACACCCACAACATGGTACGCGGCAGCGTGGAAAGCCTTGAGCTCGCCGGTATCTTCTCGACCTACCCTAACCCGCATATCAATTTTGTGCAGGCCTTCGCGGTAGAAATGGTGATTACCGCTATTCTGATGGGCGTGATTTTAGCACTGACCGACGACGGCAACGGCGTGCCGCGCGGCCCGCTGGCGCCGCTGCTGATTGGCCTGCTGATTGCTGTTATCGGCGCCTCCATGGGCCCGCTGACCGGCTTCGCGATGAACCCGGCGCGTGATATCGGACCGAAAGCCTTCGCCTGGCTGGCAGGCTGGGGCAACGTCGCCTTCACCGGCGGCAAAGATATTCCTTATTTCCTGGTGCCGCTGTGCGCACCGGTGGTCGGCGCGGCGCTGGGCGCATTCAGCTACCGCAAATTTATCGGCCGCCATCTGCCTTGCGACACCTGCGTCGAGGAAGAAAAAGAATCCGCTTCTTCCGCGTCGCAACAAAAAGCTTCGCTGTAATCTGACTACGGGACACCAATTATGACCGAGAAAAAATATATCGTTGCGCTCGACCAGGGCACTACCAGCTCCCGCGCCGTCGTGATGGATCACGACGCCAATATCGTCAGCGTATCACAGCGTGAATTCGAACAAATTTATCCGAAGCCAGGCTGGGTTGAGCACGACCCGATGGAGATTTGGGCCTCGCAGAGCTCTACGCTGGTCGAAGTGTTGGCGAAAGCCGACATCAACTCCGACGAAATTGCCGCCATCGGCATCACCAACCAGCGTGAAACCGCCATCGTATGGGAGCGTGAGACCGGCAAGCCTATTTACAACGCTATCGTCTGGCAGTGTCGCCGTACCGCGGATATCTGCGAGCAGCTCAAGCGCGACGGCATGGAAGAGTACATCCGTAAAGCCACCGGCCTGGTGGTGGATCCGTACTTCTCCGGCACCAAAGTGAAGTGGATCCTTGACCACGTCGAAGGCGCCCGCGAGCGCGCCAAGCGCGGCGAGCTGCTGTTCGGTACCGTTGATACCTGGCTTATCTGGAAAATGACCCAGGGGCGCGTGCACGTCACCGACTACACCAACGCCTCGCGTACCATGTTGTTCAACATCCATGAACTGGACTGGGACGACAAAATGCTCGACGCGCTGGATATCCCGCGCGCCATGCTGCCGGAAGTACGTAAGTCTTCTGAAGTGTACGGCCAGACCAACATCGGCGGCAAAGGCGGCACCCGTATTCCTATCTCCGGCATCGCCGGCGACCAGCAGGCGGCGCTGTTTGGCCAGCTGTGCGTGAAAGAAGGGATGGCGAAAAATACCTACGGTACCGGCTGCTTCATGTTGATGAACACCGGTGAAAAGGCGGTGACCTCAACCCACGGCCTGCTGACCACCATCGCCTGCGGCCCGACCGGCGAAGTGAACTACGCGCTGGAAGGCGCGGTGTTTATGGCCGGGGCGTCGATTCAGTGGCTGCGTGATGAAATGAAACTCATCAACGATGCTTTCGATTCTGAATACTTCGCCACTAAGGTGAAGGACACCAACGGCGTGTATGTGGTGCCGGCCTTTACCGGTCTTGGCGCGCCGTACTGGGATCCGTATGCCCGCGGCGCGATTTTCGGCCTGACCCGCGGGGTGAACGCCAACCATATTATCCGCGCCACGCTGGAATCTATCGCCTATCAGACGCGTGACGTTCTGGAAGCGATGCAGGCCGACTCCGGTATTCGTCTGCACGCCCTGCGCGTGGACGGCGGCGCGGTCGCCAACAACTTCCTGATGCAGTTCCAGTCCGATATTCTCGGCACCCGCGTGGAACGCCCGGAAGTGCGTGAAGTCACGGCGCTGGGCGCCGCCTATCTGGCAGGTCTGGCGGTCGGCTTCTGGCAAAACCTCGACGAGCTGCAGGAGAAAGCGGTGATTGAACGTGAATTCCGCCCGGGTATTGAAACCACCGAGCGCAACTATCGTTACAGCGGCTGGAAGAAAGCGGTGAAACGCGCGTTAGCGTGGGAAGAGCACGACGAAGCGTAAGATTGTGGAGGTATTCCCGGCTTGCGGCGTAAACGCCTTAGCCGGGCTACAAAATCCCAAACAGCACGATCTTGTAGCCCGGACAGGTGCGCAGCACCGCCTCCGGGTTTTTTATCAGCCAAATATCGGCAGCAACAGGTACAGCTTAATCACCAGCGCGTTGACGATGTCGATAAAGAACGCCCCCACCATCGGCACCACCAGGAAAGCCATATGCGACGGGCCAAAACGGTCGGTAATCGCCTGCATATTGGCAATCGCCGTCGGCGTCGCGCCAAGCCCGAACCCGCAATGACCGGCTGCCAGCACGGCGGCATCATAGTTCTTGCCCATCATCCGGTAAGTCACAAACACCGCATACAGCGCCATCGCCACCGCCTGCACCGCCAGAATAATAATCATCGGCAGCGCCAGCGACGCCAGTTCCCACAGCTTGAGGCTCATCAGCGCCATCGCGAGGAACAGCGACAGGCTGACGTTGCCCAGTACCGATACCGCGCGGTCAAACACGCGATACAGCCCAGCCAGCGCCAGGCCGTTGCTGAGGATCACGCCGATAAACAGCACGCAGACGAAGGTCGGCAATTCAAACACGGTGCCTGCCAGCAGTTGCGCAACCACCTTCCCTACCGTCAGGCAGATAGCGATTAACGCAATACTTTCAATCAGCACCAGCGAGGTGATCATGCGGCCCATATCCGGCTTCTCAAACGCCGTCGGCGCCAGCTGGTCGTCCGGCGTACCGTCCGGCGAGGAAGAGTGCTTCACCAGATAACGCGCCACCGGCCCGCCGATCAGGCCGCCGAGCACCAGGCCGAAGGTTGCGCAAGCCATGGCGACCTCGGTGGCGTTGGCAAATCCGTAACGCTCAACGAACAATTTACTCCACGCCGCCCCGGTGCCGTGACCGCCGGAAAGCGTAATAGAACCGGCCAGCAGGCCCATCAGCGGATCCAGCCCCAGCAGCTTCGCCATGCCGATACCGAGCGCGTTCTGCAGCAGCAGCAGGCCTACCACCACAATCAGGAAAGTGCCAAGCACTTTGCCGCCCGCCCGTAGGCTGGCAAGGTTAGCGTTAAGGCCGATAGTGGCGAAGAATGCCAGCATCAGCGGGTCCTTCAGGCTCATATCGAAATCAATTTCGATATTCATGCTTTTTTTCAAAACCAGCAGCGCCAGCGCCACCAGCAGGCCGCCGGCGACGGGTTCAGGAATGGTATATTTTTTGAGGAATGGGACGTTCTGAACGAGCTTTCGCCCTAAAAGCAACACCATGGTTGCGGCAACGAGCGTCGATAAGGTATCGAGATGCAACATAAAAAAGAGCTCCTTATGGGCGCATGATTCATTCACACGCGACGGTATTCCTGGTGTCGATTACTTCTCATCTTGAGGAGTCGGAGAGCGATTTTAAGCAGAAGTGCGCAAAAAATGACAGAAAAAGATATTTTGTATTAGCGTTGATGCGATCAAGCATACAAAATGTTAATTAATTTGTTACATCTATTCAGTGAGGATATTTTTCGCGCCAAATCGTGGCAAACGTTTGCTTTTGGTCTACAGTCCGATAAAATTCCCGCTTTGCCACCTTGGGATTGTTTGTGATGTCCGTTACGACCGCAGAGTCAGAAAATGCGCAACCGGTTGCGCATAAACCAGCCAGCGAATTAATCTATCGCCTCGAAGACCGTCCGCCGCTTCCGCAAACGCTGTTTGCCGCATTCCAGCACCTGCTGGCGATGTTTGTCGCGGTCATCACCCCGGCGCTGCTTATCTGTCAGGCGCTCGGCCTTCCGGCCGAAGATACGCAACACATCATCAGCATGTCGCTGTTCGCCTCCGGCGTGGCATCCATTATCCAGATTAAAGCCTGGGGACCAGTAGGCTCCGGCCTGCTCTCCATCCAGGGCACCAGCTTCAACTTCGTCGCCCCGCTGATTATGGGCGGCACCGCGCTGAAAACCGGCGGCGCCGACGTGCCGACGATGATGGCCGCGCTGTTCGGCACCCTGATGCTGGCGAGCTGCACCGAAATGGTCCTCTCGCGGGTTCTGCATCTGGCGCGCCGCATTATTACGCCGCTGGTCTCCGGCGTGGTGGTGATGATTATCGGCCTGTCGCTGATTCAGGTTGGCCTGACTTCTATCGGCGGCGGCTATGCGGCGATGGCCGACCACACCTTCGGCGCGCCGAAAAACCTGCTGCTGGCGGGCATCGTGCTGGCGCTGATCATTATCCTCAACCGCCAGCGCAACCCGTACCTGCGCATCGCCTCGCTGGTCATCGCGATGGCTGCCGGTTATCTGGCGGCGTGGTTCCTCGATATGCTGCCGGCTAACACCGCGCCTACCAACAGCAGCCTGATCACTATCCCTACGCCGCTCTATTACGGCCTGGGCATCGACTGGAGCCTGCTGCTGCCGCTGATGCTGGTCTTTATGATCACCTCGCTGGAAACGATCGGCGATATCACCGCCACCTCCGACGTCTCTGAACAACCGGTCTCCGGCCCGCTGTATATGAAACGCCTGAAAGGCGGCGTACTGGCGAACGGCCTGAACTCATTTGTTTCCGCCGTTTTCAATACCTTCCCGAACTCCTGCTTCGGCCAGAACAACGGCGTGATCCAGCTGACCGGCGTCGCCAGCCGCTATGTGGGCTTTGTGGTGGCGCTGATGCTGATTGTGCTCGGCCTGTTCCCGGCGGTAAGCGGCTTTGTACAGCATATTCCTGAGCCGGTACTTGGCGGCGCGACGCTGGTGATGTTCGGTACCATTGCCGCATCCGGCGTGCGCATCGTCTCCCGCGAGCCGCTGAATCGCCGCGCCATTCTGATTATCGCCCTCTCTCTGGCGGTGGGTCTCGGCGTATCGCAGCAGCCGCTGATCCTGCAGTTCGCGCCGGACTGGCTGAAAAACCTGCTCTCCTCCGGTATTGCCGCTGGCGGTATCACGGCGATTGTTCTGAATTTAATCTTCCCACCTGAGAAGAACTAACGCATTGAAGTTGCGCTCCCCGGTATCGCCACGGCGACCAGGGAGCGCGGCGGCTGTAACATCTCTTCACCTCACTTCATCTCATTTCACTATTCCTGCCTTGAGGATTGCGCATAAATCGTGCATAACACGGTGATGTGTACTTATCAGGATGGAAGATCATGAAATTTCTTGGAAAGCTGATTCTCTGGCTGCTGATCGCCCTGCTGGTCGTTATCGTCGCCGCTTACTTTGCGCTGCAAACCCGCTGGGGGGCGCGCCAGGCGAGCAGTTGGTTAAGCGAAAGCACCGGCTGGAAAATCGCCTTCGATAAGATGGCGCATGACTTCTCTTCCCCACTGCATCTGCAGTTGCAAAATGTCACCTTTGGCCGCGACGGCAAGCCGCCGACGCTGGTCGCCAGAACGGTGGATATCGGTTTTAGCACCCGCCAGTTCAGCGACCCGCTGCACGCCGATGAAATCGTCCTCAGCGACGGCACGCTGAATCTCTCTCCGGCTTCCGCCTCGATGCCGTTTGCCGCCGACCGCCTGCAGCTACGCGATATGGCCTTTAACAGCCCGGACAGCGAGTGGAACCTGAGCGCGCAGCGGGTGACCGGCGGCGTGATGCCGTGGCAGCCGGAAGCGGGCGACGTGCTGGGCAGAAAAGCGCAAATTCAGATGAGCGCGGGCTCGATGAATATTAACGGCGTCGAAGCCAGCAACGTCCTGATCCAGGGGGCAATTGATAACGGCGAGGTGACTCTGAACACCCTTGGCGCCGATATCGCGCACGGCACGCTGACCGGCAACGCCAAACGCCGCGCTGACGGTAGCTGGCTGGTTGATAACCTGCGCCTGAATGAAATTCGTCTGCAGAGCACCAAACCGCTGAATGAGTTCCTTGCGCCGCTCACCTCGGTGCCGTCGCTGCAGATTGGCCGGCTGGATGTGACCGATGCTCGTTTGCAGGGGCCAGGCTGGGCGGTGACCGACCTCGACCTCAACTTGCGCAATCTGACCTTGAGCCATAACGGCTGGCAGAGCGACGACGGGACGCTATCGATGAACGCCAGCGAGTTTATCTACGGTTCGCTGAACTTCCTCGATCCCATCGTTAATGCCGAATTCTCGCCGCAGGGCATTGCGCTACGCCAGTTCAGCTCCCGCTGGGAGGGAGGCATGGTGCGTACCTCCGGAAACTGGCTGCGTGCCGGTAATGCGCTGCTGCTCGACGATGCCGTCTTCGCCGGGCTGGAATACACGCTGCCGTCCAACTGGAAACAGCTGTGGATGGAGCCAATGCCGGGCTGGCTGCAAAGCCTGACGCTGAAGAAGTTCAGCGCCAGCCGAAATCTGATTATCGATATCGACCCGGCCTTCCCGTGGCAGATCACCGCGCTGGACGGTTACGGCGGCGAATTACAGCTGGTGAAAGATGGCCAGTGGGGCGTGTGGAACGGCAGCGCCACCCTCAATGCCGCCGCCGCGACCTTCAACCGCATCGACGTGCGCCGCCCGTCGCTGAAGCTGAGTGCGAACGCTTCTACGGTCAACATCAGCGAGCTGAGCGCCTTTACCGAGCGCGGTATTCTGCAGGCGACCGCCGCGGTGTCACAATTGCCGCAGCGCCAGGTTAATCTGAGCTTGAACGGCCGCGGCGTGCCGCTGAATATTCTGCAGGCCTGGGGCTGGCCTGCGCTGCCGATTAGCGGCGACGGCAACTTCCAGCTAACCGCGAACGGTAGCGTGCAGGCCAATGCGCCGCTGAAACCGAGCGTCAACGGCCAGCTCAGCGCCGCCAATATGGATAAGCAGCAGGCGGCGCAGGTGATGCGCAACGGCGAGGTTAGCAACGCGCCCGCCGCGCCGCAGTAAAGTCATCCTCACCCTGCCCTCTCCCCGCAAAACTCAGCTCTGACAGCTCCCTCTCCCTTTCAGGGAGAGGGTTCTGAAACCTGTGCGCAATGAGCGGCTATTTGTACCTATTTCCCGCAACAGGTTCCTTTCAAATATCAGAATTGCTATAACCAAAATACTGGAAGTTGATAAAAATAATGATCCCCTGTACCTACAAAAATAAAAGGAACAACCATGTCTGTAATACGTCAACGTATTCTGGAGAATATGCAAAAATTCTCCAGGGCCCTGATCGGCGCAGTATTGTTCTTGCCGGTCATTGGATTAATTCTGGCTCTCAGTTCCGTCTTAACTAACCCAACTCTTATTGCTGAAACCAGTTTCCTTCATCAATTAGGGCAACTGCTTGGCGATACCTTCTGGCCATTATTCGGTAACCTCGGATTATTGTTTTGCGTGGGAATAAGTTACGGCCTGGCAAAAGATAAAAAAACGGAAGTCGCGCTTGTCTCGGTGATGTGTTTTATCATGTTTCTCGGCGCCAACCATTCATGGCTGGAACATACGCATGCGGTGGCGGAAAAAATTAACGGCGAATATTACGGCACCGGGCAAACGCAGCTATTAGGCTTTGTGGTCGTCGATATGGGGGTATTCCTCGGAATCATCCTTGGCTGCACCATTGCCTGGGTACATAATAAAGTCTCCAATATTGAGCTGCCCGGCGCGCTATCGATGTATGGCGGGGCGAAGCTGACGCTGGTCGCGATGACGCCGGTCATTATCTGCTACGCCATTGCTTTTACCTGGATTTGGCCGTTTATGACCCACGGTATTAGCGCGCTGACCGGGTTTATGAAGAACGCCGGCGTCGCGGGAGTGTTTGTCTACGGCTTCTTTGAAAAATTCCTTATTCCCACCGGCTTGCACCATTTCGTGTGGTCGCCTTTCCAGCTCACGCAAATCGGCGGCACGCTGAATGTCGATGGCCAGGTGGTCTCCGGCACCCAGGCGATTTTCCTCGCCTATATGCGCCATCCAGACCTGACCCCGGTGATGAACGACGCGTTGCGTTTCTCGCAACAGGGGATGACCACCATCTTTGGCCTGGCGGGCGCATCGCTGGCGTTTTATCACACCGCGAAGCCGGAGAAGAAAGCGATGGCGAAGGCGATTCTGCTGCCGGCGATTATCACCTCGATGCTAACCGGCATCACCGAACCCATTGAGTTCACCTTCTTATTTGTCTCGCCGCTGCTGTGGGTGATCCATGCGACCTTAACCGCCGCTTCACAGGCAATTTGCGACATCTTCACCGTGCGACCGTGGGGCGCCTCCGGCCTGATTGAATTTCTGATCTACAACCTGCCGCTGCCGGTGTCGTTAACCCGCTGGCCTGGGTACGTGCTGATCGGTATTGGTCAATTTATCGTTTATTACGCGATATTCCGCACGCTGGTCATGAAGTTAAATCTGAAAACGCCGGGCCGCGAGGATGACGATAACGTCAAGTTATACAGTAAGGCGGACTACCGTAAAAAAGTCAGCGGCCCGCAGTCGATGACAGATGAAATTATTAATGGTTTAGGCGGTAAAGCCAATATTATCTCCGTTGATAACTGTTTCACGCGCCTGCGGGTGGCCGTCCATAATATGGCATTAGTTGATGATGAAATATTAAAAAGCACCGGCGCAAATGGCGTAGTACGCAATCGTAATGAAGTTCAGGTTATTTATGGCGTCAAAGTCGGGCAAGTCCGTTCCCGGGTTGATAGCTGGCTAGCAGAAAATTAATTGGGAGTAATATATGAAATTAACCGTATTAGGCGGGGGCGGCGTACGCTCTGCATTTCTGGCGAAGTCGCTGGCTTATAACGCGCACCGCATTGGTTTAACGGAAGTGGTATTTCAGGATAGCTCAGCGGAGAATTTATCGCTATTTGGTGAAATCGCCCGCTATGTATTTAATACCATTCGCCCGGATATTCATTTTACTACCACCAGCGATCCGATTGCCGCGCTGCAGGGTACCCATTACGTGATTACCACGCTGCGCGTCGGCGGCGATGAGAGCCGCATCCGCGACGAGCGGATTGCGCTGGAGCATAACACGCTGGGCCAGGAGACCACCGGCGCGGGCGGTTTTGCCATGGCGATGCGCTCGATCCCGGCGATCCTGCGCTACTGTCAGTTGATCGAGGAACACGCCGACAAAGACGCGATCCTGTTTAACTTTACCAATCCGTCCGGGCTGGTTACCGAGGCGATTATCAAATCCGGTTTCAAACGCCGGGTGTACGGGATTTGCGATGCGCCGTCGGAGCTCATCCGCGAGCTGCCGGAGATCCTCAGCTGCGACCCGCACGACCTGAGCGTGGAATGCTACGGCTTAAACCACTTTTCCTGGTTTACGCATTTCACCGTGCGCGGGGAAGATGTTACCGCCCAGTTGGTCGCCAACCCGGATTTGTATCGCAAAACGGCGATGCAGTACTTCTCGCCGGAGCTGGTCAAACTGTGCGATAACCAGTTGCTCAACGAGTATCTCTATTACTACTACTATCGCGAAGTGGCGCTACGAGCGATTCAACAGGCGCCGGAGACCCGCGGCGAGCAGATTGCCCGTATCAACCACGATATGCGTCAGGAGCTAAGCGGCGTGGATGTTAAAGCGGATCCGCAGGCGGCCTTTACCATCTGGATGAAGCACTACCTGCGCCGCGAAAACAGCTATATGCAGAACGAGTCGCAGCAGGAAAAATTCCATACCCGCGAGCCGTTAACGTTGCGGCAGTTTATCGAAGAGCCGGATACCGGCGGCTACGCCGGGGTGGCGCTGGATATTCTGGAGGCGGTCAACAGCACCACCACCAAACGCATTGTGGTGTCGATACAGAATAACGACACGCTCGATTTTTTACGCCCCGACGATGTAATTGAAATCAGCTGCGATCTGAGCAAAGAGGGTCTTAAGCCAGTGACGCCGATTAAGGTACCGACGGCGCAGAAAAATATGATTGCCAGCGTGAAGGAGTATGAACGGCTGGCGGTGGCGGCAATTCTGCAGCAGGACAAATCGCTGGCGGTAAGGGCGTTAATGGCTCATCCGCTGGTCGGTTCATATTCGCTGGCGAAGAGGCTGGTTGCGGCCTATCTCGACGATGAACAGTTCGCCGGGTGGCGGTAACGAGTTCACGCTCGATTGAGTAGATACTGTTATCGATTTGCAACTTTTTCGCTTGAGAAAACGTTTATCGCATGTCGCTTCAGAGGACATTGCGCTCCCGGTTGATTTTTATGCAATATGTTTTCCGTGGCGCAGTGAGCGCACAGGGGGCGGCCAGTCGCCGCCGCCCCCTGTACCCCCGGGCTTTGGCCGCCAAAATCGCCGCTACGCGGTCCCCTCGACTTATCCCTGCAGGCTTCGGGTCGGGCCGAGGCTGCGTCCCTGCAAATCACGGCCCTCAGCCCGCATCCATGCGGGCTGCCCCGGCCTTCCGGGAACGTCTCAGCGATTTTGAGGCCATCAGCACTGGCAGTTTCAGCCAGCGTGGTGAAGACATTAAAGGCAGGTCGCACGGACTGTAGGCCGGGTAAGGCGTAGCCGCCACCCGGCGCAAAAGCGGCTCCTTATCCGCGGATATTGCCCGGCGGCGCTACGCTTAGCGGGGCTACCTATTGCTACGTACGCTGGTAAACCACATTTTTAACAACCGCTCAAAGCCCAATATGCAGTAGCCAAAAAACGGGTTGCTCCAGTAAATATCATCGTCGAACTTCTGCGGGTCGTGAATAATAAACGCCGTATTCGCGGCCTGCGCCAGCGGGCTTTGATAATCGCCGGTAAAGCAAACCAGGTTTATCTCCTTACCTTCCAGCGCCTTAACCCAATTTAACGCCGAACTGCTGCGTCCGGATTTCGAAATGATCCAGATAGAATCAAAACGGGCAGCGTTTTTTTGCTCAAGGATTTCGTAATCGGGCCACAGCGCCAGGCTGGCGTTCACGCCGGTAACGAGAAACTTATTATAAATATACTGGGCAATCAGCTGCGAAAAGCCGCTGCCGTGGATCAAAATACGCTGCTGCTCAAGGCCTGCCACCGCTGAAGCCACGACGCAGGATCCCACCACCCGCAGCAGATCGCGGGCCGCGATAGGGATCACCCCTTCGGTGATCATGCAAATACCCATCGGGAAGGCGGCCTTTAACGCTTCACTTTCGGCACGGGTATATTTATGGCGGGTCAGAAGGAAGGACAACGTAATACCGAACGGCGGGATCATGGAGCCGACAAACTTGACCGCCTCCGGCCCATAGACCCCGCTCACCAGCAAGCCATCGGCGAATAACGACATGGTTTTATTCACCGGCCCGCCAAAATCAAAGGTGGCCATCGCGCCAAGAATGGCCCCCAACAGGAATCGTGAACCGCCCTGCATCGACTCCAACAGATGAATCAAGGCCTCCTGCAGCCAGGCAATCGGCTTGCCTATCAGGGTCATCATCAACAGACCGCTGATAATGGTGCTTAATACCGGCAACACCATAATGGGCATCAGCCCTTGCATCGATTTTGGCAATCGAACGTAATGCTTTAACAGCAGCACCGTATAACCTACCAGGAAACCGCCCAGCATCCCGCCGATGAAACCGGTGTGGATTTGCCCGCAGACAAACCCAACTATCAGACCTGGGGCAAAACCGGGTCTGTCGGCGATTGAATATGCAATCGCCGCGCAGATGAGCGGGACGATGAGCCCCATCCCCCAACCGCCGATTTGATTCAACATCCACGGAATGGTGCCGACTTTCTCGGCGACATTGGTACCGCCCAGGACCTGACCGAGGGCAATGCAGATCCCGGCGGCAACAATCAGCGGTATCATCCATGAAATACCCGTTAATAAATGCTTTTTAATTTCCTGCGAAACAGGTGGTTTATTCTCACTCATGGTAGATCCCTCCAGAATAAGGATCAGGCATTAGCTAAGGATTTCTCGACCTTTTCGATAAACTGAATCGGTGATTTAATAACGACCTCCGTTTTCACGCGGACAATTCGTTTGTTTTTAAAACGCTCTTCGCCTTTAATTTTCACATCAACGGCAAGAATAACGACATCGGCGGCAGCGATATCTTCAGTTGTCAGTTCATTCTCAGTACCTATTGTTCCCTGAGTTTCAACTTTGACATTGTGGCCCAGCGCTTTCGCGCCTTTCATTAACTTCTCACGTGCGATATAAGTATGAGCAATACCCGCCGTACAGGCGGCAACACAGACAATATTCATCTCAGACTCCAATAGTTATTGTTAGTAAACATCCGATTCAGCATATTGACTAAAGAGATCAATAATCTTCTGCGGACTGGTTTCTTCGAGCAATTGCGCAATAATGTCATCATCGGCCAACGCTCCAGCGACCTGGGAGAGTAAGCGGATATGGGTGGTATTTTGGTCTTCCAGACGGACGGCAAATAAAATAATGCAACGAACCTGGCTTCCATCGAGCGTTTCCCAGGCAATATCCTGGCGAGTACGACCAATGGCGAGCGTAGTATTCAGCACCGCGGATGATTTCCCATGAGGAATAGCGATGTGATTTTCAAATCCGGTCGAACCTTCCGATTCACGCTGCCAAACGTCGTTAATAAACGTTTCGCGACAGCTTATGGCCCCATCTTTCTGCAGCAGATCGGTTAATTCTTCAATAACTTCACTTTTAGTCGTGGCCTTCATATCCAGCAATACACGCTTAGTATTTAAAATCCGGCTGATGTCCATATTATTTACCTCATGGATATAAAATTTCATTGCTGGCAGTTGATGTTGCAGCATGGTGTAATTTCTCGGTGATAACTTTTTCTGTCACCCGCTTAATATCGGCATCGTTAAAAAAAGCCGTGACATAGACTACCGGTAACGCAATCTCCGGCAGATGAATGGTTGAAATGACCAGTTCAATATCATCCTGTCGCTGTAGCGTATGTAGACTACCCGCAGGCAGTACGCCGACGATGGTCCAGTCAGGAAAGGCCCTGAGGACCCGGCTTTTCAACAGATGCGAAGTACCAATCCCGGTCGAACACACCAACAGAACTCGCTTTCTGGCCACCTGCCTCTCCATCGCGGCCTGGAAATGCACGGTTAAATAACCCACTTCATCTTCCGAAACCGCGTTCTCGCCCCAGGCGGCAAATACCTGATTCACCACCCGCAGAGTTAATGGCCACACCTCTGTTAATTCACCCTTGATATCTTCCAGCAGCGGATTACGGATATAGATACGATAATTCAGCCGGTTAAGCAGCGGCTTAATATGAATGAGCAGCCCTTCATATAACGCGGTGTCATGCGTAAGATCGATATCAACCACCGAGGAAAACAGGGCGATCAGCCGGGAGGTGATTTGCCGGGCCTCATCGCTGGAATGTATATTGCGCAGCATGCTGACATCATCACGTTCTTCCACCAGCATGCCGGACGAAATAATGTATTGATAAATAAACCAGCTTTCGTCCTCTGGTAAAGGATGGGCAATGCGGGCCTCAATTTTTTGCAGCATATTCTGCGCGATACGAAAGATGGACTCATCAAATAACGGATGTCCCTGTTCCCGGCGCGGTAAGGCATTGCCGCGGGTTATGCGATACATCATAATCAGGATATGGGTGAAGATATTGACGTAATATGGCTCGCCTAGCGACCAACTTAATTTTCGTTCCATATCCTGAAGAAGCGACTGCACAAAGATGACATCTTCTTCACCAAAATAATGCACCAGGGCCTTATAGCTACCACTATCCAGACGGGAGTGAATAATATTTCCTGGTTCATTATGGTTAATAACACCATTAATTAATAAGGCCATAGCCTGGCGAACATGTGATTCACTCCCCTCAATATGAGTGCCGCTCTGGCTACGAATAAGCATCAGACCCAGTGGCCTAATCCATGATTCGATCACTTTTAAATCATTTACAATCGAGGCGCTGCTAATAAAATAACGTTCAGACAATTTACTGATCGATGTTTCGCGCGGCGTTTCACTTAATAACTGAGAAGCAATTTTCACACGCCGGGAATTATTCATCATGGCATCTGTATCATCACTTTCGCTACTGAGTAACTGGTCTAATTGCAACAGATCGGCGACGTTATCAGCCAATAGCATGACGCCCGCGCCGGCACGTTTATCAATACTGATTTTCCAGTCAGAGAGCCATTGTTCAAGAAAACGTAAGTCACGCTGAACTGTTTTTTCTGAAACATTTAAGTATTCAGCCATTTTTAATAACGTAACGTATTCTCGTTTAGGCAGGAGAAATTTTAATAATCTGTTCTGTCGCGAGGTAACCATTTGCATTATTTACCCTTATTGCATAGCAGATTAATGCCAATAAGATATCGCTATACGACGCGATCTCTATGAAAATCATTGAGGATAAATATAGGGAGACGGGGGGTAAACAACAATACTAAATCGTGTCCGGATATCCGGACAGAAATAAGACAAGACAGAGAAATGACCGATATTTATAAGTCAGATCACATTTCAGTCATTAATATACGTGATAACGATCTCAAATTCGCAGAAAGAATAACTCCCGCGATATGCTGCGGGAGTTGTTATTTATAGCGTAATCGTCAGCGCATTGCCCTGGGCGCTCACCACCACGCCCAGTTCGCTGCCCGCCTGCGTCCCACCCTGCACGCCCGCTATCTGCGGGATATTGCGCAGACACAGCGTCCAGCCGCGGGCTTCGCCTTCGCCGCTCACGGTAATGGTGTTGCCCTGGCGCTTCGCCTTCAGAGTGAAGATCGCGGAACCGTCGGCCGCCGGAACCTGACAGACCGTTTCATTGCCATCGCCAAGCTGGAACAGCTGGAAGGCGGTGCCTTCATGCCAGGCATAATCGGGTTTCTGGTCGTTGTTGCCCAGCGCCAGCAGGGTGTTGTCACGAACGTAGACCGGCAGGCTCAGCACATCGTGACGCTGCTTATGCCAGCGGCTACCCTGCGCTTCATCGTTATGCCACAGATGCGTCCAGCGCCCTTCCGGCAGATAAAATTGCACCTCGCCCGCTTCGGAGAACACCGGCGCCACCAGGACCGAATCGCCGAGCATGTACTGGCGGTCGAGATAGTCGCAGGCGGGATCGTCGGGGAACTCGAGCATCATCGAGCGCAACATCGGAGTGCCGAACTCGTTGGCCAGCGCCGCCTGGCGATAGAGATACGGCATCATGCGGCATTTCAACTGCGTGAAGTGGCGCACCACGTCACAGGACTCTTCGTCGTAGGCCCACGGCACACGATAGGATTTGCTGCCGTGCAGGCGGCTGTGGCTGGAGAGCAGGCCAAAGGCGCACCAGCGCTTATAAACGTGGGCTGGCGCGGTGTTTTCGAAACCGCCGATATCGTGACTCCAGAAGCCGAAGCCGGACATGCCGATCGACAGCCCGCCGCGCAGGCTTTCCGCCATTGATTCGTAGTTGGCGTAGCAGTCGCCGCCCCAGTGCACCGGGAACTGCTGTGCCCCCACCGAGGCGGAGCGGGCGAACAGCACCGCCTCCTGCTCGCCGACGGTCTCTTTCAGCACCTTCCACACCAGCTCGTTATAGATGAATGCGTAGTGGTTGTGCATTTTCTGTGGGTCGGAACCGTCAAACCACTGCACGTCGGTCGGGATACGCTCGCCGAAGTCGGTCTTAAAGCAGTCGACCCCCATCGCCACCAGGCCTTTTAACTTGTCGGCGTACCACTGGCAGGCTTCCGGGTTGGTGAAGTCATAAATCGCCAGCCCCGGCTGCCACTTATCCCACTGCCACAGCGAACCGTCCGGGCGCTTCAGCAGGTAGCCTTTCTCTTTGAGCTCCTTGAACACCGGCGAGCGCTGGCCGATGTAAGGGTTGATCCACACGCAGACCTTCAGCCCTTTCGCCTTCAGACGCTTGATCATCCCCTCCGGGTCCGGGAAAGTTAGCGGATCCCATTCAAAATCGCACCACTGGAAGGCCTTCATCCAGAAGCAGTCGAAGTGGAAGACGTGCAGCGGCAGATGGCGCTCGGCCATACCGTCGATAAAGCTATTTACAGTCGCTTCGTCATAGTTGGTGGTGAACGAGGTCGTCAGCCACAGACCGAACGACCATGCCGGCGGCAGCGCCGGGCGGCCGGTGAACTGGGTATAGCGGTTAAGCACCGCTTTCGGCGTCGGGCCGTCGATCACGAAGTACTCGAGGTGTTCGCCTTCAACGCTGAACTGGACTTTAGAGACTTTCTCCGAGCCCACCTCGAAAGAGACGCGCTGCGGGTGATTCACCAGCACGCCATAGCCACGGTTGGTCAGGTAGAACGGGATGTTCTTGTAGGATTGCTCGGTGCTGGTGCCGCCGTCTTCGTTCCAGGTTTCTACCGTCTGGCCGTTGCGCACCAGCGCGGTAAAGCGCTCGCCGAGGCCGTAGACGGTTTCGCCGACGCCGAGGTCGAGGCGCTCAAACATGTAGTTGCGCTGGGTCTTACTATCCTGCACGTAGCCATTGTTTTTCAGTTGGCTACCGGTGATACGCACGCCGTCGCGCAGAAAATCCAGCGCCCAGAATTCACCTTTAGTCACCCGCACGCTGAGGCTGCCGCTTTTCAGCTCGGCGAAGTCGGCCGTATTTTCTATTTCGACATGGACGTCTTTCTGCACGTTCAGCGGATAGTGCGGACCGTTATCCAGCGCGCCCTGGAAGTGCTCCATGCGCACGCCGATTATCCCTTCCTGAGGCGAGAAAAAGCGCAGGGTGAACAATGGCGTATCCAGCTGCCAGGCGCGTTCGCGGACATCGCGCGGCGCGGCATAAACCACCATTTCATTCCCCTGCTGCTCCACCTCGTAAACCTGTACGGGTTGGATCAGGTTGAGCCCTGGTTGAATGAGCCAGTTTCCATCACTGATTTTCATTAAAACGTCCTCTTAGTTTTGCCATTCTTTGTCGATCGGGGCTGCCGTGAATTCTTGTTCGTTGCGACGCGCGCCCTGGGCCAGCTCGGCCATCATTTTTTTCAGGAACGGCGTTTTTAGCGTGTAGTAGCGTTTGGCGATTACCGCGCTCAGCAGGTAGCACACCGCCGGAACGAGGGTGAACAAGGCGATAATGATGGTGAGGGTGGCGCTGTTCTGGGTTTTAGCGGCGGCGTCATAGCCGCCGCCGGCCAGCATCCAGCCGATTAGCGCGCCGCCCAGCGCCAGCCCCAACTTGAGCACAAACAGGGTGCCGGCGAAGCTGATGCCGGTCAGGCGTTTGCCGTTGCACCATTCGCCGTAGTCGACGGTGTCGGACATCATCACCCACTGGATTGGCGTCACCAGCTGGTGCAGTACGCCAATGATGAAGATAAAGACGAACATGGTGATTTCGGCGTCCATCGGTACGAAGAACATCGCCACGCTCAGCACCGCCAGGAGGGCGTTGGTCCACCAGAAGACGCTGACTTTGCATTTCCAGTCGGTCAGCGGCTTCGCCAGCGCCGAGCCAATCAGGTTGCCGACGCAGTAGGTGGTGAGGAAGACGGTGAACAGCGCCGCCGAGCCCATGATCCAGGTGGTGTAGTACATCATCGCGCCGCCGCGAACGCAGACCGCGAGGATATTGAGGATGGTGAGTACGCCGACCACCCGCCACTGGTCATTGCGCCAGATATCGCGCAGGTCTTCACGCATCGAGGTACTGCTCGGCGGCGCTTCGACACGCTCTTTGGTGGTGAAAAAACAGAAGGCCAGCATCAGGAAGGCGACCACCGAGAGCACCGCAATGCCGCCCTGGAATCCCAGAGCTTTATTTTCGCCGCCGATAAAGTTGACCAGCGGCATCATCAGCACGGTGGAGAGCATGCCCCCCGCCGTCGCCAGCACGAAGCGCCAGGACTGCAGCGAGATGCGCTGCGTCGGGTTATCGGTGATCACGCCGCCGAGCGCGCAGTAGGGGATATTCACCACGGTGTAGAGCAGGGTCAGCAGCGTGTAGGTCACGGCGGCGTAGATCAGCTTGCCGTTGTGGCTTAAATCCGGCGAACTGTAGGCCAGCACGCAGACGAGACCGAACGGGATAGCGCCGAAGAGGATCCACGGGCGGAACTTACCCCAACGGCTGCGGGTACGGTCGGCAAGCAGGCCCATGCACGGGTCGGAAATCGCATCCAGCGCCCGCGCCAGCAGGAACATGGTACCGACAAATCCGGCGGGGATACCGAAAATATCGGTGTAGAAAAACATCATGTATAACATGACGTTATCAAAAATGATGTGGCTGGCGGCGTCACCCATACCGTAGCCGATTTTCTCTTTGACGGACAGAATATGATCTTTCATTTGCGCACTATTCCCTTAGCGGCACCGCGGATTGGTACCGGTTACGGTTTTTTTAAACCTTTGGCGCAGTAAGATGAATTGCGATATCTCGTTATCAAATTACGTTTCTTGTTTTCTGTGATCGCGGTAGCCCGAAAGAGTGTGAAAAAGTGTAACCCATGGATTTTGAACGGATTTGTCTCAGACTGTTCTGCAAAGTCCAGTTTTAACAGTAAAAAAGTGCGTTTAGGTATGTGGTAAATGCCTGAAAGTAGCTATAATGCGCCCCGCCTCCATGTAGCAATCGAGGCGCGGAAGATCGTCATCTCCGGTGAGGTGGCTGGACTTCAAATCCAGTTGGGGCCGCCAGCGGTCCCGGGCAGGTTCAACTCCTGTGATCTTCCGCCAAAATTCCTCATCCTCTATCGGCCATTCGACATATATTAAATATTCTGCTGTTAGCCTACCCTATTGAATCCTTCGTTAATCTAACTTTATATCTTATAAAAATATGGATTCTAAAATGAGTTTAGTGCTATCGATCACAACGGTGATAGTGACTTTAATCAGCCCAGTAATTGCCGTTCAAGTCCAGAAATTTATTGAAAGATACACTGATAAAAAGACACTTAAAATAGATATTTTTAAACAATTGATGGCCACCAGATCGCAGAACGCTAGGTTATCAAATGAACATGTCAGAGCGCTCAATATGATCGACATTGCTTTTTATGGTCGGGTGAGAAAAGGACAAGCTAAAAGAAGTAAAACTGAAAATCAGGTCATATCTTCCTGGAAGTTGTATTTCTCACATCTAAATACAACATATCCAAACAACGATAACGCCAGCGGCATTATCTGGAATCAAAACAGCAATAATTTATTTGTAGATCTTCTTTCAGCCATTGCCAAAGATATTGGTTATGATTTTGAGCGCGTTCAGTTGCAAACCGCTATCTACTCACCGATTGCACACGGTGAAATTGAAAACGATCAATTAAAAATAAGAAAGGGCCTGGCATCAATATTCTCTGATGATGGCGCTATAAAAATGGAGATCGTTGGTATTCCTAGTCGAACAGAAAGCTAAATCGATCGTTAAAGCTTACTTATCAGCAGTCTCAATGCTTAGCCTCTCCAGCTCCTTTCTTCCCAGGGTCTTGAGCCAGTTTCCCAAACTCATCCCTGCGTCTGCTGCAGCGGCCTCAAACTGCGCTTTCAGCTCCGGCGTTATCCGCATCTGAAAAGTGGGAGCTTTGCCGCATTTTGACTGATTGGTATCACGTTTGGCTGTTGACATGTACGTACCTAAAAGAGCAATGTATAACCATCCAGGTACGTACCTAACCAGATTCCGTCCTGATCTTTAATCGTCCTCATCAGGTACTCGCAATACCTGATGAGGGCTAACCTCACCAACTATCAAGGAGTTGATTATGGCTGATTTGCATTCTACCCCAGATATCACCGTTAGCGGAACCGAGCGTCAGCTGTTGGTTGGCTATCGGCCCAATGGCCGGGATACCAGTACACCAAGTCTTACCCTTTCCGGCAAGTGGCTGCTTGAAGCGGGATTCGATACCGGGAAGGCGGTCACGGTTAAGGTGATGGATGGCTGCATTGTGTTGCTGCCGCTCAGCGATAAAGAAGAGAAATTAACAGCCGAATTACGGCATATTCAACAATCGCTGAAAAGCGTCAACGGCACGCTGCAACATACCTGATAGCGCGAGCAAGAAAAATCCCCGGGTGGCGGCTAGCGCCTTACCCGGGCTACCAGACGGCGCAGAACCGTAGCCCTGCTGAGCGCAGCGCGAGCAGGGAAAATTCCCGCGTCTTAATACCTTCACTTTCCGGATAACCGCTCGCAAATGCGCCAGATTAATCGTTCGTCTAATGAAATTTATGCCCCGCTTCTGACATACTCTACCGTTGTGAACAGGTTGACCCGGAGACCATATGGCAAAGGAAAATATAACGTCGTCCCCAGCAGGTGAGTTCATTATGTTTGCCAGCGGTGATGGGAAAGTGCGCGTTGAATGCCGTTTTGAGCAAGAAACACTATGGCTCCCTCAGGCAACAATCGCCAGCCTTTATCAAGTCACCCCACAAGCCGTTACACAGCATATTAAAGCGATCTATGAGGAAGGTGAGCTTGAGCAAAACGCAACCTGTAAGTCTTACTTACAAGTTCAACAGGAAGGTAGCCGTCAGGTAAGCCGAAACCGGCTTCACTACAGCCTGCCTGTCATACTCGCTGTTGGCTATCGCGTTCGCTCCTCTCGCGGCACGCAGTTCCGCCAGTGGGCGACCCAGACGCTCCAGGAATACCTGATCAAAGGTTTTGTGATGGACGATGAGCGGCTGAAGAATCCGCCTGTGGGTCCATCGGCTGTACCCGACTATTTCGATGAGATGCTGGAGCGTATCCGCGATATTCGCGCCAGCGAACGCCGCGTTTATTTGCGGGTGCGAGAAATTTTTGCCTTAGCGGCTGACTATCAACCGTCGTTAAAAGAAACCACGCAGTTTTTTCAAACTATCCAGAACAAGTTACATTTTGCCTGTACCGGACATACCGCCGCTGAGCTCATTCATCAACGTGCTGACGCCAGTCTGCCGCATATGGGGCTGACCAGCTATAGAGGCGAAGAGGTGCATAAGGGCGACGTGACGGTAGCAAAAAATTATCTCACTCAGGATGAAGTCAATGAGCTTAACCGCGTAGTTAACATGTGGCTGGATTTTGCCGAGGATCAGGCCCGTCGTCGTCAGCAGGTCTTTTTACGCGACTGGCAGGATAAGCTGGATCAGTTCCTGCAATTTAACGACCGCGAGGTTTTGCAAGGCGCAGGTAAAGTCAGTAAGAAAATGGCCGATGAAAAAGCGCAGGCGGAATATAGTCAGTTTGCTGAACAACAGCGGCGCTTAAAGGAAGCCGAAGGTGAAAAGGATATCGCCGGTTTGCTACAGTGGGAAACAGGGCCTAAAAAGTAGCTCAGGATGCCTGATAGCGCGAGCAAGCCTCTCGGATGGCGGCTGACGCCTTACCCGTCTACACCGGCATATGATCTGTAGGCCCGCGCAAGCGTAGCGCCGCCGGGCAATAACCGCGGGTAAAGAGCCGCTTTTGCGCCGGATGGCGGCTGCGCCTTATCCGGCCTACGGTCTGATAGCGCGAGCAAGAAAAATCCCCGGGTGGCGGCTAGCGCCTTACCCGGGCTACCAGACGGCGCAGAACCGTAGCCCTGCTGAGCGCAGCGCGAGCAGGGAAAATTCCCGCCTCAGAAGTAATAGCCAATATTGACGTTAGTGCGAAAGTACCATTTGCCGCTGCCCTCGGACTGGGTGCTGGTCCAGCCGGTGGCGTTCAGCGCGCCGCCCCACGGATTAACGTTCTTCGCCCAGCTGAGATCGACCCAGAACATCACCGGCAGCGCAAAGACCTGTACGCCAAGGGTGTTCATCTGCGAATCGCTCCAGCCGCTTTTATCTTTCCACAGCACGCTGTAGTCGTTGTAAAAACGCAGCTTCGACACGCCGCCCCACTTCACGTCGACATCGCGGGCGACGTTCAGCGACGCGGTCGTCGCTTTCGCCGGGATCAGGTAGGCCGGCGTCAGGCCGTTGCCGCCCATCAGAATCGTATCGTCGCTGACGCCCGCTGGGTTCTTCGGATCGTATTGGTAGCGAATCAGCTGCGAGGTCAGCTGCCACGGCCCGTTATGCAACATGCCGTGCACGCCTGCCGCCCAGAAGGTGCCGTCGTCGTCGGTCTCGCGGTTGTGCAACCGCGCCAGCGCCAGTGAGCCGCCCAGCTCGTTATTCCAGCCGCCGCCGTGAAAATCACGCGCAATTCGCACGTTCACCTGGTCCCGCTTTTCATTATGCTGCTGATGCTGAGTCGGATAGATAGTGTTTTTCAGCCGATCGTAATCGCCAACGTCCGGCGCATAGCGCAAATTCTCCGGTTCCATCCACGGGAAATAGGCCACATCCAGCGACCAGTTATTATCGTGATATTGATAGTTCACGCCGCTACCGGCGCTCACGCCAAAGCCTAAATAAAACGGAATACCGTAGGACCAGCCAAATTGCGGATAAGGTTCAAGGCCAAATGGTTTGCCGGGGATCCCCAGCTGGATATTATTATTGTTGTCGAAGCGATACCCTACGTAAGCGCGGTCGATGGCGTATTTACGGTGATCCTGAAACCAGAACCCGGCATCAAAGAAATAATTATCATAGAAGCCGCTGCTGTCGATACGGAAGGTATCAAAACGCAGATGCGGCGGGTTGCGGTAATTACTGCCTTTCCAGTCCTCGTAGCGATAGTTCGCCCGCAGCGCGCCGCCGAAATCCAGCCCGGCGAGATTATCCGCGCTGCGCCAGCCGATATGCGGGAACGGCTTGCCGTCGTCCGCCAGCGCCAGCCCGCTGGTCGCGGCTGCCAGCAGCAGAGAAAGGAGTATTTTACGCATAGCACATCCCTCACTTTATTTTTATAAGCGATAAAAAACCGTCGATTAATATCGACTTATTATTTTGTCTCAGCGGTGAAACTCTTAATTAAATAGCATGATGATTTTATTTTTGTTCCAAATATGAAACTCTGTTTATTATTTGATAGCAGAAAAATCGCACGCAGGATGTCGGACGTCAAGGTATAAACCTTGAGCCATAACGCAATATTATTATTCTTCCGGAGTGATATTAATATTTGCGACATGGAGGAGGTAACTTTCTCAAATATGAAACACTATGTTTATGGTAATTTATATTGTTGAACCATCATGGTCCTGGTACCTGACCATCGTACTGTTTATCTGTAGTGGCAGGCGGGCGCAGGATGGGTGGTGTCGCCGATTTTCACTTTTTTTATATAACTGTTATCGCCGCCGGGCCGTTTTTCCCGACGCTAGACCGGTCTATCCTCGACGTATTCACACCATGAATCCTCTTTGTAGATCGGAGAACCTATGAAAGCCATTGCCATTACCCAGGCCGCCGCCGACGGCAACAACATCCCCTTTTTACGCGATATCGATCTGCCGGATCCGCAGGCGCAGGGGCACGATCTGCTGGTCGAGGTCAAAGCCATTTCGGTGAACCCGGTCGACACCAAAGTGCGCGCCGGATTTAATGCCGATACCCCGCGGGTGCTGGGCTGGGATGCGGTTGGCGTGGTGAAAGCCGTTGGCGATGCGGTGACGCTGTTCACGCCGGGCGATGAAGTGTGGTACGCCGGCGCGCTGGGCCGCCCCGGCAGCAACAGCGAACTGCAGCTGGTTGATGAACGTATCGTGGCGCTGAAGCCGCGCTCGCTGGAGAATGCCGCCGCCGCCGCGCTGCCTCTGACCGCTATCACCGCCTGGGAATTGCTGTTCCACCGCCTTGGCGTGCAGGAAGGCGGTAACGCCGGCGATACGCTGCTGATTGTCGGCGCGGCGGGCGGCGTTGGCTCTATCCTTACCCAGTTGGCCAGCAAACTCACCAACATGACGGTAATTGGCACCGCATCGCGCCCGGAAAGCCAGAAGTGGGTACGCGAGGCCGGGGCGCATCACGTCATCGACCACAGCAAACCGCTCGCTGAAGAACTGGCGAAAATCGGCATTCATGCCGTGACCCACGTCGCCAGCCTGACCAATACCGATCAGCACTTTAACGAACTGATCGCCGCGCTCGCCCCGCAGGGTAAGCTGGCGCTGATTGATGACCCGGAGAGCCTGGACGTGGTGCCGCTGAAAGCGAAAAGCATTTCGCTGCACTGGGAATTTATGTTCACCCGCTCAATGTTTGAGACGCATGACATGATCGCCCAACATCAGCTACTGACCCGCGTCGCCGCGTTGATTGACGATAACACGCTGCGCACTACCCTTGGCGAACACTACGGCACTATCAACGCCGCCAATCTGCAAAAAGCCCACGCTAAGCTGGAAACCGGGCGCTCGGTCGGCAAAATCGTGCTGGAGGGTTTCTAAATGCGCGACGACACCATTGCGCTTATCGCGGTTCTGAAGGCGAAAGCCGGCCAAACCGAGGCCCTGCGCGACGCGCTGCAGGCGCTGCTGCTGCCAACCCGCGAGGAGCCGGGCAATCTCGACTACGCGCTGTTTCAGCTGCGCGACGCGCCGGATACCTTCTACATGCGTGAGTCCTGGCGCGACCAACAGGCGCTGGATGAGCATATCGTTCAGCCCCACTTCCAGGCCTTTATCGGCCAGATGGAGAGCCTGCTCGCCGAGCCGCTGCGGCTGGATTATCTGACACCCATCGCGCCTTGATATCACGAGCGCCTCACCTCAGTGAGGCGCCTTTTTTTAACCCTTCGAGCTGCGCTTTTCTCATCCTGCCTTAGCCAGGCTACGCTTACCCTTGCCGCGCAAAAAACGCTCACCCCTTCCGCTTGATTTATCACGCTATTGCACAAGAGGTAATGCTATGCAGATCAACGCTATAGGTACGTACTCCGCCAGCCAGCCGCTCGAATCGATGTCTATCACCCGCCGCGAACCCGGCCCACAGGATGTGCAGATCGCCATTGCATACTGCGGCGTCTGCCATTCCGATCTCCATCAGGCGCGAGCGGAATGGGCCGGGACGTTGTATCCCTGCGTGCCGGGCCATGAAATCGTTGGCCGGGTGACGGCGGTCGGCGATGCCGTCTCAGGTTACGCCGTTGGCGATCTGGTGGGCGTCGGTTGTATGGTGGATAGCTGTAAGCAGTGCGAGGAGTGCGCTGAAGGGTTAGAGAACTACTGCGACCATATGGTGCTGACCTATAACGGGCCGACCCAGGACGCGCCAGGGCACACGCTTGGCGGTTATTCACAGCAGATCGTGGTCAATGAACGCTACGTATTGCGGATAAATCATCCCGAAGCGCAGCTCGCCGCCGTCGCGCCGCTGTTGTGCGCCGGGATCACTACCTATTCGCCGCTGCGCCACTGGCACGCCGGGCCGGGCAAAAAAGTCGGCGTCGTCGGCATCGGCGGGTTGGGGCATATGGGGATCAAGTTGGCCCACGCCATGGGGGCCCACGTGGTGGCCTTTACCACCTCCGAATCCAAGCGCGACGCGGCCAGAGCGTTGGGCGCGGATGAGGTCGTAGTGTCGCGTAACGAAGACGAAATGGCGGCCCACGCCAAAAGCTTCGATTTCATCCTCAACACCGTGGCGGCGCCGCACAATCTCGATGCCTTCACCACGCTGCTAAAACGCGATGGCACCATGACGCTGGTTGGCGCCCCGGCCACGCCGCATCCGTCGCCTGAAGTGTTCAATTTGATCTTCCGCCGCCGCTCGATTGCCGGCTCGATGATCGGCGGTATCCCGGAAACCCAGGAGATGCTCGACTTCTGCGCCGAACACGGCATCGTCGCCGATATCGAGCTGATTCGCGGCGATCAGATCAACGAAGCCTGGGAAAGAATGGTCAAGGGCGACGTGAAATATCGCTTCGTGATCGACAGTTCGACCCTCGCCGGCTAAACGCCGCGGCGGAAAGTCCGCCGCCACTCCGTCGGGCTGACGCCAAAACGCGCTTTAAACTGCTGGCGCCAGGTGACGGCGGAAAGATAGCCCACCGCTTCCGCCACCTGCTCGACCGGTAAATCCCCCGCTTCGAGCAGGCTCTGGCTACGGCGCAGGCGCTCGGCGGTCAACCAGTCGGCGATGCTCATCCCGGTCGCCCGGGCGAAGTGGCGGGTCAGCGTACGGCGGCTCATCGCCACCACCTCGGCCAGCGAATCAAGATTATGCGGTTCGGCAATGTGCTGCTGCAGATAATCCAGCAGACAGTTCATCCGCGCATCGCGGGTGTTGCGCGGCACTGGCTGGGCGATAAACTGCGCCTGGCCGCCCTCGCGGTGCGGCGGCACGATCATCCGCCGGGCGATCTGGTTGGCGGCGAGGCTGCCAAAACGCTGGCGAATGATATACAGGCAGCAATCGAGCGCCGCAGCGGTCCCCGCCGAGGTAATCACCTTCTGGTCATCGACGTACAGGGCGTTGATATCGAGCCGCACCTGCGGAAACAGGCGCTGGAAATCCTGCTCGAACTCCCAGTGGGTCGCCGCCCGCTTACCGTCGAGTAGCCCGGCGTAGCCAAGGACAAACGCGCCGAGGCACAGGCCGACGATTTCCGCGCCGTTATCGCGCGCCCGAACCAGACTAGCGATCAGCGCCTGCGGCGGGCGCTGGTTGACCTCGCCCCAGTAGGGCACCACCACGATATCGGCCTGTTCCATCGCGGTAAAATCGCCGCTGGCGTACAGCGCAAAGCCGTCGCGGGCGCTGAGTAATCCCGGCTGTTCGGCGCAAATCTGCAGATTAAAACGTTTGGTTTCCGAGACCGTATCGCCAAACAGCATACAGGGGACGGCATAATGAAACGGGCTAAAGCCCTCTACGGCGACAATCGCCACGTCGGTTAATGTCATCATCCCTTCCCCTTGAGCAGATTAATAAACAACGGTTTCCCCATCCTGCGGAATACTCACTACCCCGGCAATCTGATTATCCGCGACGTACTGGCGCATCTCTTCGCGGCTCACCAGACAATGGTTAACCGCCTCCAGGTGGATGGCCATGATTTTCGCTTCCGGCAGGGCGAAATGCGCCTTCAGCAGATCCTCTTTACCCATGATGATCGGGCCAAAGCCGATAACGTGAGCGTAACCGGCGTTAAGCACCACCACATCCGGGCGCAGCTTCAGCATGTCGGCTTCGATCTCATCACGCCAGATGGTATCGCCGACCAGCCACAGCGTCTTCTCCTGCGGATGACGGAACACCACGCCGCAGGCCTCGCCCAGACGTTCAGCCATCGCCGGTACCGCGTAGGTACGGTCGCTGCCATGTTGCCCGGAAGTGGTTTTCTGCAGACTAACGCCGGCAAATTCACTGTCTACCGACAGCAGGCGGATATCCTGAAATCCCTGGCTGCGCAGCAGCGCGGCGTCGGCCTCATGCTGGACGAAAACCGGCAGGGCTTTCGGGATCGCCGCGATCGCCGCCTCGTCCCAATGATCGTCATGGGTATGGGTGACGATAACCGCGTCAACGTCGATAATCTTTTCGCGGGAAAACGGCAGCGCCACCAGCGGATTACGTAGCTCGCTGCGCGCGGTTCCGGGAAAGCCCGGCCAGGCGCCTTTGTCAGCCAGCATAGGGTCGATCAGGAACTTTTTACCAGCGTATTCAATAATCTGTGTAGCATTGCGGATATGGGTGATGTTCATGTTAGCGTTCCTCTGTGGGGTAATCTGACGAACATCGTACTGAGTACCAGCCTGGCGCAATATGGGCGTTTGGGCAATGATCGATGGAATCGGGCCAACCTGCGACGGTTGCCAATCACAGCCGGCTATGTTGTTCTGAAGGTTAAACTTTCTACAGGAATGGCAGGATGAAGAAGAAACTAACCGCCGCCGATATGCACAACCCGCAGGTCATCGCCGAGACGCCGTGGTTCAGCATGCGCAAGGTAGGTATTGATGTCGCCCCCGGCGAGCGGCGCGACTTTTATTCCATTCACTACCCGCGCCCGGCGGTCGGAATTGTGGCGCTCCAGGATGACAAAGTGCTGCTGATTCGTCATTACCGCTATCTGATCGATAAGGTGGTGTGGGCCATTCCCTCTGGCGGTGTCGATGAAGGCGAAGAGCCCGCCGTCGCCGCGCAGCGCGAACTGCGCGAAGAGACCGGCTGGCAGGCGCAACGCGCCGAGGAAATCATCCGCTACAACCCGTCATACGGCAGCAGCGACCAGCTGTTTATCACCTGGCTCGCCACCGATTTAAGCTGGGTTGGCATGGACGCAGATCAGGATGAAGTGATGGAAACCGGCTGGTTTACCTTCGAGGAGATAAACCAGCTGATCGCCCGCGGCGAAATGCCGGACGGGCTGTCTCTGGTGCCGCTACTGCACCTGATGGCGCAGCGTAGATGATTACCAGCCCGGTACCGCGCCGCCGTTGAAGATGGTTTCTGCCGCCTTCGCCACTTCCGGCGACTGGTACGACTGCATAAACTCTTTCACGTTTTCGGCGTCTTTATTGTCTTCACGCGCCACAATGATGTTCACGTATGGCGAGTTTTTGTCTTCAATAAAGATGCCATCGCGCACCGGCGATAACCCGGTTTGCTGCAGGTAGGTGGTGCTGATAATGGCGACATCGACCTTCGGATCGTCCAGCACCCGCGGCAGCTGCGCGCCCTCCAGCTCCATAATTTTCAGGTTGCGCGGGTTGCTGGTGATATCCACCGCCGTCGGCAGCAGGCCGGTGCCCGCTTTGAGGGTAATCAGTTGCTCTTTTTGCAATAACAATAGCGCGCGGCCGAGGTTGGTCGGGTCGTTGGGAATGGCGATGGTCGCGCCATCTTTAATATCGGCAACGGATTTAATCTTGCGCGAATAGCCGGCCATGGGAAAGACGAAAGTATTGCCGATGGCCACCAGGTGGTAGCCGTGCGCTTTGTTGTCTTGTTCCAGATAGGGACGATGCTGGAAGACGTTGGCATCCAGCTCCCCGGCGTTGGTGGCATCGTTCGGCAGCAGCGAGCCGCTAAAGCCCACCAGCTCGACGTCGAGGCCATATTTTTCTTTCGCCACCTTCTTCGCCACTTCCGCCACATCCTGTTCCGCGCCGTTAATCACGCCGACTTTTATGTATTTGGCATTGTCATTCTTCTGGTCACAGCCCGCTAACAGCAGGCCAGCCAGCATCACTGCCGCCGCCGTGCGTAAACGCCATTTCATCGTTAGTACCCCGTCAGTCCATGGAAAATCATTATTATTTTTCGAGCAAAACTATAACGATTTTGTGCTCGATTTTTAAATACGAAAAGGTATCAATAAGATGAAAATCGTCTAAGCGCGGGATGAAGCGATGGCCAGCAGCTCCCCGGTAGCGCTTGCGCTTACCGGGGCTACCGGCCGAATGCCCAACCGTAGCCCGGATGAGGCGTTAGCCGACATCCGGGACTCTTCCCCGGTAGCGCTTACGCTTACCGGGGCTACCGGCCGAATGCCCAACCGTGGCCCGGATGAGGCGTTAGCCGACGTCCGGGACTCTTCCCCGGTAGCGCTTACGCTTACCGGGGCAACCGTAGCCGGGGAAATACGCTTAACTCAGGTCGACGTTTTTGCTGGCGAACAGCCAGGTGAGCACAAAACCGCATAGATACGAAACCGCCAGACCGCCGGCGTACACCGCCATCCCGGCATAAATTCCGCTTCCGGAGGTCATCAGCGGCAGCGCCACCAGCCCCGAGGGGCCGAACACTGTGTTCAGGCCGACCGGCAACCCCAGCCAGGCAATCAGGCCCACGAAGAAACCGCCGCAGGCGCCGCCGATACAGGCGGTAATAAACGGTTTCATACGCGGCAGGGTTACGCCGTAAATCAGCGGTTCGCCAATACCGAGGAAGCCCGGAATAATCGCCCCTTTGATTTGGGTTCGCAGCAGCGAATCGCGCTTCGCGCGCCAGAACAGCGCCAGCGCCGCACCCACCTGCCCGGCCCCGGCCATCGCCAGGATCGGGAACAGCGAGTTAAAGCCCTGCGCATCCACCAGCGCAAAATAGACCGGCACAAACCCCTGATGCACGCCGAACATCACCGCCAGCAGGAACAGCCCGGCCAGCACCGCCGAGCCAAACGGATTGCCGTTAAGATGCAGGAACAGCCACGACATACCGGTAAACAGCCAGCCGCCAATCGGCATAATCACCGTAAAGGTCACCGCGCCCATAATCAGCAGCGTCACCGCCGAGGTGAGGATCATATCGAGGTTAGCGGGCATTATCCGCCGCACCTGACGCTCCACCCACGCGCCAAGAATCGAGGCGATTAGCACGCCGATAATATTGCCGCGCGGGTCGATACCATGGCCGAAGAAGGTCGAAATTCCGGCGTAGAATCCGCTGGTCGCTTCCGGGTTGTAGCCCAGCACGAACAGCGAGGCGATAATCGCGCCGTTCACGCCCGAACCGCCGAAGGCTTTCTGAGCGTTATAGCCAATCAGGATACTCAGGAAGGTAAACATCCCTTTGCTGAATACCTTCATGTAGCCAATCAGCGCCACCAGGCTGGCGTTAGGGTGCGCGTTCTCCAGCACGAAGATTTGTTCCGCCAGCGTGGCAAAGCCCAGCAGCAGACCGACGGCGATGAATCCGGGGATCAACGGCGTAAAAATAGTGGCGAACTTCGCGAGAAACTTCTGTACCCCGCTGGTCTGCTTACTCTTCAGCGCCTGCTTTTTTTCCGCCGCCACATCCGCCAGCGAGGCGGCCGCCTGCGGCGCCGCATCCATCAGGCCGTTCATCATTTCCGCGGCGGTCTGCGCCTTGCCGGGGCCTAATACCACCTGGAACTGTTCATCGCTGACGATAACCCCCATCACGCCGTCAATCTGGCGAATGGCGGCGCTATCGGCCAGGCTTTCATCGCGCAGGGTCAAGCGCAGGCGCGTCATGCAGTTACCCGCCTGCGCCACGTTTGCGGCCCCGCCGACGTGGGCCAGGATCCGCGCTATCATCTCTTTCGTTATTTTTGCCATTGCCTGTTACCTGTCTGTCGGCGCTCAGGTGTTGCCTAGCGCCTTGCGGATATAACCGTTGTTTTTCGCCAGCAGCGACTGCGCTTCTGCGGCGCTTAAGTCAGCCAACACCATCACAATCGCCGTCTTACAGTGGCGGCCACAGGCATCCAGCGCATTCTGCGCGGTGGCGCGATCGCAGTCGGTCGCTTCCATCACGATAGACACCTGGCGCTCAATCAGCTTGGCGTTGGTCGCTTCCACATCAACCATCAGGTTGCTGTAGACCTTGCCGATGCGGATCATCGCCCCGGTGGAGATCATGTTCAGCACCAGTTTCTGTGCGGTGCCGGCTTTCAGGCGGGTCGATCCGGTAACCACTTCCGGGCCGACCACCGGGGTAATTGCGACATCCGCCAGCTGCGCCATTTCACCGTGTGGGTTACAGCTGACGATAGCGACAAACGCATTTTGGCTATGGGCGTATTCCATCGCGCCAATGACGTACGGCGTACGCCCGCTGGCCGCCAGCCCCACCAGCACATCACGGTTGCTGAAGTTTAGGTTTTGCAGATCCATCGCCCCTTGCGCTTTATTGTCTTCTACGTTTTCCACGGCGCTCAGAATCGCTTTATGTCCGCCGGCGATAATCCCCACCACCTGCTCCGGACGGGTGCCAAAGGTCGGCGGGCATTCGCTGGCGTCCAGGATACCCAAACGCCCCGACGTGCCGGCGCCGATGTAAATCAGCCTCCCGCCGGCCCGCAGCGCCGCCGCCACTTTATCCACGACTTCCGCTATCTGCGGCAAGTAAGGCGTTATCGCCTGCGCCACTTGCTGATCTTCCTGGTTTATCACCGTCAGCATGTCGACGGTGGAGAGGGTGTCAATGTTGGCGCTGTTGGCGTTGCGTCGCTCGGTCAGCAGTTTGCTCAGGTCGATACTCATAAAAACCTCGTTATTCTCAGTTGCGCGCAGTATAAGGAATTTTTTATTCCATTCATGTGAAGAGTATCACGATTAATACGCTTGGGATAATAGGAGAATTGTAGGTATAGCCAGAGATGTTGCGGTAATAAAGGTGGAATATTTTATTACCGCAACCTGGAGTTAACGCATGTACCAGCAGTGATTAAGGTGCTATAACGCGTCCGAAGAGGAACATTAACTGGCGCCGCCGCCCAGCGATTGCCAGAGCGTAATGCGGTTATTGAGGTCGGTCTGCTGCAGCGACAGCAGCGTCGCCTTCGCCGACCACAGCGTCCGCTGGGCGGTCAGCACCGACAGATAATCGCCGACCCCGGCCTGGTAACTCTTCATCGCGATATCCAGCGACTTCTGCTCGGCGGCAACATACTGCTGCTGGGCATCGAGCTGTTCACTCAGCGTTTCCCGGCGCGCCAGCGCATCGGCAACGTCCTTGAAGGCGCTCTGAATGGATTTCTCGTAGGTGGCAATCAGCCCCTTTTTCTCAGCCTGCGCATAGCGTAGCTGCGCCAGATTACTGCCGCCGGTGAACAGCGGCAGGCTGATGGACGGGGCGAACGACCACACCTGCATGCCATGGCTAAACAGCGACGATAGCGAATCGCTGCCGATCCCGGCGCTGGCGGTCAGCGAAATGGAGGGGAAAAAGTTCGCTCGCGCCGCGCCGATATCGGCATTAGCGCTCTTGAGATTATGTTCCGCCTCCTGAATATCCGGCCGGCGCAACAGTACCGATGATGATACCCCCGCCGGCACCAGCGCGATGCTGTTATCCCCCAGGCTCTCCAGCGTACCGGGCAGCAGGCTCTCCGGCACGGTTTCCCCCGCCAGCAGGTTAATGGCGTTTTTATCCTGCGCCACCAGCGTACGGTAGCTGGCGACGCTGGCTCGCGCCTGCTGATAGACGCTTTCCGCCGAACTTAAATCACCGGCGGAGGCGGTGCCCACCGCCATCTGGCGAGCGACGATTTTGCGCGAGTTCTCCGCGCTATCCATCGTCTGCTGCGCCAGCGCCAGATTGCTATTATCCGTCGCCAGCGTCACCCAGGCGGTGGTCAAATCGGCAATCATCGTCAGTCGGGTATTTTGCGCGGTGAATTCGCTGGCAAGCCAGCTTTCTCGCGCCGCACGAGACAGGCTCTGGTTCTTGCCGAACAAGTCCAGTTCGAAGCTCGAGACCGCGCCGTCAGCCTGCGAGGTAGAACTTAAGCCGCTGGCGATCGTTTTGCTGCGGGTATGGCTCAGCTCGGCATCGACGGTGGGAAACAACGATGCGCGCGTTTCGCCATACTGGGCGCGAGCGGCTTCAATATCGGCCAATGCTTTTTGCACATCGCGGTTGCTATTAAGCGCGATGCTGACCACTTTTTTTAACCGCACATCATTGACCACTTTTTGCCAGTCGCCGACCACCGCCGTTGATTCGCCGTGTGCGCCGGGAAGGGTCGCCGGCACCGGCGCGGCCGGGCGCTCGTAGTGCGGGTCAAGAGAGACACAGCCCGCGGTCAGGAGCGCGATAAACATTAAACTCAAACGAAACATAACTTACTCCTGAGAAGGACGTGGGCGGGTAAAGAGACGCTTCACCAACACAAAGAACAGCGGGACGAAGAACACCGCTAGCAGCGTCGCCGTCAGGGTGCCGCCGATAATCCCGGTACCAATCGCCACGCGGCTGTTGGCCCCGGCGCCGGTAGCAATGGCCAGCGGCAGTACCCCGGCGATAAATGCCAGCGAGGTCATGACAATCGGGCGCAGACGGGTCTGCGCGGCGCGGATCGCCGCCCGCGAGAGCGAATAGCCCTCATCCACCGCGGATTCAGCGAACTCAACGATAAGAATGGCGTTCTTCGACGACAGGCCAATGGTCGTCAACAGCGCCACCTGGAAATAGACGTCATTACTTAAGCCGCGCAGCGTGGCCGCCAGCGCCGCGCCAAGCAGGCCTAACGGGATGACCATGATCACCGAGAACGGCACTGACCAGCTTTCATACAGCGCCGCCAGGCACAGGAACACCACCAGAATCGAAATGGCGTACAGGCTCATCGCCTGGCCGCTGGCCAGTTTTTCCTGCAGCGAAATACCGCTCCATGCCCAGGTGGAGCCCGCCGGCAGGCTATCGGCCAGTTTTTCCATTTTGTCCATTGCCGCCCCTGAGCTGAAGCCCGCGGCGTTTTCCCCCTGGATCTCAAAGGCGGCCGAGCCGTTGTAGCGTACCAGGCTTTCCGGGCCGTATTCCCAATGGGTGGTGGCGAACGCGGTGAACGGCGTCATGCTGTTATCGCTGCCGCGGACAAACCATTTACCAAGATCGGACGGCACGGCGCGCGCGTCGCTCTCGCCCTGGATATAGACCTTTTTCACCCGGCCGCGATCGATAAAGTCGTTGACGTACGTGCCGCCCCAGGCGCTGGAGAGCGTATCGGTCACGTCACTGAGCGACAGCCCCAGCGAGACGGCTTTGTTGTTATCGATATCCACCTGCAGCTGTGGCATTTGTGGCAGATCGTTGGCGCGAACCGACTGCAGTTCGCCGCTCTGATTGGCTGCGGCCAGCAGTTGGCTGCGCAGCTTCATCAGGCTATCGCGATCGGTACCCCCGCTGGCCATCAGCTCGAAAGTGAAGCCATTACTTTGCCCAAGGCCGTCCACCGATGGCGGCGTCATAGCGAACAGGGTGGCGTCGCGGATCGCGCCCAGCTCTTTGTTGGCGCGCAGCGCAATGGCCTGCGCGGTATTTTCGTCGCCTTTGCGCTGCGACCAGTTTTTCAATGAGACGAAGGCCATACCGGCATTCTGACCGCTGCCGCTGAAACTGAAGCCGTCGACGGTGAAGATAACCTCGGTATTGGCTTTCTCTTTGGTGAGGAACCAGTTGGTCACCTGACGGCGCACCTCGACGGTACGCACCGCGGTCGCCCCGGCAGGCAAGGTGTACTGGACCATGATTTCGCCCTGATCCTCCACCGGCAGGAAGCTGCCCGGCAGTTTCCACATCGCCAACGCCATCGCCCCGCAAATCAAGGCGTAAGCGCCCATCATCACCGCGCCGCGGCGTAGGCCGCCGAGTACGCGACGCTGGTAGCCCTCTTCCGTACGCCCCCACAGGCGATTAAAGGCGCCGAAGAATCCTTTGTCATGAGGTTTGGAGTGGCTTAGCAGCGCGCCGCACAGCGCCGGAGTGAGGGTTAGCGCTACCACCACCGACAGCATCATCGCCGAGATAATCGTCACCGAGAACTGGCGATAGATTACCCCGGTCGAACCGCCGAAAAAGGCCATTGGCAGGAATACCGCCGACAGCACCAGGGCGATCGCCACCAGCGCGCCGGAGATTTCGCCCATCGATTTTTCGGTGGCTTCGCGAGCGGGCAGCCCTTCGTCGCGCATAATACGTTCGACGTTTTCCACCACCACAATGGCATCATCCACCAGCAGGCCGATCGCCAGCACCATGGCGAACAGCGTCAGGGTATTAATGGAGTAGCCGAACAGCGCCAGCACCCCAAAGGTGCCAAGTAACACGACCGGTACCGCTACCGCCGGAATGAGCGTCGCGCGGAAATTCTGCAGGAACAGATACATTACGCAGACCACGAGAATAATCGCTTCAAACAGGGTCTGAATGACGTCCTCGACCGAGATTTTGATGAACTCGGTGCTGTCTTTCGGGTAGGCGATATCGTAGCCCTGCGGCATTTGACGCTGGAATTCAGCGATTTTGCTTTTCACCAGCGTTGCGGTATCCAGCGCGTTGGCGCCGGGTGCCATCATCACCGCAATCCCGGCTGCGGGATGGCCGTTCAGATTAGCGGTAGCGGTGTAATCCTCGCTGCCCATCTCCACCCGCGCGACATCGCTCAGGCGCACCACCGAACCGTCGGATTGGCTCTTTACAATGATCGCTTTGAACTGGTCAGGAGTTTGCAGCCGCGACTGCGCGCGCACGGTGGCGGTCAATTGCTGGGCATTGGACGACGGTAGCGCGCCGATTTTACCCGCGGAAACCTGCACGTTCTGCGCCTCAATAGCCGACTGTACGTCGGAAGGCATCAACGAGTAAGAGGCGAGTTTGGTCGGGTCCATCCAGACGCGCATCGCGTATTCGGCGCCGAATACCTGCAGGCTGCCGACGCCCTCCACGCGCGCCAGCGGGTCCTGCATATTGCTGACCAGCCAATCGGAGATATCAGAACTGGTGGCGCGGTTGGTTTTGTCATACACCGCGAGGATTAACAGGAAACTGCTTTGTGATTTTTCTACCGTTACGCCAGATTGCTGTACTTCACTCGGCAGACGCGATTCCGCCTGCTGCACTTTATTTTGTACCTGTACCTGAGCAGTGTCCGGATCGGTTCCCTGCTCAAAGGTGACGGTAATACTCACCGTACCATCCGAACTGCTGGTGGAGGTGAAATAAAGTAAGTTATCCAGTCCGGTGAGCTGCTGCTCGATAACCTGGGTGACGCTGTTTTCCAGGGTTTCTGCGGAAGCTCCGGTATAGGTAGCGGATATTTTGACCGCCGGTGGGGCGACGTCCGGATATTGTCCCACCGGCAGCGTGCGGATCGCCAGCGCCCCGGCAAGCATGATAAGGATAGCGATCACCCAGGCAAAGACCGGGCGACGCACGAAGAAACGGGAGAACATCAGGCATTGCCTCCGTTATTTTTGACGGCAACGGCCTTCACCGCTTGTCCGGGGGACACTTTACCGGTGCCTTCGACAATCAGCTTGTCGCCCGCTTTCAGACCGCTCAGCACCAGCCATTTATCGCCGTAGGTATCGCCGGTTTGCACGGTACGCTGTTCAACGTTGTTGTCGGCATCGACAACCAGCGCCGTGGCGTCGCCTTTGGCATCGCGGGTGATACCCTGCTGCGGCGCGAGGATCGCGTCGTTCATGATGCCTTCATCGATACGCGCGCGGACAAACATTCCCGGCAGCAGGACATGCTGCGGGTTGGGGAAGATGGCGCGCAGGGTCACCGAGCCAGTGGATTCATCGACGGCGACTTCGGTGAGCGCCAAACGCCCTTTTTCGGGATAAGTACTGCCATCCTCAAGGGTTAACGTCACGCTGAGGGTATCGCTGTTGCTGGCCAGGCTCTGCCTGCGTAAACGCAGGAGATCGACACTGGATCGCGTCAGATCGACATACATGGTGTCGAGGCCGCGGATCGTCGCCAGCGCGGTATCCTGGTCGGCAGAGACCAGCGCTCCCGGCGTGACCGAGGAGATGCCGATGCGCCCGGCAATCGGCGCGGTGACGGTGGTCCAGTTCAAGTTGATGCGCGCGCTCTCGAGCGCCGCTTTTTTCGACTCCACGCTGGCCTTGTCCTGGGCGCAGGCGGAGGCAGCGTCGTCGGCATCCTGGCGAGAGACGCCGTTATCTCTGACCAACGACGCGTAGCGCTGGGCTTTCTGGCAATCAGAGACCACCAGCGCCTGCGCCTGCTTCAACGCGGCCGCCGCTTCGTTCCAGGTGGCGCGATAACTGGAGGGATCGATCTGGTAAAGGGCCTGCCCGGCCTTCACCATATCGCCTTCGGTAAACAGGCGCTTCTGAATGATGCCACCGACCTGCGGGCGCACTTCGGCGCTGAGCGAGGCGGTAGTGCGGCCAGTCAGTTGGCTGACCACCGGCACCGGATGGGCTTGCAGCGTAACAATTCCCACCTCCGGCGTGGGTTGTTGCGGCGCAGTTGTCTGCGCATTATCGCATCCGCTCAGGAGAAATAATGCTGTCGCGATGGGGGCTATGATGTGTTTCATTTTATTTTCTCAAGATGTAAGACGTCCCCCCGTGAATTAAATCGCGAGGAAAAGAGGGGCGCTGCGGCATTTTCGTCTTAATGGAAATATCGCAATGAAGCTTAGATGTTCCTTAACACTATTATTATTGTGGGGATTCTCAGCCCGCCCTTTCGAAAGTCATAGAAAGGTTATTTCGCTTACTTTGAAGGACAAAATTAAGACAAAAAATAATGGAGAAAATAAGAATATTTTGTGAAAGTCAGTAGAGGAAAATATAACGATAGCCTGTGCAACTGGAGAAACTTAATGGCTCTAATAATTACAAAAAGCATTAATCCCGACGATCAACAAGAATTGTTTGCCGGCCTCCGGCAGTATAATCAGCAGTATCTCGACGCAGCTCAGTTTGGCGATCTGGGCATTTACTCCCGCGATGAGCAAGCGGTGATGCGCGGCGGGCTTATCGCCAAACGCAAAGGCAACTGGCTGTGTATCGAATACTTATGGGTGAGCGAAGCGACGCGCGGCAACGGTCTGGGCCGCGAGCTTATGCAGGAAGCGGAACAGCAGGCGCAGGCGTTGGGCTGCAGTCATTTGCTGGTCGATACCTTTAGCTTCCAGGCGCTGCCGTTTTATCAGAAATTAGGCTATCAGTTGCAGATGTCGCTGCCCGATTTCCCGCACGCGGGTATGCAACGCCATTATTTATCGAAGACACTGTAACGATAACCCCGGATTGCGCTGCGCTTATCCGGGCTACCCGACTGTGCGATTTGGTAGCCCGGACAAGGCGCAACGCGCCGCCTCCGGGAAAATCCCTGCGCCAGGAGAGTCATAACGCAGAAGCAGTGTCGGCATCTGAATTAACAACTTAACCGCCGACCCCGTGGCCCATTAACGCCAGCGCGTGGCTCACAATGGTCTGCCGGGTTACCGCCTGTAAACGCGGATCGCTATGGATGCGCGAGAACGGCACCAGCACCAGGCTAATCACCGTGGTAAACAGCAGCTCCGGCGCCAGCGCCGGGTTAATTTTCCCCTCCTGCTGCCAGCGACGAACCGTCTCCAGCATCACCTGAAAACGCTCCTCGCCGAAGCGCGCATCCATGTGCTGGCGCAGCATCGGCATCTCGCCGATGATCTCCTGCATCCACAGCGGCGCAAACCAGGCATTTTGCTCCGCCATGTCCGCCAGCGTCTCAACCATCATCGTCAACGCCGTCACCGGATCCTGCGGATGGTCGACAAATATGCGGCTGATATCGTTGCGCAGCGGCATAAAGCGCTCTTCCAGCAAATTCTCAATCAGCGCTTCCCGCGACGTAAAATAGTAATTCAGCATCGCCGGCGTCACCCCGGCCTCTTTGGCAATGGCATTTAACGACACGCGGGCCGCGCCGTGACGAGCAAACAGCGCCAGGGCGATATCGATCAACTGCTCGCGGTTAGCGGTTCCCGGCTTTTTACCACGTGGCCGACCAGGGCGGCGCGGCGCTTCATTAGCTTTTTGTGCTGGCATATGTTGGCGATCTCTTGACCCGATTCATCATTTCCCTAAATATTAATTATGCATTTAATTAATTTCAAGCGAGTGATGCAATGACATCTGAAGTCGCAAGCCAACCGGCGCCGTCAATCCGCCTGCTGTTCAGCGCCCTGTTGCTGGTGATGCTGCTGTCGGCGCTGGACCAGACCATCGTCTCCACCGCCTTGCCTACTATCGTTGGCGAGCTCGGCGGGCTGGATAAACTCTCGTGGGTGGTCACCGCCTATATCCTCAGCTCGACCATCGTAGTGCCGCTGTACGGTAAATTCGGCGATCTGTTCGGGCGTAAAATCGTGCTGCAGGTGGCGATCGTGTTGTTTCTTGCCGGTTCCGCGCTCTGCGGGCTGGCGCAGAACATGACGCAATTGGTACTGATGCGCGCGCTACAGGGGCTCGGCGGCGGCGGCCTGATGGTGATCAGCATGGCGGCGGTCGCCGACGTTATCCCACCTGCCAACCGCGGACGCTATCAGGGGCTGTTCGGCGGCGTCTTCGGCCTGGCGACGGTTATCGGCCCGCTGATCGGCGGTTTCCTGGTACAGCACGCCTCGTGGCGCTGGATTTTCTATATCAACCTGCCGCTGGGTCTGTTCGCGTTGCTGGTTATCGGCGCGGTATTCCACAGCAGCAACAAACGTAGCCAGCATCAGATTGACTGGCTGGGGGCGATTTACCTCAGCATGGCGCTGTTGTGCATCATCCTGTTTACCTCGGAAGGCGGCAGCGTCCATGCGTGGAATGATCCGCAGCTGTGGTGCATTCTGGCCTTCGGCATCGTGGGGATCATCGGCTTTATCTATGAAGAACGGATCGCCGTCGAGCCGATTATTCCGCTGTCGCTATTCCGCAACCGCAGCTTCCTGCTGTGCAGCCTGATTGGCTTTGTTATCGGCATGTCGCTGTTCGGTTCGGTCACTTTCCTGCCGCTCTATCTGCAGGTGGTGAAAGAGGCGACGCCAACCGAGGCCGGGTTACAGTTAATCCCGCTGATGGGCGGCCTGCTGCTGACCTCGATCATCAGCGGCCGGGTGATTAGCCACACCGGGAAATACCGGATTTTCCCGATTATCGGTACCCTGCTCGGCGTGACCGGCATGGTGCTGCTGACCCGTATCACCATTCATTCGCCAATGTGGCAGTTATACCTGTTTACCGGCGTGCTCGGCGCGGGCCTGGGGGTGGTGATGCAGGTACTGGTGCTGGCGGTACAGAATGCGATGCCGGCGCAGATGTACGGCGTCGCCACCTCCGGTGTGATCCTGTTCCGCTCAATTGGCGGCTCCATCGGCGTGGCATTGTTCGGCGCGGTCTTTACCCATGTGCTGCAAAATAACCTGCAGAAACTGCTGCCGGAGGGCGCGGTGATGCCGCCAGCCATGAATCCGGTGGCGGTACAGCATCTGCCAGCAGCGATCCGTCTCGATTATCTCGACGCCTTCGGCGCGGCGATCCATGCGGCGTTCCTGATGGCGGCCTGCATTATGGCCGTCGCGTTTGTCCTTTCCTGGCTATTGAAGGAGGCGCCGCTGAAAAGCGCGGCGCATTAAGCGGCCCCGGCAATACGCAGCAAGGACTGGCGCAGCGCCGGCGCGGCAAAGTCGATAAATTTCCGCAGCTTAAGCGGCGCCAGCTCCCGCGCGGTATATAACAAATGAACCGGCGCGGGCTCCGGCTCGACGCTTTCCAGCAGCAGACGCAGTTCCCCGCAGCGCAGGCCATCCAGCGCCTGATAGTGCAGCAAGCGGGCCACCCCAACGCCCAGCCGGGCGGCATCGGCGGCGCTCTCCGGCGTGGTGACGGCCAACACCGGCGGCAGATTAATCAGCTGATCTTCCCGTTCAACGGCGCGAAAGCGCCAGCCGCGATAGGGCATCGGCGATTCAATACGGATGATCGGCAGCGCCGCCAGATCGCGCGGACGCTGCGGTTCGCCGTATTTCGCCAACAGCGCGGGATGGGCGCAGGCTACAATGCGCATCGCGCCCAGCCGGGTGGCCACCATGCTGCTATCAGCCAATTCACCAATCCGTACCGCCAGATCGATATGGTCGCCGACCAGATCGGCATTACTGTCGCTGAGTAACAAACGTACGCGAATTTGCGGATAACGGGCGATAAATTCACTAATGACTGGCAGAACGTGCTGGCGACCAAACATGGTCGGCGCGGAGATCACTAGCTCGCCCTTCGGCTCCTGGTATTCACCCGTTGCCCGGCGTTCGGCGTTTTCCACCTCTTCGAGGATCCGCCGCGCGGCGGCGACATAATCGACGCCGGCATCGGTGAGGGTGAGTTTACGGGTAGTGCGCGTCAATAAACGGACTCCCAGCGCGCTCTCCAGCTCGCCGATATTACGGCTCACGGTCGTCAACGGCGTATTCAGCGCCCGCGCCGCCGCCGACATACTGCCCAGTTCAGTGACTTTCACCAGCAGCGCCATAGCGCTTAATCGGTCCATTATTCTCCCGTTATCCGGAAAGATGATTACCAGATAAGCAGTATTATCATTTTTCACAGCACAGTCCATGATAGCCCCCTACCTTCAGGAGGCGTTATGGCAGCAACCTTTCTCGATATCGCGATCACCCCGGATGTCATGGATGTGCAACATGAAATGGGCAGCGACCAGCTGTGGCAAACGCCACACAGCCGCCGTCAGGCGGATCGCTTCGGCGCCAGCGAAGAGGGGATGATCGCCACCCGCGACAGTTTTTATCTGGCGACGGTGTCGCAAAGCGGCTGGCCCTACATTCAGCATCGCGGCGGCCCGCCGGGTTTTCTGCGCCTGCTGGATGACACCACGCTGGCCATGGCCGATTTCGGCGGTAATCGCCAGTACATCACCACCGGCAACCTGCGCGGCAGCGACCGGGCCTGCCTCTTTTTGATGGATTACCCGCGCCGTGCCAGGCTGAAAATCTACGCCACCGTCGAGGTGCTGGCGGCGGAAGAGCAGCCTGAGCTGCTGGCGTTAGTGACGCCGGCAAACTATCGCGCCCGCATCGAACGCCTGTTTCGTTTTCATCTGCAGGCTTTTGACTGGAACTGTCCGCAGCACATTACGCCGCGCTACAGCGCACAGCAGGTCGCGGAATACAACCAGAGCCTGCAAGAGCGTATTCATGAACTGGAGCAGGAGAATCAGCGCCTGCAGCAACAATTATCCCCAAAAGGAGAGTCCTGATGAGCGAACAACGTCCCCCGTTACCGCCGTTTACCCGCGACAGCGCCGCGCAGAAGGTGCGCGCCGCCGAAGATGGCTGGAACAGCCGCGATGCGCAAAAAGTCGCGCTGGCATACACCGTGGATAGCGAATGGCGCAACCGCAGCGAATTTGTCCACGGACGGGGGCAAATCGTGGAGTTTCTGCAGCGAAAATGGCGTAAAGAGCTGCAATACCGGCTGATTAAGGAGCTATGGGCATGGCAGGATAATCGCATCGCCGTACGCTTCGCCTATGAGTGGTGCGACGACAGCGGCAACTGGTTTCGTTCGTACGGCAATGAAAACTGGCAGTTTGATGAGCACGGGCTAATGTCCACGCGCTACGCCTGCATCAACGATTTGCCGATCGCGGCAAGCGAGCGCCTGTTCCACTGGCCTCAGGGTCGCCGCCCTGACGATCATCCGGGGCTAAGCGAACTGGGACTGTAAACAGGCGCGCGACGACGGGTTAATCGGCTTTCGGGAAGTCCACTACCGTGTCGTTAACCCGGTTCACCATGTTGGTGAACAGGATGGCGCTGACGGCGCTGACGATCTCAATCACCTGCTGGTCGCTAAAACCGGCGTGACGCAGCGCGGTGACGTCCGCTTCCGGCAGCGTACCGGTGGTGGTCACCAGGGTTTGGGCGAATTTCACCAGCGCGTCCAGGCGCGCATCTTCCGTATACTCGCCGCGGCGCAGGGCGTGGATTTGCTCGCCGCTGAAGCCCGCTTTTTTGGCCATCAGGGTATGGGCGGCCAGGCAGTAATCACAGCCGGTCGCTTCGCTGACCGATAAATTAATCGCTTCCAGCTCCTGCGCGGTGAGGCTGCTTTTATGCAGCATCGCGTTGTGCGCCAGCGCCTGTTGCAGCGCCGCCGGCGAGTGGCCGCCGATGGTCAGATAGGCATTCGGCACTTTACCCATCGCTTTTTTAATTCCGGCGAAAATATCGGCGGCTTTCCCGGTGGCATCTTGTTCACGGATATCGGCTAAACGGCTCATGGTGTTCTCCTGTTATTGGCGGGTAGTTGTGGCAATGGAGACATCTTAGTGGTCGGCGACGTGCTAGACTGGCGCTCTTCGTCTCATTTTTTTGTCTTATCGTCTCAGGAGTCGCATGGATAGTTTGAGCCATCTGTTGACGCTGCTGGCCCCGCGTTGCGAAGTGAATCTGCATTGCCGTTTCGGCGGCCGCTGGCAGGCCGGACACGATCAAATGCGAGCGGGCGTGGTGCCGTGGCACTTTGTGTTGCGCGGCGAAGGGCGGTTAACCGTCGGTCATCAAACCCGCCACATGCGCGCCGGCGACGTGATCCTGCTGCCGCACGGTTCGCCGCATCTGATGGAGAGCCTGGTGGAGTGGGGCCAGGTACTGCCCGTCGCCCATCGCTTTAACGGCACGCTAACGGAAGTGCGTACCGCCGTGGAAAGCGACGCGCTGGAGATGCTGTGCGGCGAGTTTTACTTCGGCCCGCACGTCGACTGGCTGTTCGCCGAAGAGTCGGAGCTTATCCATTTACACACCGACGAGCGCGAAGATTGCCCGGAGCTGGATATATTGCTTAACGTGCTGGTACGCGAAAGCCTGGCGGAACATCCCGGCGGTAGCGCTATCGTGCGCAGCCTTGGCGATACGCTGCTGGTACTGCTGTTACGTACCCTGCTCGGCGCGCAGGAGCCGCCGGGCGGCCTGCTGCGCCTGATGAGCGATGCGCGGCTGATGCCGGCCGTTCTCGCGGTGCTGGCCGCGCCGGAACAGCCGTGGACTATCGAGAGCATGGCGGCGCGGGCGTTTTTATCGCGCGCCACCTTCGCCCGTCATTTTGCCCGCGTCTATCATCTGACGCCGCAGGCGTGGCTGTCGCAACTGCGGATGGCGATGGCCGCTCGCCTGCTGCATCTCGATCGCCAGGCGCGGCTGGAAGTGATTGCCGAACGCTGCGGTTTTCAATCACAGGCTTCATTTGCGAAAACCTTTAAAAAACACTACGGCATGACGCCGGGCGAGTGGCGTCGGCATTGACATCCTCCCCGTCCTAAAGGACGGGGATTCCTACAGCTAGACGGCAATGTCCTGCCGCGAGAATGTTCTTTGCGGCGTTAACGTCGCGATCATGAGCGGTTCCGCACTCACAACAAGTCCATTCTCTTATTCGCAAACCTGCTCTACCTTTCGGACTGTTGTTGGAGATAGCCCCGCAACACGAACAAGCCTGGGTGGAATACCTTTCGTTGACCACTTCGAACACCACTGAGCGCGCAATCGCTTTATATTCCAGTTGTGTTTTGAGCATCGCCCAGCCAGCGTCCAGGACGCTTTTAGCCATTTTGGTTTTGGCTAACTTGCTGCTGCTCACATCGCCTACGAATATCGCCGCATGGCTGTTTACCAGCGCCGTGCTGAACTTGTGCAGGGCATCTTTGCGGCGATTCTTAATTTTGGCGTGGATGGCGCGTACACGGGCTTTTTTGCCTGCCTGTTGCGCCTTGCCTAATGCTGGTTGCAGGTCGCGATAAAAACGACCGGCGATCAGTTTGCTGCCATCGGATACCGTGGCGGTATCCTTTAACCCGAGGTCTATGCCGACAGCGGTCGCGCCCGTGGTATGGACGGTCGCAACCTCTACGCAGATATTGAAGTACCATCGCCCTCGGCTATCTTCGGAAAAACTGCCTGCGCGGAATTTGTAGCCCGCAAGACCGTAGCTATCCCAAACTTTAAAGTAGTGCCCGGCGAACTTAACGCAGCCGTTTTGCCACTTCGCCTGCTTTGATTTGAACGGCACCCAGCCCAGCGAACGGCGAGCGCCGCCACTGACGCGCCAGCGCAGGCGGGAACGCTTGAACTGTTTCCGCGCCTTGCCGTGGTGAGCGATCACTTCCTGCACTGTAGCGCTGCCGATGGAATAGCCGCGCTCACGCTGTATGCCGGTTGTCATCTTCTGAACATCAAACGCGGTTAACCACTTTGGAACCTGCGCACCAAAAACGCCAGCGTTGCTGTATGCCTCGCTGGTTATCTCGTTTGCCAGATTAAAGACCTGATTGACCTCAAAGGCCATCTGCCGCAAAACGGCGGCGTGGCGGTCTTTAACTCTGACTGATAAAGTTTTGGTCTGAATGCTCATAACGAGCTACGCTACTCGCATAAAATCACTTTTGCAAGGTTGGTCTATGGACTTAATATATCGAACGGGGCGACATTGCGTTTTCATGCTGCACTGTCATTTAATCTTCATAACGAAGTATCGCGGGCGTGTCTTTAATGAAGCGCACCTGGAAACGCTTGAGGGGATTTGTCGCAACGTTTGCGAGCTGTTTGAATGCGAACTGGTGGAGTTTAACGGTGAGTCGGATCACGTTCACATGCTGCTTAACTTCCCGCCGAAGGTATCAATCAGCAAGCTAGTTAACAGCCTAAAAGGGGTTAGCAGCCGCAAGATGAAATTGCATCATCCAGACCTGCATAAACCCGCCTGGAAGTCAGACGCTCTATGGTCGCCGTCTTATTTCGCTGGCAGCGTGGGCGGTGCGCCCCTTGAAGTGATTAAGAAATACATTGAGGATCAGAACCGGCCTCATTAGCGCCCTGGCGGGCGCTTCGCTCTACATCCCCGACCTCAAAGGAAGGGGCTTTCCGCGAAACCCCTGGTAAAACACGCGCCGCGTCGCCGCCGTGCTATGATTCCTGCTTTGCGCTATTTCACGCGAGGGAAAAATGGGTTCCAGCAAAAGAGGGATGTTGAACGTATTGATCGCCGCCGTCCTGTGGGGCAGTTCCGGGGTCTGCGCGCAGTACATTATGCAGCAAAGTCAGATGTCATCGCCCTATCTGACCATGATCCGCCTGCTGTTCGCCGGGCTGATTTTGCTGATGCTCGCTTTCGTTCACGGCGACAAAATTTTCCGCGTCATGCAAAACCGCAAAGATGCCCTTAGCCTGCTGTTTTTCTCGCTGGTCGGCGCGTTAACCGTGCAGTACACCTTCCTGATGACTATCGAGAAGTCGAACGCCGCCACCGCCACGGTGCTACAGTTTTTGTCGCCGACGATTATCGTCGCCTGGTTCGCGCTGGCGCGTAAGGCGCGGCCTAGTCCCTTTGTGCTGCTGGCGATTGGCACCTCGCTTGCCGGCACCTTCCTGCTGGTCACCCACGGCAACCCGACCTCGCTCTCCATCTCGCCGGCGGCGCTGTTCTGGGGGATCGCTTCTGCCTTCGCGGCGGCGTTTTATACCACCTATCCCTCAACGCTTATCGCCCGCTACGGCACACTGCCGATCGTCGGCTGGAGCATGCTGATTGGCGGGGCGATGCTGTTGCCGTTTTATGGCAGCCAGAGCGCGAACTTTGTGGTGAACGGCCGTCTGCTGCTGGCGTTTTTCTATCTCGTGGTGATCGGCACCTCGCTGACTTTCAGCCTGTATCTCAACGGCGCTCAGAAAATTGGCGGCGCAAAAGCCGGGATCCTCAGCTGCGCCGAGCCGCTGAGCAGCGCCCTGCTCTCTCTCTTGCTGTTGGGCATTACCTTTACTCTGCCGGACTGGCTGGGGACGCTGTTGATTCTCTCTTCGGTCATTCTTATCGCGGTGGATTCCCGGCGGCGGGTACGCGCGGCGTAATAGCAATCGTCTGATTTTAAACAACAAAAAATGTCTAACATTTGCGCAATTCACCTGCTGCGCATATAGTTGACTGAAGCGAAAAGTGAAGGAGAAGCGCCATGAAAGCGTGTTGGATGTTGTGTCTGGTTACTGCCCTTAGCGCCAGCGCGGCGTGGGCCGAATCGCCGCTGCAAAGCCTGCAGTTTGAGCAGCAAAAACAGCAGGTGTTGAAAGCGGTGAAGGAAAAATGCGCCCCGGCGAGCACCCTCAGCGATAACGATTTCGCCAATAAAATCCTCGCCTCGAAAGACAACCAGAGTTACGTTCGCGAAGCGACGCTGGCGAAAGAGCGCAATAATCAAAAAGGCTATCTGGCCGCCATTGATAAAATTCGCTGCCCGGGTAAATAACGGGCTGAATTATCAGGAAAACCGTTGCCACTCCAAATTATCCTCACCTGAGTTCGGTACTTCGCCGGACTCAGGCTTTACGTCCCATGAGGGCGTTACCCTCACCGTATCTCCTAAATAATATGTTTTATCGCGATGAGCTATCAGAGGCCGCCAGGTAGCGATCGTGTCAGTATAAGTGTAAGCTCCACATATCTGCTCACTGGAGATCTCATCATGACTGTAAAACGTAAAACGCAAAACGTGACCGTCACTCTCGAACGGGATTTACTCAATCGTGCGCGCGAAGCCGGTGTAAATATGAGCGCTACATTAGCCGCAGCGCTTGATGCTGAGCTGAAAAAACATGCTGCCCTGCGTTGGCGCGAAGCTAATGCTGAAGCAATAGCTGCAATGAATGCTTTAGGGGAAGAGACCGGATGCTTTTCTGATGAATATCGGAGTTTTTGACAGTGCAATATTATGTCTACAGAAGTACCAGTAAAAACCCGGCCTTCCCACTTTTAATTGATGTTACCAGTGACATTATTGGCGACATTAATCGCCGCTTAGCGATCCCGTTAATGCCCGTTGAGCGACTCGGTGTTAATCCCGCGCCGGAGCGTTTAAACCCGATACTGGCTTTGGTTGACGGGAAAAAATACGTTTTGATGACACACGAAGCGGCAACCATTCCTGTTAAAGCCTTAGGGGTCGAGTTTTGCGATGCGAGCGGATACCGCAACGCTATTAAAGGAGCGCTCGATTTCATGCTTGATGGCATTTAGATACGCATGTTTAGAATATCTCCGCACCTCTAGGGAATAATTAAGTCGCCGCGCAGCAGGCTGCCGCCGGGCTGCGGGCTTTTGCCGATCAGCCAGTTGACGATCCGCGAAGCCATCGCATCCATCGAATACTCAATCGCCGGGATGGTTGGAATACCCGGCATCTGCAGCGAACCCGCGAGACTGAAGACCATTACTTTTTCCGGCACCGCGCGGTTAAACGCCTGCAGCTGCGGCACTACCCGCTGCGCCTGCAGTTCATCGCTCACCAACAGCGCATTAAAGTTCAGGGTAGTGGCGTTATTCATCAGCTCCTGCACCGCCACCGACGACGAGGGGCAGTCCAGGAAGACCAGGTTGCGATTAAACGGCAGGAAGTTCTTCTCCAGCGCATGCTTATAGCCCAGCAGCACCTGGTCGGCAAAGCCGCTCCCCTGCGGATGGATCAGCGCAATCTGCCGCCGCCCCTGATTAATCAGATAATGACAGGCGGTTTCCGCGGCGAAGGCGTGATCAAACTGAATACTGTTCTCGCCATCGCTTTCCAGACAATCAATCAGCACCACATCGGGGCGCTCGATCTGCAGCGGAAAGCGCGCGCCGATGATCAGCACGTCATCACACAGGCCACAGGTGAGTTCATCCAGCGCGCTTAATACGTCGCCGCGGTTATTGGCGAAGCGCAGCAGTAGATGTTTCTGATGCTGGCTGAGCTGTTTTTCCAGGGCGTAGAGATAGCTGGTGGTCTGATTGATGTTGTCCTGCGCGCAAATCACGCCGATACAGCCCGTCGACTGGCTCAGTAAGGATTGGGCAATCATATTGGGCCGGTAGTTAAGCGTTTCCGCCGCCTGCAGCACCGCCTGGCGGCTGGCCTCTTTTACCCCGCGCGAACCGCTGAGCACGCGCGAAACCGTGGCTTTCGATACCCCGGCTAACCGTGATACATCATTGATTGTCGACATCTTTTTTCCCCTGGCAGGCGCGGTTAGGCCCCTGTAACGCTGTGTCCTGAATCGCTTCAATTATAACCAGCGGCAGTATAGCCGTTTCCTTTTTTATTTGGAAACCGATTTTCCATTTCGGCAAAAAACCACGCCAAATCGACATTATTTTGTGAGCAAAATCTAATTAGTAAGGCCGCTAACGGTGAGTTATTGACCGCGCTCACAGTTCTGTTTTTTATAAATGGAAACCGGTTTCCGTCTGATATCAAATCATCCTCGCAATAACTTTTTACATATGAGGAAAGCCGTCGATGTACAAGATTATGCTGTGCTGCTCCGCCGGAATGTCCACCAGCCTGCTGGTGAGGAAAATGGTGGATGCCGCAAAGGAACGCGACCTGCCGGTGCAGATTGACGCCTATGGCGTTGCCGAATTTGATATGCAGTTTCCGCAATACCAGGTGGTGCTGCTTGGCCCGCAGGTCAAATACATGCTGAAAATGCTTAGCGAGAAAGCCGCTCCCCTGAATATTCCCGTCCAGCCTATCGATACGATGGATTACGGAATGCAGCGGGGAGATAACGTTCTGAATTATGCCCTGTCGCTGATCGCCGCGGCGCACTAAGAGGTGTTCAAATGAGTTCTCTGTATCAGTCGATGATTGCCGTGATCGAGCAGTCTATTACTCCGCTGGCAGGACGCCTTGGGCAACAGAAATATGTTATCGCCATCCGCGATGGCTTTACCGCCGCATTGCCGTTCATGATCATCGGCTCTTTCATGCTGGTATTTATCTTTCCGCCTTTCTCGCCGGAGACCACTAACGGCTTTGCCCGCGGCTGGCTGGATTTTTCCCAGCAGTACCGTGAACAGCTGATGTTGCCGTTTAATCTCAGCATGGGCGTCATGACCTTCTTTATCTCGGTCGGCATCGGCGCCAGCCTCGGACGCCAGTTCCAGCTCGATCCGGTCATGTCAGGCCTGCTGGCGTTTATGGCCTTCCTGCTGGTCGCTGCGCCCTATGCCGATGGCAAAATTTCTACTCAGTATTTATCCGGCCAGGGCATTTTCACCGCGCTGATCACCGCCATCTACTCCACCCGCGTTTACGCTTGGCTTAAGCAAAACAACGTGACCATTCGCCTGCCGAAAGAGGTGCCGACCGGCGTCGCCCGTTCATTTGAGATCCTCATTCCGGTACTGGTGGTCATCGGTACTCTGCATCCGCTCAACCTGTTCATTGAAGCGCAAACCGGCATGATCCTGCCGCAGGCGATTATGCATCTGCTGGAACCGCTGGTCTCCGCCTCCGATTCGCTGCCGGCGATTCTGCTGTCGGTGCTGATGTGCCAGATTTTCTGGTTCGCCGGTATTCACGGCTCGCTTATTGTTACCGGCATTATGAACCCGTTCTGGATGGCCAATCTGTCGGCAAACCAGGCGGCGCTGGCGGCCGGCGCGGCGCTGCCGCACGTTTACCTGCAGGGCTTCTGGGATCACTATTTGCTGATTGGCGGCGTCGGTTCGACCCTGCCGCTGGCCTTCCTGCTGCTGCGTAGCCGGGTCACGCATCTGCGGACTATCGGCAAAATGGGCATCGTGCCGAGCTTCTTTAATATCAACGAACCGATTCTGTTCGGCGCGCCGATCATCATGAACCCAATGATGTTTATCCCCTTCGTCTGCGTGCCGATGGTTAACGCGGTGCTGGCTTACGGCGCAACCCGTCTTGGCTGGCTGAGCCAGGTGGTGTCGCTGACGCCGTGGACGACGCCCGCGCCGATTGGCGCCTCGTGGGCGGCTAACTGGACCTTAAGCCCGGTGGTGATGTGCGTTATCTGCATGGTGATGTCGGCGGTGATTTATCTGCCATTCCTGCGTGCCTATGAGCGTTCATTAATAAAGAATGAAGTGGAAAAGGCGAAAAGCGTTGCAGCTGTCGCCGGAGCCGTTAGCCAGTAATTATTGTCTTACCTGAAAATATGAATTTATGCGGAAAAGGGATTTTCGCCAAATGACCTGATTATAAACTCAATAACCTCAGGAAATATTATGATCTATTTTCTAATAAATTAATCCATCTGTATTAGTCGTTAAATTTCGCCACTGAGAATAAGATATTTATTCTCCGGCGTAGCTGTACCCTGAAAAAAACAAATCAGCTTATTTTGGTTATTTTTATTTTAACCAGAATGGGGCGGTTATTGTCTGCATATATTAATTATTAAAGTGAGATAACCATGAATACAGTTAAAAAGCTGCCATTGGCCATGGCGGTTATCGCCGCGCTGTGCCCAATTTCCGTACTGGCGCAGGAGTTTACCCAGGAGCAGATCGACGCCATCGTCGCGAAAGCCGTCGATAAAGCGCTGGCCGACCGCCAGGCCAAAATTGACGCGGCGGCCAATAAAAAAGTCGACGTGATGACCAACCCGCAAACCACCGCGGCTTCGCCGGATCTGGCGATCCCTTTCGGCCTGAAATTTAGCGGTTACGCCCGCTATGGCGCCCACTTCCAGACCGGCGACCAGAAATATGTCGGCGTCGACGGCTCCTATAACGGCGCCTCGGCGATCGGCCGTCTCGGTAATGAAAGCAACGGCGGCGAATTCCAGATCAGCAAAGCGTTCAAAAGCGCGCAGGGGGCCATCTGGGATCTCAACGTCATGTTTGACCACTGGAGCGACGAGGTTAACCTGAAAAAAGCCTACGTCGGCGTCACCAACGTCCTCGAATCTAACCCCAACGCCTATATCTGGGCCGGCCGCGACTTCCACCAGCGCCCGCAACAGGGGATCAACGACTACTTCTGGATGAACCACGACGGCCAGGGCGCCGGGGTGAAGAACTTCGATATCGGCGGCGTGCAGTTCGACGTGGCGACGGTGTCGCAGGTGAAATCCTGTAGCCCGGAAGTGATGGCCGACGAGACCAACCCGTCGCGCATCACCTGTACCGGCAGCTCCGATACCGGCGACAACGGCCACTACGCGTTGACCACCAAAACCCACAACATCAAGGCCGGGCCGATCGACGTCGAGGTATATGCCAACTACGGCTTTGACTCAAAAGCGGTGGACAGCGACGCGCGCCTCGATGCCTGGCAGGGCGGGCTGGTACTGAGCCATAGCAACGACAGCGGGGTGAACAAAGTTATTCTGCGCTACTCCGACAACTCGGATAACAGCGTCTACAACAAGACCGATGACCTGACCACGGTCTACGCCAGCTTCGAGGGCAGCCATAAGTTCACCCAGCAGGCGCAGATCGAGTATCTGCTGGCCTTCCACGATTACGACAACGGCAAGGACAATACCGATAACCGTAAAAACTACGGCGCGATCGTCCGGCCAATGTACTTCTGGAACGACGTGCACTCGACGTGGCTGGAAGCGGGCTACCAGCGCGTTGACTACGACCAGGGCGGGGATAACCACGGCTGGAAGCTGACGCTGTCGCAGAACATCGCCATCGGCATGGGGCCCGAGTTCCGCCCGATGCTGCGCTTCTATGTTACCGGCGGCCAGGTGGATAACGAGCACACCGCGAAGGTCAACGACACCAGCGACGAGCGGCTGGATTCGTTAAACATCGGCGGCATGTTTGAGGCATGGTTCTGAGGCAATAACCTGTGTCCGCATTTATGCCGGATGGCGGCATAAATGCCTTATCCGGCCTACGGTCCGTGCGGCCTGCCTTTAATTTATTCACCATGCTGGCTGAAACTGCCGCTGTTGGCGGCCTCAAAATCCCCGGTGGCGCTGCCGCTTACCGGGGCTACAGCGCTGAGGCAATCCGATTCCCGGCTGGCGCTACGCTGAGCCGGGCTACAGCTCCGGGTACAAATTATCTCTGGCTTAATCGGCGGGCGATGCGCTCAAGCTTCATCATCAACAGCAGCGTGACGCCCACCAGCACAATGGTCAGCGCCGAGCCATCGGCGATATTACCGCGATCGGTGAGGCTGAAAATGGCCACCGGCAGCGTCGTCCAGCCCGGCGGATAGATCATCACCGTTGCCCCTAGCTCTCCCATCGACAGCGATAGGCTCAGCGCCAGCGCTGAAATCATCCACGGCGTCATCAGCGGCAGCGTCACATGGCGCAGGCGATACCACGGCGAAGCGCCCAGGCTTGAGGCGACGTTTTCAATATCGGCGGAAATCCGCGCCAGCCCGGTCGTTACGTTGCTGAAGGTAAAGGCGGAAATCAGTACAAAGTGCGCCGCCAGGACGATCCAAAAAGTACCGTTCATCTGCAGCGGTCCCTGACTAAATGCCACCAGAATGCCCAGCCCGACGGAAACCGAGGGGATAGCGCTGGGCAGATAAAACGCCAGGCCAAGATATTTCTGTAGCGTCGCGCCATACTGGCGCAGCGCCAGCGCCGCCCACATCCCACACAGCAGCGCCAACAGGCTGGCGCAGAAGCCCACCATCAGGCTCGAAAACAGCGAATCCCACGCCGCGCCGCGAAAGGCGTTAACAAAGTGGGCAAAGGTAAAGCCGGTGGGCAGCAGGCCGTTCCATTGTTTACTCAGGCTGGAGAGTAAAATCACCGCCAGCGGCAGCAGGAAAACGCCGGCAAATAGCGTCACCGCCAGCGCGCCCGCCGTCGCGCGGCCTTTACGCGACCAAATCAACATCGTTAACTCCTTACGCCAGTGCGCGCCGCCGCCAGCCGATAGAGCATAAACAGCCCCAGCGACAGCAGAATATTAATCAGCGCAATCATGCAAGCCACGCTGTAATCCGACTCCAGAATCGCCTTGCTGTAGACCATCATCGGCAGGGTATTAACTCCTTTGGCACCAATAAACAGCACGATGCCAAACTCGTTGGTCGTCAACAGCAGGCACAGGCTGCCGCCCGCCATCAGCGCCGGTAGCGCCGCCGGGAAGATAACCTGGGTAATCACCCGTAGCGGATGGGCGCCGAGAATACTCGCCGCTTCCAGCTGGCTCTTATCTATTTGCCGCAGTCCCGCCATCAGCGGGCGCATCACCAGCGGCGTAAAGACGGTGATCTCCGCCAGAATCACGCCGTTGATCGAATAGAGAAAGTCCACCGGCGGCAGCTCAAAAGCAAACAACGACATCAGGGTGCCGTTGAGCAGCCCCGCCGAGCCGTAAATAAAGGTGAATGCGAGGGTAATCAGGAAGGTCGGCAGCGCGATAAACGTATCAATGACCCGGCTCACCAGTTGGCTACCGGGGAACGGAATAAACACCAGAATCAGCGCCAGCACGCTGCCGAGTACCAGGCAGCCAAGGGTAGCGAACACCGCAATCTGTAAGGTATTGAGCAGCGCGCCAATAAAGCGTTTTGAGTCAATCACCTGCCAGAAAGTTTCGAGGCTTAGATTGCCGCTGGCGTCACGTAATGCCTGTTCGGCGATCAGCAGTAGCGGATAGAAAAATAGCGTCGCCAGCACCAGCAGCGGCAACGCCAGCCACAGGTAAGGGCGTAAGTTTCGCGCCGGACGCGCGAGCGTTAGGGTTTGCGCCATTATTGCACCTCGATCAGAACCGCATCGCCAGGTTCGAAGTAGAGCGCCAGCTTGTCCCCCGCGCGCGGCAGTGGGTTCACGTGGGTCATGACGATCCGCACCGCTTCGCCGGCGACGTCGCACAGCAGATGCGTCAGATCGCCCTGCCAGTGTATCGAGGTCAGGGTGGCGTTGAGACGATTACTCATCGCTGAACGCGGCGTCAGGCTCATGTGCTGCGGGCGAATGCATAACAGCTTGTTGTTGCCATGCAGGCCGCCCCGGCTGAAGGCGTTAATCAGGCCGCTGCCGCAGCTCACGCTAACCAGCCCCGGCTCGGTGCTGTCCTTCAGCGCCGTCGCCTGCAGAATATTGGCGCGGCCGAGGAATTCGGCGCTAAAGCGGTTCGGCGGATAGTGGTACAGCTCGTGCGTTTCACCGTGGGCAATCAGCGAACCGTCTTTCATGATGCCGATTTTATCCGCCAGAGTCAGCGCTTCGGTCTGATCGTGGGTGACGTAGAGAATGGTCAGTTCCGGCAGTTCGCGATGCAGACGGGCAATCTCTTCCACCATGTTATGACGAATTTGCGCATCCAGCGCCGACAGCGGTTCATCAAGCAACAGTACCCGAGGACGCACGGCAATCGCGCGGGCTATCGCGACGCGCTGCTGCTGGCCGCCGGAAAGCTGATGCGGGTAGCGGGTGGCGTAATCCGCCATACCGACGATTTTTAAGGCTTCAGCCACCCGCTCGGCGATAAGCGCCCTGGGCTGCTTTTGCGCCCGCAGGCCGAAGGCGACGTTATCTTCTACCTTCATATGCGGAAACAGCGCGTAGTTCTGCACCACCATCGCCAGCCCGCGTTGATACGGCGGCAGCTGGGTGACGTCAGTATCGCCGATCACAATCCGACCGCCAGCCGGTTGCACAAAACCGGCGATCGCCCGCAGCACCGTGGTTTTCCCGGAACCGGAAGGGCCTATCAGCGCCAGTACCTCACCGGGTTCAATGGTCAATGACAGCGGTTTTAAGACCACGTTGCCGTGGTATGAAACGCGCAGCGAGTCCAGGGTGATCCCGGAAGTCCCCGCCAGCGACGGGGAAGGAGTGACGGTGGTTTTCATCAACATCAGGCTTACTCGCTATCAGTCACTTTATGCCAGCGGGCAATGTCAGCCGACAGCGATACCGCGACATCATCCCAGTTCGGCTCCCAGCTCTTCACGCCGTCGAGCGCCGCTTTCGCCGCCTTAAAGTTAGCGTCATCCGGCGCCACATCGCTGCGTACCGGCAGGCCCCAGGAGAGCGCGCTGACGCTGGATTGCGCCGGTTTATCCAGCAGGAAATTGATCAGCTTCTTGCCGTTTTCGCTGTTCGGTCCGTTCTGTACCAACCCGATGGTGTAGGGCAGCGCCAGCGCGCTGCGCTCGCCTTTATCATCCGCCGGCCAGAAAATTTTAACGTTCGGGTTACGCGCCATCTGCGACAGGTTCATCTGCAAATCGCCGTTGGCGACGTACAGCTCGCCTTTGTTGACCAGCGCCGTCAGCTTGCCGGTCGAGGCCGACGGGCCGACATTATTGGCCTGTAGCTTACCCAGATACGCAAAACCGGCGTCTTTATCGCCGAGGCTGTGGAACGCCTGCAGCATCACCGCGGTACCGTCGCCCGCCTGCCCCGGCGTGGAGTACTGCAACTTGTTCTTGTAGCGGCTATCCAGCAGATCCTGCCAGCTGGCCGGCGCGCTTTTCAGCAACTGGCCGTTATAGATAAAGGTCAGATAGTTGTTCACCAGCGGCGCGTAGCGGTCGTTAGCGCCGGGGATCTGCGCGCTACCTTGCGGGGTAAAGGTTGCCAGCAATTGCTCTTTCGCGGCGCGCTGGATAAACGGCGGCACCGTGACCAGCACATCAGCCTGTGGATTGGTACGCTCCTTCGCCAGACGTTCAACGATCGCGCCGGAGCCGCCTTCCACATACTGCACTTTGATGCCCGTCGCTTTGGTGAAGGCGGCGAACTGGCTCTGATACCAGCTGTTATCGCCGTCATGCAGGCCGTCGGCGGAGTAAACCGTGACGACGCCGTCTGCCCAAACCGGAGAGCTGGTCAGCGCGAACAGGGACAGCAGAGCAAGTCGGGAGAGTTTCATCGTATAAGCCTCATCGGATAGTCAGTTATTCTGGTGTAGACCAGATTTGCCTTCACGCTACCGGGGGTTTATGACAAAACGATGAAAGAAGTGTGTCGAAAGAGTTAAAACGAGGGGAAGTGCATAGCCCCGGCACGCGCTAGCGCCCCGGGGAGATCAAAAAATTTAACCAATAAAATCAATGGGTATCGACTTCGATCCGCAGGCTGTCATGCCGCCAGTATTCAATATCGTAATCGAGAATACGCCCGTGTTGATCGTAATTCAGCCGGCGCAACAGCAGCGCCGGGCGCCCTTCCATCACCCCCAACGCCTCTGCGGCCTGCGGCGGCATTGAGGTGGGATAAAACGACAAATGCATACTGGTATAGATCAGGTCGTACTGAGTTTGATAAATCTCGGTCAGACTGCCGTTGAGATCGTGGCGCAGCAGCTCAGGCACCCGCGCGGGCAGGCAGTGGTTTTCGCAGTAGCACACCGGCCGGCCGTCGGCATAGCGCAGACGCGTCAGCAGGTAAACCTGATCGAAGGGCTGCAGCGCCAGCGGGGCCATCACGTCCAACGGCACGGCGGTTAAGCGTCCTTCAAGCAGCACCGTTTTCGGTTCGCGCCCCTGCTCGAGACACAGCTTGTGGAAGTTGGTATTTTGCGTCGGATCCAACCACAGACGCTCCGGCGTCACAAACCAGCCGCGGCGGTCGGCGCGGTAAATCACGCCGCTGGCCTCCAGCTGCGCCAGGCTCTCACGCACCGTAATCCGGGTCGTGTTGAACAGCGCGCACAGCTCGCGCTCGGAAGGCAGCTTGTCGCCGCTTTTGAGGGCGCCGTTTTGAATACGCGCCTGCAGCTGCGCCTTAATCATCAGGTATTGCGGCATCTCGCCAGAGGGTGATTTCATGTTTACTCACTGCCACTTTTCGTGCGCTCATTATACATAGCCAGATGAATTTTTTGTTGCAGCGCCACATTTCCTTTGACCCTGCCCCGGCTTTGTCTCCATGATAAATATAAATCTGGTATAGACCAAATGGTGAGATAAATGACTTCACGGAACTACCTGCTGCTGACCCCCGGCCCGTTAACCACCTCCCGTACGGTGAAAGAGGCGATGTTGTTCGATAGCTGCACCTGGGATGATGATTACAATCTCGGCGTGGTACAGACCATTCGCCAGCAGCTGGTGCAGTTGGCTACCCCGGCCGACGGTTACACGGCGGTTCTGCTGCAGGGCAGCGGCAGCTACGCGGTCGAAGCGGTACTCGGCAGCGTCATCGGCGAACAGGGCAAAGTGCTGATCGTCAGCAATGGCGCCTATGGCGCGCGTATGATTGAGATGGCACAACTGATGGGTATCGCCTGCCACCCTTACGACTGCGGCGAAGTCGCACGCCCTGATACGGCGGCGATCGAACAGATCCTGCAGAACGACCCGGCGATCACCCATATCGCGATGGTACATAGCGAAACCACCACCGGCATGCTGAATCCGATCGACGAGGTGGCCGAACTGGCGAAACGGTACGATAAACGCTATATCGTCGATGCGATGAGCAGCTTTGGCGGCATTCCGTTGGATATCGCCGCGCTGAATATTGATTACCTGATAAGCTCCGCCAACAAATGTATTCAGGGCGTGCCGGGCTTTGCCTTCGTGATTGCCCGCGAAGCAGAGCTTGCCGCCTGCAAAGGCCGTTCGCGCTCGCTGTCTCTGGATCTGTACGCCCAGTGGCGCTGCATGGAAGATAACCACGGTAAGTGGCGCTTCACCTCGCCGACCCATACCGTGCTGGCCTTCGCCCAGGCGCTGAAAGAGCTGGCCCAGGAAGGCGGCGTCAGCGCTCGCCATCGGCGCTACCGCAACAACCAGCGCCGGCTGGTCGCCGGAATGCGCGCGCTCGGCTTCCGGCCGCTGCTCGACGATAGCCTGCACTCGCCGATTATTACCGCCTTTTATTCACCGGATGCGCCGCAGTACCGCTTTCACACCTTCTACCAGAAGCTGAAAGATCAGGGCTTCGTTATCTATCCGGGCAAAGTATCGCAAAGCGACTGCTTCCGCATCGGCAACATTGGCGAAGTCTACGACGCCGATATCACCGCCCTGCTGGCGGCTATCGACAACGCCATGTACTGGAAACAATAAGGAACCGCCATGAACCGTATTAGCGCACTGATCCTTGACTGGGCAGGCACCACCGTAGACTTCGGCTCTTTCGCCCCGACGCAAATTTTCGTCGAGGCCTTCCGCCAGGCCTTCGATATTGAGATCACCCTTGAAGAGGCCCGCGTGCCAATGGGGCTTGGCAAGTGGCAGCACATTGAGGCGCTGGGCAAACTCCCTGCTGTCGATAGCCGCTGGCAGGCCAAATTTGGCCGCGCGATGACTGCCGCCGATATCGATGCGATCTATGCCGCGTTTATGCCGCTACAAATCGCTAAGGTTGTCGATTTTTCCGCACCGATTGCCGGCGTTGTCGACACCCTCGCCGCGCTGCGCGCCGAGGGTCTGAAGATTGGCTCCTGCTCGGGTTATCCGCGCCCGGTGATGGAAAAGCTGGTACCGGCCGCCGCCGCCCAGGGCTACGCCCCGGACCACTGGGTCGCCACCGATGATCTTGCCGTCGGCGGTCGTCCTGGCCCGTGGATGGCGCTGCAGAACGTGATTACCCTGGGCATAGACGATGTGGCCCACTGCGTGAAGGTCGACGACGCCGCACCGGGCATCAGCGAAGGGTTACATGCCGGGATGTGGAGCGTCGGCCTGGCGGTGTCCGGTAACGAATTCGGCGCTACCTGGGAGGAGTACCAGGCGATGTCGAAAGAGGAAATCGCCACCCGTCGCGAGCGGGCGGCAGGCAAACTGTATGCCGCCGGGGCTCACTATGTGGTTGATACCCTGGCGGATCTGCCGGAAGTGATTGCCGACATCAACGCCCGGCTGGCAAAAGGCGAACGGCCGTAAGCGGGTTAATTCACCTTCACTTTGGTCGTCACCAGCAGTCCGGTAAACAGCATTAATATTCCTGACAACACCAACGGCGACAGCAGCCCTAAGTGGTCGAGCGCAACACCGCCGACCGCGGCGCCGCAGGTGTTGGCAAGCTGGATCACCGCCACCTGAATCGACCCGGCTTTTTCCGCCTGATCGGAGAGCGAACGGGTGATCCACGTTGACCACCCCACCGGGATCAGCGCAAACGCGAAGCCCCAGATAATCGCCACCGTCGAGGCGACGATTTTGCTTTCTCCCCACAGTACCAGCGCCGCCGCGCAGGCGGTCAGCACCAGCGGCGAAATCGCCAGCGCCGCTTTGACCGAGCGCTTCAGCACCACCGAGGAGAGCGAGGTGCCGATAAAGCTGGCGATACCAAAGCTCAGCAGCACCAGCGTCAGACCGTCGACGTCAAAACCGGCGAGGGTCATGTAAACCGGGCGAATATAGGTAAAGAAGGCGAACTGTCCGGCAAAGGCCATGAAAATGGCGCACATCCCGGCCATCACCCCCGGACGCTTCAGCAGACCAAACATATTTTGCTGCTGAGCCGCCGATTCACCCGGCAGCGACGGCAGCGCTTTCAGCACCCAGAGCGTACACAGCACGCCCATCACCGCCGCGCCGTTAAAGACGTTGCGCCAGCCGATAAGCCCGCCAAGGAAACTGCCCAACGGGGCGGCGATCACCAGCGCGATTGATACCGCGCCGAAGATAATCGATAGCGCTTTCGGCACCACGCGCATCGGCACCAGACGCATGGTCAGCGATGCCGACATCGCCCAGAAACCGCCGAGCGCCAGGCCCAGACAGGCGCGTCCCAGCAGCAGCAGGGTGAAGCTATCGGCAAACGATACCAGCAGGCAGGATAGCGTCAGCAGCAGCGAAAACAGGATAACCACGTAGCGGCGATCGGTTTTGCCGATAACCGTGGTGATAAACAGACTGGAAAACATCGCGACGAATGCCGTCGTCGTCACCGACTGCCCGGCCATCCCTTCGGAGATGCCTAAATCCAGCGCCATCGGCGTTAACAGGCTGACCGGCAAAAACTCGACGGTAATCAGGCAGGCGACGCAGAAAGCAACCGCGAAGACCGCCGACCAGTTTGGCCGCGCGAGATCGCGTGCATGGGGTTTGGTTTCATTTGAATGACTCATGAGTGACCTGCGAAGAAAGTGGCGGAAAGCTGCGCAGTGTAACATTTTGTATGTGACGTACTTAACGTTTTCGCAACTCTTCTCGCTTTTCATAACGTAATACAAAAGCGTAGCCTGAGAATACAGGCCTCGTCATTCTGCCGGATGGCGCTTACGCTTATCCGGCCTACAAGTGACGAGTGCGTAAACCGTAGGCCGGATAAGGCGCAGCCGCCATCCGGCACACAAAAGCGATGAACCACAGGCCGGATAACAATGAGATCAGTGCAGCCAGTGCACGCCGTCTTCCGGGAGAAACAGGTCGTTATAGCGCTGCTGTAGGTTATGTAAATCGCTCACATCCGGGTCCAGCTCGCGCAGAAAACCTTGCGCCAGGCGGATCTGCGCGTCGGTAATCGGCGCCGCTAATCGCGCTTTTTGCATCAGGCGATACCAGTAATGCAGGTTTTTTTCGCTGGCGTCGACAATCGCCACCTGCCAGATGAGCAGCACCTGCGCGGCATTCTGCAGATGTGCTTCATTCGGCCGCTCCAGGTAACGCAAATACTCATTACCGGCGGTTTTTCCCAGCTGATCGATCATCGATTCCAACGGAACAGGCGTAATGCCAAGGCGTTCGCTCAGGCGACGAATCGCGCGGCGTGAATCAGAGGTAAGCACCCGAAATCCCACAACAAATACCACTATCAGGGTGGCCAGTCCTATCCAGATCATGCATCCTCTCATCCAATCGCAGCCTCACTATCATAATGGGAATTTGCCTGCTGTCGACTGCCGGACGAACCATAATGTGACTTATCGCGTTACTTTATAGTTTTAACAAATTAATCAATCATACTGACATAAAGAAACAATATATTAAAAACAAATATTCGCATTAATGTAATTAGCTTAATCTATGAATTGCTATTTTTGCACTGTAATAATTAAGCATGTTATCCTTTTATGGATTCACTACCCTTATCAAGCAACGGAATGCATATTATGCAACACACCTATTTAGCAAAACATATAGATGACGATGGCCTTGCCAGACTCAATGCCGAGACGAGAAGTAATACAGATAAACTCACGCACGCGGGTAAACTCTCCTGTGTAAATGATGATTATTGCGAAATAACTCGTAACTACACATCATTTTATGGCATGAATATTCTGTGCATTGCATTGTTCTTACCAATGGTTATATTGATATTTCTTGGGGTCATTGCGTTTTTATATGAAGCAGCTTTTGATTTTGAATGGTATATTGACTCATTCTGGGCCGACCCAAACAAACAACAAGTGACACTGATTTTACATTTTACAATATTAGTATTATTCGCACTGGCCTTTCCTTTAGCAGCACTGATAAATTACTCAGTTTTCGCCCCCAGGCATTATCCAATCCGTTTTAATCGCAAAACTGGGAAAGTTTATGTTTATGAGTATATTCTCCATGATTTATTTCATACTCAGCCCTATACATTTTTCTTCCACCATCCTTTCTATAAAAAGACAAAACCTGAATACAAAGAATTTGCCTGGAGCGATATTAAAGGAATTTGTCAGTTTTCGAATAATAACGCGCGACTTAACTGTCATGTATATGAAAACAACAGCATCGTTGACTCCTTTACACTCACTACGGGTGATATGGGAACAGAAACAATGCTGTTGAATAACTATAAACTATGGCTGTGGATCAGTAGCTATATGGATTTCAAAGACGAGATATTAGATATGACCGTCAATCCTAACGTGGGTATTTACGGGCGCAAAGTCGAATGGCCTGAGGTGATGCTTAAGAAATCTACGGCGTCATCATTAGATGAATATGAAAAAATCACCGAAACGGTATCATAGTCAATAGGCAAAGGAATGCATATGCTCCCGATCCAGAACCATTATTTAGCAAAGCAAATTACCGATACGGAACTTAAAAACCTTATCGCAGAGACTCCAGGTGATACAAATAAGTTAACGCATGCGGGGAAATTATCCTATGTTAATGATGACTATTGTGAAATCACTCGCAATCACTCTTCATTTTATGGGATGAACATTCTCTATATCATTATGCTATTACCTTTGGTTATTTTATCATGTTTGGGAATCATTATGTTTTTATACTATATGATTTTCGATTTCAAAAGTTACGCGGCTTTTTTTTGGCAAGAGAAAAGTGAACTCCTGCTAACACTCACTATCCACTTTGGCGTCATTATTATATTGACCATAGCTTATTTCTCCTCATTTGCAGTAAATTACTGCTTCTTTTCGCCACGACATTACCCAATTCGTTTTAATCGAAAAACAGGAAAAGTTTATATTTGCGAATACGTTTTTTTTGTACTGCTCCAAAGACCGAACCGCAACTATAAAGCCAGAACCCGCTTTCCATTCTATAAACGGACCCGGCCAGAATACAAAGAATTCTCCTGGGATTCTATAAAAGGCTATTATGATTTTTATCAGCAAAGGTCGTGTATTTGCTGCCATGTTTATCAAAATGAAAACATTGCCGACACATTTACGCTTATTTCAGAAAAAACTATTATTGAGTCTGAATATTTTAATAACTATAAACTCTGGGCTTGGGTTAACCACTATATGGATTTCAAAGACGAGATGTTAGATATGACCGTCAATCCTAACGTGGGTATTTACGGGCGCAAAGTCGAATGGCCGGAGGCGATGCTTAAAAAATCTACCGCGTCATCGTTAGAAGAATATGAAAAAATCGCCGACTAATTTAATGCGTTTGCCGCCCAGAAAACCCTATAAAAAAGCCCGGCGCAATGGCCGGGCAAGGTTACCAAATACCTGGTGAATCAGGCAGTCTGCAAAACTCGATTCTTTTTCTCGCGGCGAATTTTACGCTCTTCGAAGATAGCCACGATGGCCATCAGGCAGATACAGCCGATGGCGGCGGCGTCCAGCGCCGCAAAGGTGCCGGCCCAGCCGGTCAGGCCGAAGACCGGCGTGCCGTCGGCGATCATCCCGAGCCCCAGTTTGGCGAAGCTATCGCCGATCAGATAGGCGAAGGTGCCCTTGATTCCATCGGCGGCGCCGATCGCTTTTTTCGGCACAAAGCCGACGGCGGCGACGCCAATTAACAGCTGCGGACCAAACACCAGGAAGCCCAGCGCAAACAACGAGGCCAGATAGACGTACTGGTTGCTGGCATGTTGGTAAACCCCGAGAGTGGCGATAATCAACGCCAGCGCGACGCAGGCTACCAGCGCGCGGCGGCCGTTGGCCAAGTCCGACAACCAGCCCCACAGTAGCGTGCCAACCAGCGCGCCGACTTCAAATAGGGTAAAGCCCTGAATCGCCACCTCTTTAGACAGCTTCAGCTCCTGGAAGGCATACACGGTGGACCACTGATCGATACCGATACGCACCACGTAGAGGAAGATGTTGGAGAAACACAGCAGCCAGATCACTTTGTTTTTCAGCACGTACTCAACAAAGATCTGCCACTTGGTCATCGCATTTTCTTCAGTCTCTTTGTCCTCTTCGCTGATCGCTTCGCCAAACAGCTCTTCCGCCGTGCCGAGGCCGTAGGATTCCGGAGAGTCGCTACCGTAGCGCAGGCCAATAAAGCCAACGATCAGCGCAATAATCGACGGGAAGATAAACATGCCTATCACATGGCCGTCGAACAGATAGTTGGCGCCAAACAGCGCCACGCCCGCCGCGCCCGCGCCGCCGAGGTTGTGGGAGATATTCCAGAAGCCGAGGAAGGTGCCGCGTTTGCGTCTGGGCGTCCACTTGGTGATGGTGGAATAGCTGCACGAGCCGCCGGTGCTCTGGAAGAAACCGCTCAGCGCATAGAAGGCGATCATCAGGAACAGGCTGGTTGAACCCGCCCCCATGCTGGCGCTAAAGCCCAGCATACAGATAGCGGAGAGGATCAGCATAAACGGCAGGAACTGCTTGGTGTTTTTACCGTCGGCATAATAAGAGACCAGCGTCTTGCCCACGCCGTAGGTAATGGAAAAGCCCAGGCCAATCATCCCCAGTTGCGTCATGCTCAACCCGTAGGTGGAGATCATGTCGTTCTGCGCGATGTTAAAGTTCTTGCGGATCAGATACATGGTCAGGTAGCCGATGAAGACCACCAGATAGGACTGCATGAAAGGTTTGAACCACATTTTGCGCCGCACGTCGAGCGGCAGATCCAGGGTCGGCTTGCGCACCTGATTCAGAAAGGCCAGCATGGGTATCTCCTGAGCTGATTTTTTATGCCTGCGTAATAACCAGGCATTGTAAAAACCAGCGCGCCGTCTGGCCTGAGACGGCGTCCAGGTGAAACCGGGAAAATTTCTTAGTTTTGCCCCGTTCGCGGCGAAAGGGTGAGCTACATCACGCTTCGCTGGCGGTACGCGGCGCCTGCGCGTTTAAAAACGGCAGCAGCAGCAGCGCGGAAATGCCGGCGGCAATCGCAATCACCACGAAGAATCCGGTCCAGTGCCAGATATCCATCACCTGCGCCAGCGGCCAGCCGGAAAGCGAGGCGCCAAGATAAGCGAACAGGCCGACAAACCCGGTCGCCGCCCCGGCGGCTTCTTTATGCGAACATTCCGCCGCCGCCATGCCGATCAGCATCTGCGGGCCGAAAACGAAGAACCCGGTGGTGAAGAAGCAGGCCGCCTGCATGACATAGCTGGCGAACGGCATCAGCCACAACCCGCCAACCGACAGCAAAATTCCGGCGGCGAAAATCAGGTTCATCGGCCCGCGATTGCCGTTAAACAGCTTATCCGAGCCCCACCCCGCCACCAGCGCGCCGATAAAACCGCCCAGCTCAAACATGGTGACCGCCGAGTTAGCGGTCACCAGATCGACGCCGAGCGTCTCCGACATATACAGATTGCCCCAGTCGTTAATCGCCGCCCGCACCACGTACACCAGCACATAGCACAGCGACAGCAGCCAGATATAGGGATTGGCCAATACGTAGCGGGTCAGGATCTCTTTGCGCGTCAGCCCAGCGCCTTCCTGCTGCTGGGCGATTTCCAGCGCATCGTGACGCCAGTCGCCTACGGCGGGTAACCCCACCGCCTGCGGGCGATCGCGCAGCCGCCAGCACAGATACAGTCCGGCGAGGATCGCCAGACAGCCGGCAATCGTCATCCCCGCACGCCAGCCGTAATGCAGCGCCGCCGCCCCCACCACCATCGGGATCAGCGCGCCGCCGACGTTATGCGCGGTATTCCACAGCGCCCACCAGCCGCCGCGTTCGGTCCGCGAATACCAGGCCGTCAGCAGCCGGGCGCACACCGGCGATCCCCAGCCCTGGAAGAAGGCATTCAGCGCCCACAGCAGCGCGAAAGCCCACAGCGAGGTGGAAAAACCGAACAGAATATTCACCACCCCGGTGGCAATGAGTCCCAGCCCCATAAAATAGCGGGCGTCGGAGCGGTCGCTGACGATACCGGAGAAAAATTTCGACAGTCCGTAAGTGATGTAAAACAGCGTGGCCAGCAGGCCGATATCGCTGCGGGTCAGCACATTGCTGGCAAGAATTTCAGGTACTGCGGCATTAAAGCTTTTGCGGGTGAAATAAAATAGCGCGTAACCAAGCCAGATAGTGAGCAGAATATGTCGACGCCAGTAACGATAACGCTCGTCCAGCTCGCGTTTATCGCTAATTGGCGCGGCGTCCGGCGGCGCTTTTAAAAAGGCAAACATCGGCGCTCCTTTCAGACGTAACGCAGCGGTAAATTGACGCACACGCGGGTACCGTGTGTACAGGAGATAGTTAACGTACCGCCCAGCGCGGTCACGCGCTCACGCATGCCGGTCAGGCCGAACCCCTGCAGATTCGACCCCGGCGGCAGGCCGCAGCCGTCATCCTCCAGCACCAACATCAATCGCCCATCCTGCTGCCAGCCCTGGAGGGTGACGGCGCTGGCGCTGGCGTGCTTGACGATATTATTCAGTCCCTCCTGGCAAACGCGAAACAGCGTCACGCGCTGGTTTTCGCTAAGCCCCGGCTCGTTAATCCGCCATTCGAGATGGCTGACGATGCCGCGGTCTTCCAGTTCCATTTCGCGCATCAACGAACGTATCGCCTGTTCAAGCGGCAGATCGTCAAGCTGGCGCGGACGCAGACGACCAAGCAGTCTTCGCACAGAGTCGTAAACCCCCAGCGACAGCTGTTCTATCAACTGACCGCTCTGCCGTACGCTACCGTTGTGTGGCGCCAGACGCTGCACGATCCCCGCCTGGGTGCGAATTGCCGTGATAGTCTGGCCAATATCATCGTGGAGCTCGCGCGCCACGTCGCGCCGCACGCTCTCTTCCGTTTCCAGCAGGCGTTCCGCCAGCCGCCGATTACGCGCCAGCTCGTTCTGTAGCGACAGGTTAAGCTCGCGCAATCGCTGGATCCCTGCTCCCAGCAGCAGTCCGGTCAGGCTCTGGGCTAGCAGTGAAAGCAATAAATCAACCGGGTGATCGTGCCAGGTTTGGCTGGCAATCAGCGCAATGGCGTTCATCAGGGTGGCGATCAGCGCCCCTTGCCAGCCGTAGTGCCAGGCGAGAGCGATAATCGGCAGCGCCAGACAAAAAGGGGTAAAGCGGGAGAGTTCGGCGGGCAATCCGAGCTGTAGCCACAGGCTGACGGTAAAGAGCAGCAGGTACCAGATCAGATGTCGGCCACGCCAGTTAACCGGCTGCGACACCAGCGACGGTCCCAGCGGCCGCCAGACGGTGCTGGTAAGATAGTGCCAGATAACCAGGCAGGTCGGCGCCAGCGTCAGGCCGCCGGTCAACGTCAACAACAGCGCGGTCAATCCTTCGCTCCCTTGCGCCAACCACGGCAGCGATTGCAGCAGCGAGGCGGCGATCAGCGCCCCGCCCTGTCGCAACAATGTCAGCCAGTCGCGCTGATGGCGATAGCGTGAAATCAACGCTACCGGCAGCAGGGTCAGCAGACTTCCGGTCATCAATATTATCGGGTGCGCCAGCGCCACTTCCTGCGCCAGCCAGAAGATAAGCAGCCACTCGGCTCCCAGCAGCACCGGCCAGTAGCCACGCGGGCACTGCAGCATCAGCCCTAAACGCAGGCCAAAGGGAAACAGCAGCACCGCCAGGTCCGCGCGTTCCACCAGATGCAGACTGATGCTCCACAGGCAGAACCAGGCGGCTGAGAAGATAAAGGCGCAGCCGATCACCGACAGCAATCGTGAGACGACGGCCTTCATTGCCAGCTATCGAACATGCGGCGCGCCAGCTCAACGTCGTTACTGACGCCCAGTTTTTCCAGCAGGTTGGCGCGGTGAACGTGAACGGTTTTCGGCGATAGGCCAAGCTCGGCGGCGATCTCTTTCACCGCCATGCCCTGCGCCAGCTTTTCCGCCACCTGGCGTTCACGTTTGGTGAGCGGATCCTGGCGCCCTGCAGCCAGCTTCATGGCGATATCCGGCGTGAGATAGCAACCGCCCGCCGCCACCGTGCGGACCGCGGCGATAAGTTCATCCGGACTGCAGCGTTTCGACAGGAAGCCGCGCGCGCCGGCGTTCAGCGCCTGCTCGATCAGCGCTGGGCTATCGTGCACCGACAGCATGATGGTCGCCATCCCCTTAGGCAATTGGCTTAGCAGCTCCAGCCCGGAAATATCCGGCATTGAGATATCGCAGATACAGACCTGTATACCGCGCCCCGGTAGCCCCGCCAGCGCCTCCCGTCCACAGCCGAATTCAGCGACAACCTGAAAATCAGCTTCCAGCCCCAGCAGCTGAGCAAAACCGGAGCGGACAATCAAATGATCGTCAATAAGGGCGATGGTAGTCATGGTGTTTCCTGGTGCCTGAAAGCGCCGGATGGCGGCGTAAACGCCTTATCCGGCCTACGGATTCACTCCCTGTAGGCCGGATAAGCGCAGCGCTATCCGGCAAAGGCGCTTACCTTAGCGGTAAGCGCGTAGCTGTTCAAGCCTTGAGCGTTATTCGAAGAACACCGCAATTTTGTTAAACATGGTGGGATCGGACTGGTTACGCGCCACGTTGGTGACATCTTCCAGCTTTTCAATCTGGCTAATCATCTGCCCCAGCCGCTGGTCATCATTTACCAGCAGCCAGATGCGGCTGTGCTCGCTGCCCTGGATCGGCAAGCAGAGAATGCCTTCAACGTTAAACGCGCGGCGGGCAAATAGCCCGCAGACGTGGGTCATGACGCCAGGGTGGTTGCGGACGGTGAGTTCCAGAATGACGTTATCGTGTTGCTTTTGCATGGCTTATTCCCCCACCATCTCAGTATTGGCCGCACCCGGCGGTACCATCGGATACACTTTCTGCTGCGCGTCGATACGCACGTGGATCAGCGCCGGACCTGGGCGGTCGATAATCGCCTGCAGCGCCGCCTGCGGATCTGCTTCGTTATTTAAATCACAGGTTTGCAGACCAAAACCGGCAGCGATCTGCATAAAGTTAATCATCCCCGGATAGGTCGCGGCGAAGACGCCCTGTTGATAGAACAGGCTCTGCTGCTGATGCACCAGCCCCAGCGCTTCGTTGTTCATCAGGATGATTTTTACATCCAGCTGATTTTCGGCAGCGGTGGCCATCTCCTGAATATTCATCATCAGGCTGCCGTCGCCAGAAAAGCAAATAACCTTACGCTGTGGATTGGCCAGCGCCGCGCCGATGGCCGCCGGCAGGCCGAAGCCCATGGTACCGAGACCGCCGGAAGTCAGCCACTGGCGCGGACGGTTGAGCGGATAGGCCTGCGCCGTCCACATCTGATGCTGGCCAACGTCGGTGGTGATGATCGCCTCATCATCAACGCAGGCGGCCACGGCGTTAATCAGGCCGTAATGGGAGAGCGGATCGCTTTCCTGCGGGATGGCGCAGGGGAATTCTCTTTGTAAATCAGCCACCAGCTGGCGCCACTCATCACGCGGCTGCGCTTCAATCTGCGGAATAAGCTGGGCTAAGACCTCCGCCACATCGCCCTGAATCGCTACGTGCGGTTGCTTAATTTTGCCCAGCTCCGAGCGGTCGATATCGACGTGAATAATCTTCGCGTTCGGGCAGAACTGCTCGGTCTTGCCAATCGCCCGGTCATCAAAACGTGCACCTAAAACAATCAGTAAATCAGCCTCTTGCAGAATAAAGTTAGTGCTGCGCGCGCCGTGCATCCCCAGCATGCCCAGCGACAACGGATGTGCCTTCGGCAGCATACCCAGCGCCATTAAGGTCATGGTGGTCGGCAGGTTGGCTTTTTCCGCCAGTTCCCGAATCGGCTGCGGCGCGTTAATCACGCCGCCGCCCAGATACAGTACCGGGCGTTTCGCCGCGTTGATCATTGCCGCCGCTTCACGCACGCTTTCAGGCGCGAATGCCGGGGCCGGGGCGCGCTCGCCTGGCTCAGGCAGCGTTTCCAGTTCAATCGTCGCCGACTGTACGTCCTTAGGAATATCTATCCACACCGGCCCGGGGCGCCCGGACTGGGCAATACGGAAGGCGTCGCTCATCACCTGCGGCAGCTCGGCGATGTCGCGCACCAGGTAGTTATGCTTGGTGATGGGGATAGAAATGCCGTAGGTATCGACTTCCTGGAAGGCATCGGTGCCAATCATTGAGGCCGGAACCTGGCCGGTGATGCAGACCAGCGGAATAGAATCGAGGCGGGCATCGGCGATGGCGGTAATCAGGTTGGTGGCGCCCGGGCCGCTACAGGCCATGCAGACCGCGGGTTTACCTTCGGTACGCGCCATCCCCTGAGCGATAAAACCCGCCCCCTGCTCGTGGCGCGCCAGAATGTGGCGGATCTGCGTGCTTTGGCTCAAGGCATCGTAGATGGGCAGGATGGAGCCGCCCGGAATGCCGCTGACCATAGTGATACCCTGGCGTTCCAGTAAATGAACAACCAGCTGCGCGCCGGTAAAGCGCATTGTGTTTGATGTGGTGCCCGAACTTGCCATGCTCCAGTCCTTTTATTCTGGGCCGACTTTACCGGGGGGCTCGCCAACAAAAAACCCCGCTCGGTTTGCGCCGGCGGGGTTTGGAATTCGTGTTGTTCCGGACCCTACGGCGCATTGCCGACGACGACCACCACAGACACGACGACCACCGCGGCAGGCGCGGTTTTTAGTAGGGTCGAAATCATCATGGCAGCGTTCATTAGGGACCTGTTGTGTCAAAAAATAAGCTGAATTTATACAAACACAGGTTTTGCGTTTTCACAATGGATTTATTTTCATCCACGAGAATTTGCGCGAAAGATCACAATTCGCGACATCAGCGGCAGAAAACAAAAAACCCCGCCGGAGCGAGGTTTTTATCAGCATTTTTACGGGTGGTAGCCGCAAGCACACTGTATTACGTCAACGACAAAAGTATACGCGATCGCTGCAATTCGCGCAATTTAAGGTCGAAATTTCTCTGTCATAGAGTATGGATGGCGGATGCGAATTTGTCCAAAAAATACTGTTCATACATACAGTATTTATCTATACTGGATGTGTTCACTTTGTGCCATTCGGGGGCCGCAAGTTTGACCGGCGCAACGAAGTCCTGGCTGAAACGGGTGGTGCCGTCAGTGCCTTAACCCCGAGAGAGCACACTGTGTTACGTCAACAATGCGTCGTGTCCGGCCCGTGCGGCCATCACTGCGCAACCCCTGTGAGAACAGGGATAAGCTGGCAACAGGCAGCGGAAAGGTACGTCAGCTTATTGTGCTCCTTAACCACAGGAGACGCGCGTATGGGCGGAATGGATATTATTATTTTAATCCTGAAACTCATGGTTGCTGTGTTGCAACTACTTGATGCAGTCCTGAAACAGTTCCGCTGATTCAGGTTCAAGTCGCACCTGAGGGGGGTGGGCAACCGCCCCCCTGCAGGCGCCCTGCGGGCGTTCCGGGATGACTTGATGGAGGAACCATGCCACCGCTATTAATTGCCGCAACGACGCCGGATGATCCGGGGTTCGTCGCGCTACGCGCCGAAAGCCTTGAACAGCACTTCAATATGCTGCGTCGGCTGGCGGAAAACTGGCAAAGCGGCAAAAACCGCTTTAACGCCCCTGGTGAAAAGCTGCTGGGCGCGTTCGTCCGTGGCCAGTTAGTTGGGGTCTGCGGTCTGAACGTCGACCCCTTCAGCCAGCAGCCGCGGGCCGGGCGCATTCGCCATCTCTATATTCGCGATAGCCATCGCCGCCAGGGAATTGGCCAGCAGCTGCTGGTCTCGGTCATCACGCATTCCGGCGCCTGGTTCGATTTCCTTAATACCCATGCCCCGGCGCAGGCCTGGCCCTTTTATGAACGCTTTGGTTTCCGCCCGGTATACGATGAGCCTCGGGTTACGCATCGCCTGTTCTGCTCGCTGTAAGCGCGGCTGGTTGGCGCAGCGGGCGCGTGTTACAGTCCGCTGACCTTAACTGCTGAATTTGCCTGCGATGACCATCACCGTATTCTGCATTTTGCTGTTCGCCGCACTGCTGCACGCCAGCTGGAACGCTATCGTCAAAGCCAGCGGCGATAAAATGTACGCTGCGATAAGCGTCAGCGGGTCGGCCTCGCTGATCGCCCTGGTGATGCTCCCCTTCGCGCCACAGCCGACGCTGGCCAGCGCCCCCTATCTGGTGGCGTCATGTGTATTACAGGTGGTGTATACGGTACTGGTGGCGAAGACCTATCAGGTGTCGGATATGAGCCAGACCTATCCGCTAATGCGCGGCACCGCGCCGCTGCTGGTCGCGGCTATCAGCGTGATATTTCTCGGCGATCGCTTATCGCCGCTGGCCTGGTTGGGTATTGGCGTCATCTGTCTGGCGATTCTGGCAATGGCCTTCAACGGCCGCGTCAGTTCCCGCAAAGGCATCATGCTGGCGCTGATCAACGCCTGTTTTATCGCGGGCTATACGCTGGTGGATGGCACCGGGGTTCGGCTGGCGGGTTCGGCGCTCGGCTATACCCTGTGGACCTTTTTTATGAACGGTTGCTGCCTGCTGTGCTGGGCGATGGCGGCACGGCGGCGCGAAGCCAGCCGTTATTTACGCCAGCACTGGAAAAAGGGCATCCTCGGCGGCGTCGGCACCATGGGATCCTACGGCCTGGCGCTATGGGCGATGACTCAGGCGCCGCTGGCGGTGGTCGCCGCGCTGCGTGAAACCTCCATTCTGTTCGGCGCGCTGATCGCATTTATCGTCCTGAAGGAACAAGTGGTAGCGCTGCGCATCGTTGCCGCCTGTGGTATTGCCGCTGGAGCAATCCTGCTGCGTCTCTCATAGATTAAAATGGCAACATTAGTTGCCGATCCTGTTTACAAAACCTGCCTGAATTTTCCCCAACAATCGGTGCTATGTAGTTGTTCTGTCATTTTATTGTGGTAGATTCCTCCATCGTTTAAGGGGTGTGCCAGTCACATATTCTTCATTTCTCATTGCTCACGAAGTATTCATCGACATGAAACGGCATAAGAACTTCAATTTGTTGTTGATGCTGGTACTGCTGGTGGCCGTTGGCCAGATGGCGCAGACCATTTATATTCCGGCTATCGCCGACATGGCGGTATCGCTTAACGTCCGTGAAGGGGCGGTACAAAGCGTAATGGCGGCCTACCTCCTGACGTACGGCATTTCGCAGCTGTTCTACGGCCCGCTCTCTGACCGCGTAGGCCGCCGCCCGGTGATCCTCGTCGGGATGTCTATTTTTATGCTGGCGACGCTGGTTGCCATCACCACCCATAGCCTGCCGGTGTTGATCGCCGCCAGCGCCATGCAGGGGATGGGCACCGGCGTCGGCGGCGTCATGGCGCGCACCCTGCCGCGAGACCTGTATGAAGGCGCGCAGCTACGTCACGCCAACAGTTTGTTAAATATGGGGATACTGGTCAGCCCGCTGATTGCGCCGCTGCTCGGCGGCATCCTCGATACCCTGTGGAACTGGCGCGCCTGCTACGCCTTCTTACTGGTGCTGTGCGCGGGCGTGACCTTCAGCATGGCGAAATGGATGCCGGAAACGCGGCCACAAGGCGCGCCGCGGACGAAACTACTGGCCAGTTACAAAACGCTGTTCGGTACCGGCGCCTTTAACTGTTACCTGTTGATGCTGGTGGGCGGGCTGGCCGGGATTGCGGTGTTCGAAGCCTGTTCCGGCGTGCTGATGGGCGCGGTGCTCGGCCTGAGCAGTATGGCGGTCAGTATTCTGTTTATTCTGCCGATCCCGGCGGCGTTCTTCGGCGCGTGGTTCGCTGGCCGTCCGAATAAACGCTTCTCAACGTTGATGTGGCAGTCGGTTATCTGCTGCCTGCTGGCGGGAGTTATGATGTGGTTGCCGGGGCTGTTCGGCGTTATGACCGTCTGGACATTATTGGTGCCTGCGGCGCTGTTCTTCTTCGGCGCGGGTATGTTGTTCCCGCTGGCTACCAGCGGCGCGATGGAGCCATTTCCGTTCCTCGCCGGTACCGCTGGCGCGCTGGTTGGCGGCTTGCAGAATATCGGCTCCGGCGTGCTGGCCTGGCTGTCGGCGATGATGCCGCAAACGGGGCAAAGCAGCCTCGGCCTGCTAATGATGTTAATGGGGCTGTTGATTCTGCTGTGCTGGCTGCCGCTGGCCTCGCGCTTTACCAGCCACCAGCAGCCGGTATAAGCGCCGCTGGCGCTCCCCGGATAGCGGCTTACGCCTTATCCGGGCTACCGTTCTGATGAAGGCCCCCGGCGGTGGGTTCCGTAGAACCGTAGCCCTGCTAAGCGTAGCGCAAGCAGGGAAATCCCCCGGATAGCGGCTTACGCCTTATCCGGGCTACCGTTCTGATGAAGGCCCCCGGCAGTGGGTTGCGCAGAACCGTAGCCCTGCTAAGCGTAGCGCAAGCAGGGAAATCCCCCGGATAGCGGCTTTTACCCTATGTCAGGCTGTGCAGCCATTCGATAAAGGCGTCGATTTTCGGCCACTGACGGCCCGGCAGGGTCGTCACATAGTAGTGCTGGTGACACTTCAGCGTCATGTCGCCGAACGGCGCGATAAGCTCCCCGCTCTCTAACCGCTTCTGCACCAACCGCTTACGCCCCATCGCTACCCCGACGTCATTCATCGCCGCAATCACCGCTAAATCAGAACGATCGAAGCCGATACCCGACGATTGCGGCAATTCAATTGCAAATTGCTGCGCCCAGCTGAACCACTCATCGGTGCCGGAATCATTGCTCCATGCCTGGCGGTCATGGAGTAACGTGCAGTAGCGCAGATTGCCTGGATTGTGGATTAACTGCTGCTGTTGCGCGTATTTCGGCGTACATACCGGCACGATCGCTTCATCCATCAGAAAATGATGGCTGAGCTGTGTTGACGGCGCGTCATCAAAATAGATTGCCAGATCGATACCCGCGCGCTGTAGATTGACGTTATCGTTGCCGGTGAGCACAGTCAGCGAGATGGACGGATAGCGGCGAGTGAAATCGCCCAGCGCCGGTACCAGCCAGCACTGCGCGATCGACGGGCGCGAGTACACCGTCAGCGTGCCGGAGAGCTCCTGATTTTTAATATCCAGAATCTCCTGGTTAAGGCTATCCAGCGAGGATTTCAACGCCCAGAATACCCGCCGCCCCTCGCGGGTCAGCTCCACCTTGCGGTGAGAACGTATAAATAGCTGAATACCCAGTTCTTCTTCCAGCTGGTTGATGCGATGGCTAACTGCGCTCGGCGTCAGCGACAGCTCTTCCGCCGCCAGTGCAAAGGACTCATGGCGAGCCGCGACTTCAAAGGTGTACAGCTTTGACAACTGCCAGCCGTTCAGCAGCCGATTGCCTATCTCTTTCATCACATCCATCACAATTCCTCGCCTTTTCTTTGCCGGTAAGTGTAAAAAAAACGCAGCCGGAGCGCGCCTGAAAGATGAATAAAAGTGACCCAATACACATTTAACGGGCTATTTAAGAACCAAATCACGCTTTTGCATCAATTTGGATCACCTGAAAGGCGATTTTTATCGTTTGTCAGCCTATGTCGCTTTTCTGTTCAATAACCACACGTTATTTACGGCGAGGTGGGGTATGGAATCTCAAATCTGGGTGGTAGGCACGCTATTTATCAGTATCGTGTTAATCGTTTTAACGATCGTCAAACTGAAGTTTCATCCGTTTCTGGCGCTCCTGCTGGCGAGCTTTTTCGTCGGCGCGATGATGGGCATGGGGCCGCTGGATATGGTCAACGCCATTGAGAGCGGTATTGGCGGTACGCTTGGCTTCCTGGCGGCGGTGATCGGTCTCGGTACCATCCTCGGGAAGATGATGGAAGTCTCCGGCGCGGCGGAACGCATCGGCCTGGCGCTACAGCGCTGTCGCTGGTTGTCGGCGGACGTAATTATGGTGCTGGTTGGCCTGATCTGCGGTATTACGCTGTTTGTTGAAGTCGGCGTGGTGCTGCTAATCCCGCTGGCGTTCTCCATTGCCAAAAAAACCAATACCTCGCTGCTGAAGCTGGCCATCCCCCTGTGTACCGCGCTGATGGCGGTGCATTGCGTGGTGCCGCCGCATCCGGCCGCGCTGTTCGTGGCGAATAAACTCGGCGCAGATATCGGTACGGTCATCGTCTATGGCCTGCTGGTGGGCCTGATTGCCTCGCTGGTTGGCGGCCCATTGTTCCTCAAGCTGCTCGGCAACCGCCTGCCGTTTAAACCGGTGCCGACCGAGTTTTCTAACCTTGAAGTACGCGAAGAATCGACGCTGCCCTCGCTCGGCGCTACGCTATTTACCGTGCTGCTACCGATTGGGCTGATGCTGGTGAAAACCGTCGCTGAATTGAACATGGCTAAAGGCGGCACGCTGTATATGTTGCTGGAATTTATCGGCAACCCGATCACCGCGATGTTTATTGCCGTTTTTGTCGCTTATTACATTCTCGGTATTCGTCGCCAGATGGGGATGGGCATCCTGCTAACTCATACTGAAAACGGCTTCGGATCGATTGCTAATATTCTGCTGATTATTGGCGCGGGCGGCGCGTTCAACGCGATTTTGAAATCCAGCGGCCTGGCCGATAGCCTGGCGGTGATCCTCTCGAATCTGCATATGCATCCGATTCTGCTGGCCTGGCTGGTGGCGCTGATCCTTCACGCCGCCGTCGGTTCCGCTACCGTGGCCATGATGGGCGCCACCGCTATCGTCGCCCCGATGCTGCCGCTGTATCCCGGCGTAAGTCCGGAGATCATCGCTATTGCCATCGGTTCCGGCGCCATTGGCTGCACGATCGTAACGGATTCCCTGTTCTGGCTGGTGAAACAATACTGTGGCGCAAGCCTCAGCGAAACGTTCAAGTATTATACGACGGCGACATTTATCGCTTCTTTACTTGCACTCGCCGCCACCTTCCTGCTTTCTTTCATCATCTAAGCGAACGAGACGTAATATGAAAAACGCTGACCTGACCCAATTAACCGCGACCTTCCCGCTTGTGCAGGAGCTGATCGCGCTGAAAGAAACCACCTGGTTTAACCCGGCGACGACGACGCTGGCGCAAGGTTTGCCCTATGTCGGCCTGACCGCCGCAGATGTAAAAGACGCTCACGAACGCCTGCAGCGCTTCGCGCCGTATCTGGCGGAAGCCTTTCCGGAAACGGCCGCCACCGGCGGGATTATCGAATCAGAAGTGGTTGCCATTCCGGCAATGAAACGCCGCCTCGAGCAACAATTCAATCAGCCGATTAATGGCGATCTGTTACTGAAAAAAGATAGCCACCTGCCGATTTCGGGTTCCATTAAGGCGCGCGGCGGCATTTATGAAGTGCTGACCCATGCGGAAAAGCTGGCGCTGGAAGCCGGGCTGCTCACCATCGCAGATGATTATCGCAAATTGCTGACGCCGGAATTCAAACAGTTCTTCAGCCAGTACAGCATCGCCGTCGGTTCTACCGGCAACCTCGGTATGTCGATCGGCATCATGAGCGCGCGCATCGGTTTTAAGGTCACGGTGCATATGTCGGCGGATGCCCGCGCATGGAAAAAGGCCAAACTGCGCAGCCACGGCGTAACGGTCGTTGAGTATGAAGAAGATTACGGCGTGGCGGTCGAACAGGGGCGCAAGGCGGCGGAATCCGACCCGAACTGTTTCTTCATCGACGATGAAAACTCGCGCACGCTGTTCCTCGGCTATGCCGTGGCCGGCGAACGCCTGAAAGCGCAGTTTGCCCAAGCAGGACGCGTGGTCGATGCCGATCACCCGCTGTTCGTCTATCTGCCATGCGGCGTTGGCGGCGGCCCCGGGGGCGTCGCATTCGGCATGAAACTGGCGTTTGGCGACCACGTTCACTGTCTGTTCGCCGAACCGACCCATTCGCCCTGTATGCTGCTCGGCATTTACACCGGGCTCCATGACCAGATTGCGGTGCAGGATTTAGGGATTGATAACCTGACCGCCGCCGATGGTCTGGCGGTCGGCCGCGCTTCCGGCTTCGTTGGCCGGGCGATGGAGCGCCTGCTCGACGGCCTGTATACCCTTGACGATCAAACGATGTACGACATGCTGGGCTGGCTGGCAACGGCGGAAAACATTCGCCTTGAGCCGTCCGCGCTGGCCGGGATGGCAGGGCCGCAGCGCGTCTGCGCCAGTAAAGCGTACCATCAGCTACAAGGACTGAGCGACGAACAGCTACGTCAGGCCACCCACCTGGTATGGGCGACCGGCGGCGGTATGGTGCCGGAAGAAGAGATGGCGCAGTATCTGGCGAAGGGACGTTAAATCGCTCGCAGCAGCGGCATCAGTTCGCCCGGTGACCGCTGCTGTTTACGCAGATCGCGCATAACCCGCATACAGGGGGCGCTGGCGACATAGAACTGGCGGTAGCCTTCACAGAGCGGGTCGTCGTCGCCCGCGCACAGCCTCCGCCATGCACAGACAAAACAGGCGCTATTGGCGGCCACCTGCCGCTGTTCGCGCAGCGGTTCGCCGCACCAGATACGCAGGGTTTCCTCAAACAACGTAATCGTTATGCGGCCAATATCTTCCCGCGCCCAGATATGGAAAATGGCGCAAAGGAAGTTTCCCCATGCATTGGCATCTTCCGCTCTGAGCTGCGGAATAAAACGAACGGCGCGCACGCCCTGCGCGCGTAGCTCCCGATATAGCTGCTGCGGTTGCTGGCAATGGTGGCGATAAACTTTCACCTCCTGTACTGCCGGTTCGTTGTGAGCGAGGGAGTGGCATTCTGTCCGACATCCTGTCATGTCACATCCTTAAGAAATAAAATGATCTGCCGTAGATGCGTTACAGCAAACAATAATGACAGCGAAAGCACTGCGAGGGAGATCAAAAATTTGTCACGAACTGCTCCCGGCTGCAAAAAATCGCTCTCGGCAACATCCATTAAATGGCGGCTGCGGGTGTAGCGCCAGAGAACGATCGCCACCACAGCCAGTACGCCAATCGATATCCAGAACGCCAGCCCGGCGCTATGCCAGTTGTGCTTAATCGCCAGCGCCATCAGCGCCCCGTAGCCAAGCAGAGTACGGAACCACGCCAGCGAGGTGCGCTCCGGCTGTAAACCGGGATCGTTCTCCCGCCGCGCCCGGCGTTTATCCGCCATACAGCACCAGCAGCATCACCGCCGCCACGACCGCCAGCAGCAGGACGCTAATAACCAGCAGCGTACGGGTATAGGGGAGATCCTGCTTCAGGCGCATCGCCTTTTCGTTACTCAACCAGCGCAGATAGCCATACACCGCCAGCCCGCCGGCAAACAGGCACAGCAGCAGCGCCAGCACTTCGCGAATAAGCGGAGTGGCAAAATCCGGCGCCAGCTGATCGAGCCCGACGCCCGCGGCGAGAAAGCCGAGCGCCGTACGGATCCACGCCAGAAAGGTGCGTTCATTGGCCAGCGAAAAGCGGTAATCCGGCGCTTCGCCAATGCGGGAAATTTTCATCAGCAGTCCTTGTTCGTCACGCAAGCAGGCCACAGCATAGCCTAAATCACGAACAGGAGAGAAGAACCGGCACCCGATGAATGCCGGTAAAGCGAGGGTTAATGCAGCTCAGGCCAGTACGCTTTATTGGCGGCAATCAGGTCATCGAGGATCGCTTTCGCCACCGAGGCGCTCGGTACGGTTTTCGATAGCGTAATCGCCTGCCACAGCTTGTGATATGAACGCTGCTCCCACGCATCCACCACCAGTTTTTCCACCGCCACCTGCTGGCTCATCATCCCTTTCTGGAAATGCGGAATATCGCCCACCGTCAACGGCTCCGGTCCGTTATGACCGACCAGACAAGGGATCTCTACCATCGCGTCGGCATCAAAGTTATGGATTGCGCCATTGTTCGGCACAATCAACAACATTCTTTCCTGAGTGTTAAAGGCGATAGCCGTCGCTAAATCGACGATATACGACGCGTGTTCGTCGATCTCCAGATCGCCCGCGGAAGATTTACCGGCGGCAATAATCGCCCGGCAGGCGCTAAAGACGTTTTTCTCCCGATGATCCATTACCTCATTCGCGCGGGTACGTTCCGGGTTGGAGTGCGCGACCACGTAATCCGGGAACAGATAATATTTCAGGTAAGTGTTTGGCATCGTTTGCGGATCCAGCGCCTGTACATCTTTCGCTTTGGCAAACGTATCGTTCCAGCTGGCTTCGGTGTGCGGGTCATTTGATGGCGGTACATAGCCGTATTTCGCCACATACTCGCGCAGTTTCGGCATCAAATCGTTGCCGTCGAGATCTTCAATCGAGGTCCACCAGCCGAAGTGATTAAGGCCGTAGTAACGCACGCGCATCTGTTTGCGGTCTTTCAGCCCGACGATTTGCGCCATCCGCCCTTCAATGCCGATCGGCATATCGCAAATATTGAGAATTTTAGCATTAGGCCGCAGGCGACGGGTGGCTTCAGCCACTATCGCCGCCGGGTTGGAGTAGTTGAGCATCCAGGCGTTTGGCGAATATTTCTCCATATAATCCACCAACTCCAGCACGCCGCCGATAGAGCGCATACCATAGGCAATCCCGCCCGGTCCGCAGGTTTCCTGACCCAACACGCCGTGGCGCAGCGGTATTTTTTCATCTTGCTCGCGCATCGGGTATTTGCCGACGCGGATGTGCGCCATCACGAAGTCGACATCGCTAAAGGCGGCCTGCGGGTCGGTGGTGTAGCTGAACTCAATCTCTGGCGCCTGTTCTTTGAGGATAATTTTACAGGCTTCGGCGATAGTCTCCTGACGCGCGCCGTCGTTGTCATAAAATTTTAGCGCCCGCAGCGGGAAACGATCGCGGTTTGCCAACAGCATTAAAACGATGCCAGGGGTAAAGGTGCTGCCGCCGCCTGCGATAACAACTGAGAATTTTTTCATGATACTGCCTCCGTCATGGTGGTGTGTTCGGTCGATAAAGAATCTTTCATTAAGGTTTCCAGCTGGTCGCGAACCTGCGGGACATGCAGACCAACAATGACCTGAATGCCGTTGCCGCGGCGGACCACGCCGTGAGCGCCGAGCGCTTTAAACACCTCGTCGCTTTGCGTTTTCGCCATATCCACCAGCGCGATACGCAGTCGGGTGGCGCAGTTATTGATGCTTTCAATATTGCCGGCCCCGCCCAGCGCCTGCAGGAAGCCGGCGGCCTGGCCCAGCTTGTTTTCCGCAGCTGCCGCCACGCTGGTTTTACCGCGCGCCTCCTGATAATCCGCTTTGCTGTAAAGCTTGATTTCACTGTCTTCGCGACCCGGCGTTTTCAGGTTCAGGCGTAGGATCAGGGTGCGGAAGATGACGAAGTAGATGCCGGTAAAGCAGAGGCCGATGCCTATCTGGATAAACATCATCGACGCGTGGTGATGGAACATCGGGATCCAGTTTTGCGGCAGGAACTGATCGAGCAGGCCGCCGCCGAAGTTCCCCACGACGCCGCAGATATACATCACCGTCGCCATGGTGGCCGCCAGCAGCGCATGCACGGCAAATAGCAGCGGCGAGATAAACAAGAAGGTAAACTCGAGTGGCTCGGTAATGCCCACCAGCACCGCGGTCAGGGTGGCGGGGATCAGCAAACCGGCGACCTTCACCCGGTTTTGCGGCGCGGCGGTGAAGTAAAGCGCCAGCGCAATACCCACCGAACCAAAGACTTTCGAATTGCCATGCAGCGCAAAACCGCCCTCAGGGAACAGCGCTTTCAACGGTTCAACGCTCTGGCTAAATTCCTGCAGATGCTGCGCCCAGTAGACCTGGATGCCGCCTTCCACTACCGCCGGACCAAAGATAAATGGCCCATAGACAAAGTGATGAAGGCCGGTCGGGATCAAAATGCGCTCAAGAAAGATGTAAACCCACACCCCGAGCGCGCCGGCTGAGCGCAGGAAAGCCTGTAGCGACTCAATCCCCATCTGTACCTTCGGCCAGCCGAGCAGCGTAAGCCAGGCACAAGGGATCATCGCGAGAAAAGCAATTATCACCACGAACGACGATCCCTGAAAAATACCGAGGAACACCGGCAGCGGTTTATCGAAGTAACGATTGTGCAGCGCGGTGACGATGCCGGAGATCACAATGGCCCCGATAATGCTGGTATCCAGGGTTTTAATCCCGGCAATCATCGTCAGGCCGCTTCCCGCCGTGGGATCCAGGGTGAAATCAACGCCGAAGAAGTGGCCCCAGGTCATCCCCATGGCGTTGATGAAGTAGTTCCAGGTAAGAAAACTGACCAGTACCGCCAGGCAGGCCCGGCCCTGGGCCTGCTTCGCCAGGCCAATCGGCAGGCCGACGGCGAAAATCAGCGGCATATTACGAAAGACGGTCCAGCCGCCCTCTTCAATGATGTGAACAATTTGCGCGAACAGGCTATCGGGTGCGGTGAGCGCTTCGCCGACAAACATCGGATTACGCAGCATAATGGCGATACCCACCACAATCCCGGCGAATGGGAACAGCAAAACCGGGGTAAACATGGCGCCGCCAAAGCGTTGTATTTGACTGAGCATTTGAAAATCCTCATGTAACAACTCGTAGGGTAAGTGGCCTTTTTTTGTTCTTTACCGGCCTGCTTCGAGCATAGGAATTCGCCCCGTCGGCAACATGCTGCGCCGCTGCGATTCGTGATCGCATTCATGGTTTTAATTCGGTCAATGTTGTCTACTTTTTGCGTAAAACATAGACACGATGAATTGAGGTGACGAAATCAATGTCACTTATAGTTATTAATTTATTGTTTTTTATAATTTTATAATTCACGTCAGCTGGCTATCGCTGATTCATCAATGACGAATAGAGGTCTACTGGTGATCTACAAATCTATTGCTGACAAACTGCGTTTACGGCTCAACTCTTCCGATTTCAACATTGGCAGCCCGTTACCGGGCGAGAAAAAACTGGCGCAGGAGTTCGGCGTGGCGCGCATGACGATTCGCAAAGCCATTGATCTGCTGGTGGAAAGTGGATTAGTGGTGCGCCGCCACGGCTCCGGCACCTATGTCGCGCGCAAAGATGTACACCATGAGACCAGCAACCTGACCGGGCTGGCGGAAGTTCTGCGCCAGCAGGGTAAAGAAGTGGTGAGTCAGGTGTTGATATTCGAAGTGATGCCCGCGCCGCCGGCTATCGCCAGTCAGCTGCGAATTAAAATTGATGAACGGATCTATTTCTCACGCCGGGTGCGCTACGTCGATGGTAAACCGCTAATGCTGGAGGACAGTTATATGCCGGTTAAACTGTTCCGCCATCTGTCGTTGGGTCATCTGGAGGGGTCGAAGTTCGACTATATCGAGAAAGAGTGCGGTATCACCATCAGCGGCAACTATGAAACCCTCACCCCGGTACTGGCGGATAAACAGCTGGCACGCTCAATGAACGTGCCGGAGCAGACGCCGCTGCTGCGCATTACCTCGCTTTCCTACAGCGATAGCGGCGAGTTTCTTAACTATTCCGTGATGTTCCGCAACGCCAGCGAGTATCAGGTGGATTACCACCTGCGCCGGGTCCAGGCACAGAGCCCGCTAACTCAGCCCCCAGAACAGCACGGCCAGTAGTTGAGGGGTGATTATCCGCAGGAACATCACCAGCGGATAAACCGTGGCGTAGGAGAGCGCCGCCGCGCCGCTGGTGGCGTGCAGGTTGTTGGCGAAGGCCAGCGCCGGCGGGTCGGTCATTGAGCCAGCCAGCATGCCGCAGAGGGTCAGATAGTTCATCTTCGCCAGCATCCGCGCCAGTATGCCCACCGTCAGCAGCGGGATAGCGGTGATGAAAATACCGTAGGCTATCCAGCTGAGCCCCTCGCCGTGGAGCAGGGTATCGACAAAATCGCCGCCGGATTTCAGCCCCACCACCGCCAGAAACAGCACGATACCGAGTTCGCGCAGCGCCAGGTTGGCGCTCGGCGGCATAAACCAGTACAGCTTACCGATGCTGCCGATACGCCCGAGGATGAGCGCCATAATCAGCGGCCCGCCGGCTAGCCCCAGTTTCAACGCCGCCGGGAAACCGGGAATAAACAGCGGAATAGACCCCAGCAGCACCCCGAGACCAATGCCGATAAACACCGGTAGCATCTGCACCTGCTGCAGCTTTTGCTGCGCGTTGCCGAGTTCATTGGCCACCGCGTCAATGGCCTGAGGCCGCCCAACCAGGTTAAGAATGTCGCCAAACTGCAGGCTGGCATGGCTGCTGGCCACCAGCTCCACCCCGGCGCGATTAAGCCGCGAGATCACGACGTCATAGCGTTGTTTAAAGTGCAGATCGCGGATTTTCCTCCCTAATACCTTCTCGTTAGTGACCACCACGCGTTCCACTTTGAGATCGGTACCGCGCGTTGAGAGCGAAGTCGCCACTTCTTTACCAATCACCAACTGCGCGTTATGTAAATCTTCCGGCCGCCCGACCAGGTGCAGCAGGTCGCCATGCTGGATAAGCGTAGCCGGCGCCGGCACCATCAATAGCTCATCGCGCTTCAACCGCGAGCAGATTATTTTGTCGCTGTTGAGCATTGGCACGTCCTGAATCGCCATATTATTCAGGTTCGGGTTCTCCACCCGCACGTTAATGGTATGCAGATGAGCATGGCCGTTACCGCTGCTCTCATCAAACTGCTGCGCCTCTTTTTCCACATTGATGCGAAAGAACAGCCGCACCAGCCACATGGTCAGCAAAATGCCGCAGATACCAAACGGGTAGGCCATCGCGTAACTCATCCCCATCTGATCGACGACATCAAACGGCAGGCCAAGATCGCGCAGGATTTGCTGCCCGGCGCCAAGCGCGGGGGTGTTAGTGACCGCCCCAGAGAAGATGCCGAGAACGACCGGAAGCGGAATATTGAACAGTTTATGCAGGATCGCAGTCACCAGTCCGCCAAGTACGACGATAAGGATCGCGAACAGATTGAGCTTAAGGCCGGAGACGCGTAACGAGGCAAAAAAGCCCGGACCGACCTGAATACCGATGGTATAAACGAAGAGAATAAGGCCAAATTCCTGGATAAAATGCAGCATCGGGCTGCTCAGCGTAATCCCTGCCTGATCCACGAAATGACCCACGATAATGCCGCCAAACAGCACGCCGCCGATACCAAAGCCAACGCCGCGGATTTTGACATTGCCGATCCACAATCCCACCACCGCAACCAGCGCCAACACGCTGACGGTCAATGCTATATCACTCATACTATTTTCCCTGTGAATAACATTATCATTAACAGGGATTATGACTGCTGCCAGGTGGGTTGTATGCCGCATGGCGCACAATAATTGCGGAGTAGCTCCGCTACTCGGGAGCATTTTTCTTTTTTGCAGCACTTTTTACTCGACAGGCGCAGTAGGGACGCCGCTGCAAGGTGCGCTTTGCGTAGAAGACTCGAGGGGCCTGCGGATTTTGAATCGATCGTTATTGAAGCTCCTCATCATTAAAATACATCCTACTTAACATAGCGGGCAAAGACATAAATAATAAAAATAACAAATACCCCCACAGGCCAAACAGGACCTTCAGGGAAAAATCTGAAAAACACAACGGCGAATATAACAACCAACAAAGCTGGAACATAAGCTGATATTAACGTTTTAAAAAACCGTTTCAAAAGTGACTTCACAAACCCCATATCATCTACCTAATCATTCGTTTAATAATATCAGCAATATCATCATCAGAGATTTGATGCACTCTAAATGCACCGGCCTTTTCAAATATAGATGAGACAAGGAAATACATCATTTCCAGCCCCTTTGAATATAATGCAAAATAATACCATGGATGAAGCGAGCGCAGTTGATTAGCACTCTCAGCAGCTTTTTGTACAATGCCATATACTCCAGCAATCCCAACAGCTATACCAGCAGCCCGACCGGTTAATGCACTCATGCTAAAGCTTACATTTGTACTTACTGCGACAGCCGATGCCACCCCCAGAGAAAAGCCCTGTTGTGTCAAGGTGCTTGCTGCTATGTGAATATTTACAGTCATGAGGATTTTTTTTATTTTTTCTAATTGCTGTGTCGTTTTGGACTTAAAAATCTCATCAAAATAAACCTTAACCATTTCAAAAACCACACTATCCCCTTCAATAACACGACCAAGACCTATTGTAAATCTTATATCCTCTTGCTTTTGTTGCTTGCAGACATCCTGATATTCACTGGTAAAGCATGAGGAATAATACAACGCTCTTTTAGCTCCTGAACCTATCATTTCAATCTGATTTGACACCCCCACTCTGACACTGGACAGAGCCCTATCAAATTTCAAAGCTAAGATTCTATTATTTTTAAAATATCCCTGAACTTCATTCCGGTAGTACATATCGCTCCTTGCTTCATTTATCATAATAGCTGTTAACAGCATCACTGGAACGGGTGGCCGCTCCCCTCACTTCAAGTGACTGCCGTTCATTCATAACATATCCCTTGTTTTAGTAAGCTTATATGGCAAGCATTCGTTTTTAAACTGAAACATCTGTTGCAGCAAGGTGATTTAATGCGCTTTCACGCACAAAAAAGCCCCGAGTTATCGGGGCTTGAAAGCGATGTTGCTTAATTAACTATTCAGCGCCGGGCGCTCGCTAATGGCGATACGCTGCGGGGCGGCGACTTCCGGCTCGTGGCGGGTTAAGTCGATATGTAACAAGCCGTTGGTGAAGGTGGCGCCAGAGACTTCCATATTATCCGCGAGGGTGAAACTCAGGCTAAAGGCCTGATTCACCAGCCCCTGATGCAGCCATTTGGTCTCTTTTTCAGCCGCCTGCGGCGTGCCTTTAACGGTCAGACGCGTACCTTCCAGCTGAATATCCAAATCTTCCTGACGGAACCCGGCTACCGCGAGGGTAATGCGGTAATGGTTATCGTCGCTTTTTTCGATGTTATAGGGCGGGAAGGTTTGGCTTTCACCGGCGGTTTGCAGGGCGTTAGCCAGTTTGTCAAAACCGATCCATTGACGCAGCAGTGGGGATAAATCGTAGTTACGCATAGTGTTTTCTCCTTCTGAGAAGCGAGTTGGTACCTGCGAATTAAGCGAATTCGCATCTGCTCCCTGACGGCGAGCAAGTTGTTTATTCAGGCCGCCGCGCGGCTTGAAGCGGGCAATTAGTTAATTTCGATACGGCGCGGTTTGTTCGCTTCCGGAATCACGCGTTCCAGATCGATATACAACAGGCCGTTGACCAGGTTAGCGCCGCGAATATGAATGTTATCGGCGAGCTGGAATTTACGCTCGAAGTTGCGCTCCGCGATCCCCTGGTACAGGTAGGTGCGCTCTTTCTGCTCGGCGGCATGGGAGCCTTTCACCACCAGAAGATTGTCTTGCGCGGTTATCTCTAATTCGCTTTCCGCAAAACCGGCGACGGCAATCGCGATGCGGTAATTGTTTTCATCTACTAATTCAACGTTATACGGAGGGTAGCCGCCGTTGCCCTGGCTTTGATTATTTTCTAACAGGTTGAACAGACGGTCGAAACCAATAGCAGAACGATAAAGCGGGGAGAGATCGAAATTACGCATAGTAAATAGCTCCTGAAATCAGCGAGAATTCAATGGCTTTCCATCATGGACAAGCCGTTATGACCCGGAATACCCCTCAGGCGTATCCTCATTGGGCGACACTACTAAAATGGGTGTGCCCCGACGCTTTTCAAGGCCTTTTCGGCCAAATTTTTTTGCAGTTTGCTGGCGAATGCTTAGACTGGTTGCAAAGCACAAAAGGCAAAGTGCGATACTCGCCACAGTGCAGTGCAATAACGCTAGGCATTCACGGGACGGCTCGTTATAACCGAAGTAACCCCGATAAAATGACGGAAGAGTGATGAAAAGCGGATTGTTAAAGCTGGTCCTGTTCAGCGGGATGATTAGTGTGGGCGGTTGCTCCAGCGTAATGTCGCATACCGGCGGCAAGGAAGGAACCTACCCAGGCACGCGCTCCAGCGCCCATACGCTGGGCGACGACGACACCAACTGGGGCGTGAAATCGCTGGTGGCCCTCGATATGCCGTTCACCGCGGTCATGGACACGCTACTGCTGCCGTGGGATATGTTCCGCACCGACAGCTCGGTAAAATCGCGCGTCGAGAAAAGCGAGCAGGAGACGCTGGCGACCAACTCCGTTATCCCGCCAGCGCCAATGCCTTCGCGCTAAGCTAGCGCTGCGTTTCGGTTATCCACAACTGGCGATAACCGTCGACGTCTTCCATCCACGCCAGGTATTTGCCATCCGGCGAAAATACGACGGCATCCGCGGACGGCGGATTTTCGCGATCGGTCGTCAAATAACTTACCGCGCCGCTGCGGGCATCGCAGAGCGCGATTTTGTTTTCCACCACGCATCCCAGCCACGCGCCCGATGGATGCCAGTTAAACGCCGACTGAATCCCCGTAGCAGTATGTGTCAGCTGGCGCGGCTCGCCGCCCGCAGGCGGGATAAGCCACAGCTGTACAATGCCTGCATCATCACGCATCAGAAAGGCAATCTCGGTGGCCTGCGGATTGGCGCGTACCCAATGGCGCGGCACATTCACCAGCCCCGGATAGCGGCGCTGGTGGGTAAAGGTCAAACGACGCTGGCTGACGCCTGCCGGCGGCGCGGGCATCGTCGTTGCACTTCCGGCCAGCGGCGCATCGCCCTGCCGCTTCCACCCTGCCTCATCCCGGGGCAGCGTCACAATAAACAGTTCAGGCACTTTGTCGCCGTTTTCCGCCAGCGTATCGCCGATAAAGGCTAGTGCATGATTGCCGACCCACCCCTCTTCATAAGCGCGATTGATCTCATCGCTGCCGGGTCCTGGGTTCGCCGTGGTACGGCTTACCAGCACGCACCAGTGGCTGCCGGCATATTCGCGGGGATGGGCGCCCTGCGGGCTCACCGGGCCATAGGGCGCGGCTACGCCAACGTTGCGCAGATCCAGCGCCGGATCGTATTCGTGAAGTACGTGGTCGTTATAGGTGAAGCTAACGAACTGGCCGTCAGGGCTGAAGACATGAACATGGCTGCCGCCGCGCAGCGCGCCGGGAGTATAAGGCGCGGTAATATCCAGCGCATCCAGATTGCGGGTTTCGCCCTGCCAGTTAACCACCCCGCGACGGTGATGAAAATCGTAATGCCAGTTGGCGTCCGGGTGTTCCGGACCGTGAATAAAAACGTATTTATCTTGCGTCGGGTGCACGGTGACCACGCCAACGCAGGCGCCGTCAGCGGCGCGATACAGCGTTTCAACGGCGCCGCTATGGATATTCACCCGTTCAATGGTCTCGCCGGTGAAAGAGGCCCCCGACGGGCGCACGTCGAAAACCAGCCACTGGCTGTCCGGGGTCCAGGTATTGATATTGGTAAGCTGATGGTGACGGGGAGCAAAAGTGACTTGTTTCATGACGATACCCTGATGCGAGACTTACGCATCAGGGTAGCGTATCGCCAAAATTTAGCCTACACGTTTCACATCGCCGACCAGCAGGATATAAGACAGCGCGCCTATCAGCGCCACCACGGAGATATAAACCAGCGCCGGGCCAAAGCCGTAATCCTGCGCCAGATAGCCAATCACCAGCGGGACGGTGATGCCGCCCAGCCCGCCAACAAAGTTAAAGACCCCACCAGTCAGGCCGATCAGGCGCATCGGCGCCAGGGAGGAGACCAGCGACCAGGTGATAGATGCAAAACCGTTGCCGAAGAATGCCAGCGCCATCAACGCCATGATCCAAACGGGGTCGTTGGTATAGTTCGCCCCCATGATGCAGGTGGAGATCAGCAGCCCGCAGATAATCGGCGTTTTGCGCGCCACGCCCAGCGAGTAGCCTTTTTTCACCAGCTTATCCGCCAGCCAGCCGGAGAGCAGGACGCCAAAAAACGCGGCGAGGAAGGGCACCGTGGTCATAAAGCCGGCCTTCAGCGCGGTAATGCCTTTTTCCTGGGTTAAGTAGTTCGGGAACCAGGTCAGGAAGAACCACAGCGTCGAGGTAACCGCGAACTGCCCAAGGTAAACGCCAACCAGCTTACGGTGAAAGACCAGCTTCCAGTCCGCTTTCGATAACGGTTGCCGCGCCTCTTTCTTCAGCGGCGCATCGCCATCCACCAGGCCGCCGCCGTCGCGGATATAGTCGAGTTCGGCTTTGCTGATGCTTTTAGTCAGGCGCGGTGGTTGATAAACCTTAAACCAGATTAACGACCAGATAATGCCGATACCGCCGGTAACGATAAATACCCAATGCCAGCTTAATAGCTCCTGGATCCAGATCAGTAGCGGCGTGAGGAAGGCCAGGCCCACAAATTGCCCCGAGGTATAAAACCCGACGGCGGAGGCGCGTTCGTGCTCCGGGAACCAACTGGTCACCATGCGGTTATTGGTCGGGAAGGCTGGCGCTTCGAAGATGCCGGTAATGGCGCGTAAACCAATCAGCGACATTAAGCCGGTGGCGAAACCTTGTAGCAACGTCGCCACCGACCAGCCAAATATAGCGATAAAGTAGGTGAGTCTGGATCCCACGCGGTCAAGGAACCAACCGCCAGGGATCTGACAGAGGGTATACAGCCAGGCAAAGGCGGAAAATACGTAGCCCATTTCCGCTTTGCTAATACCAAACTCCTCCTGAATATGCGCCGAGGCGACGGCGAGGTTGGCGCGGTCAACATAACAAATAACCACGGTAATAAAGATCATGATGAGCGTCAGATAACGGCGACGCCCGGTTTTTACAGCGGTAACTGAAATATCCATCGCAATCTGTCTCCAGATTTTGGGCATAGCGAAGCCGCTCACCATGCCCGGTAATTTACAGAGGGTGTTTTTGTTTTTTATTTTTTACTTACGAATGCTCTAAATAGTTCACGTCGCAGGAAGGCGGCAAGATTGCAAATCCCCAGGAGCTTACATTAGTAAGTGACTGGGGTGCGCAATCGCAGCCAACGCACCTGTGGCGTGAAATATGAAGAGCATTTACCATTCGGCGACAGAGCCATCCTCATACCGCCACAACGGATTTCGCCAGTCCGGCGCATTTTTACTCAACTCAATCACGCGGGCCTCATCAATTTCTACGCCCAGCCCCGGCTTCATCAGAGGTTTAAAGAAGCCGCCTTCCATATTGAAATCTTCTTTATTTTTCACAAAATCAAGCAGTTCTGCACCTTTGTTGTAGTGGATCCCCATACTCTGCTCCTGGAAGACCGCGTTATGTGAAACGAAATCGACGTGCAGACAAGCGGCCAGCGCGATCGGCCCCAGCGGGCAGTGCGGCGCCAGCCCAACGTCATAGGCTTCCGCCATTCCGGCAATTTTATAGCATTCGGTAATACCGCCTGCGTGCGACAAATCGGGCTGTAAAATAGCCACCCCGCCCGCTTCCAGTACCCGTTTAAATTCAAAGCGCGAGAACATACGTTCGCCGGCGGCAATTGGAATATGCGTTTGCGCCGCCAGCCGTGGATAATATTCCGCCTGCTCGGCTAATACCGGTTCTTCAATAAATAATGGGCGATATGGCTCCAGCTCTTTAATTAATACCTTAGCCATCGGCGCGCTAACGCGGCCATGAAAATCGAGACCAAACTCAATTTCATTGCCAAACGCTTCGCGGATTTGCGCCACGGTATTCACCGCCGCATCAACCGCGCGGGAATTATCGATGAGCCCCATCTCTTCGCAGCCGTTTAATTTAAAGGTGTCGAAACCAATGCCGCGCAGTTTCTTAATCCCGTCAATCACTTCGGCGGGGCGGTCGCCGCCCACCCAGCTGTAGGCTTTAATTTTGTCGCGCACCAGCCCGCCCATCAGTTGCCAGACCGGGGCATTCAGGACCTTACCTTTAATATCCCATAATGCCTGGTCAATACCGGCGATGGCGCTCATCATAATCGGGCCGCCGCGGTAAAAGCCGCCGCGGTACATCACCTGCCACAGGTCATTAATCCGCGCCGGATCCTGGCCAATCAGATAGTCGCCAAATTCATGAACGGCCGCCTCTACCGTGCGGGCGCGCCCTTCAATCACCGGTTCGCCCCAGCCGACAATGCCTTCATCGGTTTCAATTTTCAGGAACATCCAGCGTGGGGGTAAACGGTACGTGGTGATGTTGGTTATTTTCATTTCACTGCCTCTCGATACGCTTTTACGAATGCGGCTGCCTGCTGCGCGGTACGTTCAACCGGCTGGCCGGCGCGATAGAGATCGCTACCCAGCCCTGCCCCCACACAGCCGGCATTAATCCACTGCGCCAGGTTTTCCGGCGTCACGCCGCCGACGGCAAAGACCGGAACCTCCGGCGGTAGCACGGCTTTCAACGCTTTGATGTAATCCGGGCCAAAAGCCGATGACGGGAAAATTTTCAGCGCCTGCGCGCCGGCATCCAAGGCGCTGAAGGCTTCGCTGGCGGTGGCGCAGCCTGGGCACACGGCCATGCCGTAACCCACCGCACGCCGGATCACTTCCGGTTGAATGTTTGGCGTCACAATCAGCCGACAGCCCATGGCCGCCAGCCTGTCGACCTGCTCCGGTTGCAGCACGGTGCCCGCACCGATAAGCGCCTGCTCGCCGTAAGCGTCGACGACCTGCGGAATACTCTTCTCCCACTGCGGCGAGTTCAACGGGATTTCGACCGCGTCGAAACCGGCGTCAATAACGGCGCCAACGTGAGCCAGCGCCTCGTCTGGCGTAATACCGCGCAGGATAGCGATAAGCGGAAGGTTAGTTTGCCACTGCATAAGCGATGCTCCTTATTCCTGTCTGAAATGCCGTATCGCCCGCAACCGCGGTGACTTCGCGGCCAATGGCGGCAAATGCCTGCTGATAGCGGGACGTTAACGATGACCCGGCGACAAGGCTAATAGCCTGCTGCCCGGCGAACGTGTCGCTGAGGGTGGCAACTTCAGCGCCAATCAGCAGGCCGGAAAGAAATTCGCTAACCTGCTCGCGAGGCAGCACGCCCAGCACGTGCGAAGCGCGAACTTCAAACAGCTGCGGCAGGACGGCGGGGTTGTTGATACCGCGCTGCAGACCGGCCGCGAATGCGTCGGTGGACGTCTCCTGCGGCGGTAAGCCGGCGCCCACCAGCGAGTGCTGAAGCAACAGATGATGCAACTCACCGGTCAAAACGGTACGAAAATCGTGAATTTGCAGGCGATCGGCCAGTACCCACTTGCAGTGGGTTCCCGGCATCACGTAGACAGATGAAGGCGCTAAGACGCGTGCGCCCAGCAGTTGCGTTTCTTCTCCACGCATGACGTTATGGTTATCGTCACGGGAAACGCAAAGACCGGGAATTATCCAGATATTGTCGCCAACGGCAGTTAACTGCTGGCCAATGTCCGAGAAAGCGGCAGGAAGCGGCAAATAAGGGGCGATTTTCCAGCCCACGTTGCTGCCAACCATACCTGCCATCACCACCGGTGTGGCGCCATCGCGCCAGTGTTGGGTAATTTCCGCTAACACCGCAGCGGGAGAGCGACCGTTCAGGCGCGTTATGCCTGCTTCAGATTGCCTGCTTTCCAGGCATTCTTCGCCCTGATAAAGCCAGGCGCGTAAATTCGTCGATCCCCAATCTATTGCGATGTAGCGAGCCGTCATGTGATTTCCTTGAGCCTTCGTGTCGAGCTGGCGATCATCGTCAACGCCGCCTGCTCCGCCGCGTCGCTATCCTGATGCCGAATGGCGTCAAATAGCGCTTTATGTTCCTGGAGGGTTTTCGGCATGTTGCCTTCATCGCCCATCCAGGTCCGTTCAAATACCGCCCGCTGCAGCGAACTGATCGCCACGCTAAGCTGCTGCAAAACCGGGTTATGTACTGACTGCAGCACCGCTTCGTGGTAACGAATATCGGCCTCGTTAAAGGCATCCCGGTTTTGGTTGTTGGCGATCATGTCATTGAGCGCCGACTCGATTTCCGCTAGATCGCTTGAGGTGGCGCGTTCCGCCGCCCAGCGTGCAATGGCGGGCTCTACCAGATTACGCACTTCACTCATCGCGCTGATAAGACGCGGGTCATAATCATTTTCCAGTACCCACTGCAGAACCTCAGTATCGAGGTAGTTCCACTGGTTTCTGGGAGCGACAAACGCGCCGCGATAACGCTTCATTTCGATCAGCCGCTTCGCCATTAGCGAGCGAAACACTTCGCGGATGATGTTGCGCGAAGTTTCAAACTCTTCACACAGTTCCGCTTCGGCCGGTAGCGCCGAACCCGGTACGTACTTACCGCTGACAATCTGTTTGCCCAGCGTGATCACGATGCGATCGGTTTTATTGAGAGTCATGGAGAGTCCTTATGCTCTATGTGTACTGCTCTACTTTACCGTCGCTGTCGAATTTCGCCTCACTTTTGTACTACTAGCGTGATGTCAGGCGTCGTCGTCATGAGCTCAATGTAGTACAACATGATTGTGTTGTACTACAATTTAGATCACAAAAAGAACAAACCATAAAAATAAAAATGCCTGTGACCACGACAGATGGCGCCGTCAAAGCAGGAAAGGAGGGTAAATAAGAGTTAGAACGCTTCGCCGACCTGGAAGTAAAAGCCGCTGCTGCCCTTACCGATACCGTAGTCGAGGCGAATATTAACGCGAGGTTTGAATTCAAAGCGGTAGCCGACGCCCGCCGAAGGTAGCCAGCGTCCATCATTCAGTGAATCAATGGATGGCCCCATGGTGCCCGCGCCGACCCAGGCAACAACGCCGTGTCGCCACGTCAACTGACGACGGTATTCAAGCTGAGAGCTGACCACGTTTTTATCGCGGTAGCGCCCCTGGTAATAGCCGCGCATACGTTCATCGCTGCCGAGTAGCGGCATCATGCTCCACGGCACATCGCCCTGGGTGAAGGTGCCATCCGCTTCCCAGGCCAGCACGCTTTTATCGCTCAGGGCCTGATAGCGGCTGTAGTGCAGGCGAAACTCATCAAATCGCGTGTCGCTGCCGAGTCCCGGCGCATAGTGGGTATAGCGAAAATCGGCATACTGGCCCTTGCGTGGGTTGGGGACAAAATCGCGATCGTCCCAGTTGATATCAATACTGGCGCCGGAGCTGAATACCGACGGCCCCTGTGGGGTGTTTTCTATTTTCGGCAGATCGTCATGGTCCATCTCATCGGCATTTTGCGCCGCCAGCGACCACCCCGCTCCCAGATAAACATTATCGATGAGCTGCCGGTAGACCATCGGGCGCAGGGTCAGCACCTGGGCGGTATATTTTTCTTTCTCATTGTCTTTGTCGCCGGCGTGAAAACCTTGTCCCCAGTAGTATGTCGGCGTGTTGGCCATCGAGCCTTCAACAAATACCCGCCACAAATCGTTGTCGAAAAAAGCATAGTTTTTAACGCTGAGGCCAAATGCGCCGGTGGAGCTAACGTAGCCGCTAAGCGTCAGCGTGGAGTTCTGGCTGATGGTGTCACTTGGGTCCGGGCGATACATGCCAACGACCGCCGTACCCAGCCCAAGCCCCAGCTCCGGCGTATAAAATGGCCCCGGCATGACGCCCCAGTCGATGCCTTTGCTGGCGTCAAACTTGTCGCTGGCGCCAAGGCTCTGCAACCAGCCGTCGATTTTTTCGCGGCTGAGCGCCTGCGCCTGCGCCTGCGCCTGCCCAATAACAAGGCATGTTAGCAACAGCAGGATAGGGTTAAACGGTCGGCTCAAAAGCGATACTCGCCGGCGATAAAGAAGCTGTTACGTTCGGCAAAACCAAACTCCGTAGTGATATTAAAGTTCCGGGTCATCTCATACTGCGCGCCCACCAGCACGTTCCACGGCGACTGCAGATGCTGTTTCACATCAAAGCGACCGTTGCCGTTCTTGTTGGCAAGATTGACCATGTTTTGCAGCATCGTCGACGGCATCGACAGATCGTTCAGGCTGCCCTTAAATTCCTGCTGCACATCCTGATACATACTGCCTACCCAGACATTCAGCTTCCCGTTCGGCAGATGCAGCGCATCTACCGACGGCGTATTGAAACGATAGCCCAAACGCGGCGAAAAGGTAAAAGCATCAATGCTGCCGTCGAGAATATCAAAACGCGTCTGCGTATAGTTGGCATCTAATACCGTGAACCAGTTGCCGACGCCGCCCACCAGCGTGGTACCGACGCCGTAGGTAGTGCCTTTAAAATCAAGACGAAAATCAAGATCCTGCATACCTGGCATAGGTACTACTTTACCATTCGGCCCTTTCAGACCGACGGCGATTTGCGAGATAGAATGGCCTTTAGTATGTCCAACCAGGCCATAGACGTTCATAAACGGCAGCAGCCAGGCATCCAGCTTAAGGGTCTCGGTTTTACTGCTTTCCCGCGTATTACCGACGCCAATCTGGAAGGCGTTATCCAGTGAAAAATTACCTAACGATAAGCCGGTAAAATTAATGCTATCGACATTAATATTTTGCCGCATATCCATATAGTTAACGCCGACGCCAAACGGCAGCGGCAGGACGTAGCCGTGTTTTCTGGCTTCATCACCTAAAAAGGGCAATACCGATGTCGATTCCGGCGCCGCGGCCTGACTATTGTCAGGCGCGGGCAGATCCGCCGGTTCGCTATCGTGCCAGGCGTATACGGGTTCAAGTTGGGTTGTTGGTTCTGCGGCCGCGCAGACCTGAAGAGAGGAGAAAGGCAGCGCAACCAACATCAAAAAGTGATTTTTATTCATAGGAAATATGATGTTAGTTATTAACGTATTGTTAAAAGGGGGCGGGTAGCTTATAGAATCCCGGATACTGATTAAGGGATTTAAATGCGGATTAACATCTATTCATGAAAAAAGAGAAGACAGGCCCGGAGAATTCCGGGCCTGAGATTGATGACAAACCTCATGCAACCGTTGCACTTACAGATTGCACCAGACAAAAAACATGGAAAATCAATTTATTGATTTTCGGCTGATAACCACAAAGAAGGAAAAACCACGCTTTTTCCTTCTTTGTCAGCAGTCTGAGGCCCGGAGATTTCCGGGCCCGAAATGCGCTTAGGCTAAAACGTATTTTTCAATGGCGAAGGCAACGCCATCTTCAAGGTTCGATTTGGTGACGAAATTCGCCGCTTCTTTAACGGTCGGGATAGCGTTATCCATCGCCACGCCGACGCCGGCGAATTCAATCATCGCGATATCATTTTCCTGATCGCCAATCGCCATAATTTCTTCCGGCTTGATGCCCAGCGTATCGGCCAGCGACTTCACGCCGGTGCCTTTATTGACGCGTTTATCGAGGATTTCGAGGAAGTACGGCGCACTTTTCAGCACGGTATACTTCTCTTTCACTTCCGCCGGAATACGGGCGATAGCCCGATCGAGAACGGCAGGCTCATCGATCATCATCACTTTCAGCAGCTGAATATTACGGTCCATCTTTTCTGCTTCGCAGAATACCAGCGGAATGGTCGCCACGTAGGATTCATGCACCGTGTAGTAGCTGATATCGCGGTTCGCGGTATAGAGCGTATTACGATCGAGCGCGTGGAAGTGCGAGCCAACTTCGCGAGAGAGTTGCTCAAGGAAGCGATAATCATCGTAGCTTAACGCCGTTTGCGCCACGGTGCTGCCGTCGCTGGCTTTCTGAACCAGCGCGCCGTTATAGGTGATGCAGTAGTCGCCCGGCTGTTCCATGTGCAGCTCTTTCAGGTAGCTATGGACACCAGCGTACGGGCGGCCGGTCGTCAGCACCACGTTAACGCCGCGGGCGCGTGCTGCCGCGATGGCGGTTTTCACCGCCGGAGAAATGGTATGGTCCGGCAGCAACAGCGTGCCGTCCATATCAATTGCAATCAGTTTAATAGCCATGGGATCCCCGGGTAAGATGAGTCTTCACTCATGCTAACGCGATTCCGCTCAAAAAACAGCTCTCGCAGCGGGAGAAAACGAGGATGGATTGCGCAGGCGGATTCCCCTTTTGCCGCAAAAGAAAAACCCGGCAGCGCAACGCGTACCGGGTTTAGCAAAACCGTAGTCCCGGTAGACATCATGTCACCGGGGAAATACAGGCTTAGATATCGATGTTCGCCGCTTTCAGGGCGTTCTCTTCGATAAAGGCGCGACGCGGTTCAACGGCATCGCCCATCAGGGTGGTGAACAGCTGGTCGGCGGCAATCGCATCCTTCACGGTGACGCGAAGCATGCGGCGGCTGTCTGGATCCATGGTGGTTTCCCACAGCTGATCCGGGTTCATCTCGCCCAGACCTTTATAACGCTGGATAGAGAGGCCGCGACGCGACTCTTTCACCAGCCAGTCGAGCGCCTGTTCGAAGCTGGCTACCGGCTGGCGGCGCTCGCCGCGTTCGATAAACGCGTCGTCTTCGATAAGCCCGCGCAGCTTCTCGCCGAGGGTGCAGATGCGGCGGTATTCCGCGCCGGTGATGAACTCGTTATCCAACGGGTAGTCGGTATCGACGCCGTGGGTACGCACGCGCACGATCGGCTCGAACTGCTGCAGTTCGCTGTTTTCACGAATATCAAACTTCCACTGGCTGCCGTGCTGCTCTTTTTCGTTCAGCTCGCTAATCAGCTGGTTAATCCAGCGGGTGACGGTCTGCTCGTTGCTCAGATCGGCTTCGGCCAGCGTCGGCTGATAGATAAGCTCTTTGAGCATCGCTTTCGGGAAACGGCGCTCCATGCGGCCAATCATTTTCTGCGTCGCGTTGTACTCGGCCACCAGTTTTTCCAGCGACTCGCCGGCTAAGGCCGGTGCGCTGGCGTTGGTGTGCAGGGTCGCGCCGTCGAGCGCGATGGAGATCTGGTACTGATCCATCGCTTCGTCGTCTTTAATGTACTGTTCCTGCTTGCCTTTCTTCACTTTGTACAGCGGCGGCTGAGCAATGTAAACGTGACCGCGCTCCACGATTTCCGGCATCTGACGATAGAAGAAGGTCAACAGCAGGGTACGAATGTGCGAGCCGTCGACGTCCGCATCGGTCATGATGATGATGCTGTGATAACGCAGTTTATCCGGGTTGTACTCATCGCGGCCGATACCGCAGCCCAGCGCGGTAATCAGCGTCGCCACTTCCTGAGAAGAGAGCATTTTATCGAAGCGGGCTTTCTCGACGTTAAGGATTTTACCCTTCAGCGGCAGGATAGCCTGGTTCTTACGGTTACGGCCCTGTTTCGCAGAGCCGCCCGCGGAGTCCCCTTCCACGAGGTACAGTTCAGACAGCGCCGGGTCGCGTTCCTGACAATCCGCCAGTTTGCCCGGCAGGCCTGCCAGGTCAAGCGCGCCTTTACGACGGGTCATTTCACGGGCGCGACGCGCGGCTTCACGCGCACGCGCGGCGTCGATAATTTTGCCGACCACGATTTTCGCATCGGACGGGTTTTCCAGCAGGTATTCGCTCAGCAGTTCGTTCATCTGCTGTTCAACTGCCGATTTCACCTCGGAGGAGACCAGCTTGTCTTTGGTCTGTGAGGAGAACTTCGGATCCGGCACCTTCACGGAAACCACGGCAATCAGGCCTTCACGCGCATCGTCGCCGGTGGCGCTGACTTTCGCTTTTTTGCTGTAGCCTTCTTTATCCATGTAGGCGTTCAGGGTACGGGTCATCGCCGCGCGGAAGCCCGCCAGGTGAGTACCGCCGTCGCGCTGCGGAATGTTGTTGGTAAAGCAGTAGATATTTTCCTGGAAACCGTCGTTCCACTGCAGCGCCACTTCAACGCCGATACCGTCTTTTTCGGTGGAGAAATAGAAGATATTCGGGTGGATCGGCGTTTTGTTCTTGTTGAGATACTCAACAAACGCCTTGATGCCGCCTTCGTAGTGGAAATGGTCTTCTTTACCGTCGCGCTTATCACGCAGGCGGATAGAGACCCCGGAGTTCAGGAACGACAGCTCGCGCAGACGTTTCGCCAGGATTTCGTATTCGAATTCAGTGACGTTGGTGAAGGTTTCCAGGCTTGGCCAGAAACGCACCATGGTACCGGTGCTTTCGGTTTCGCCGGTTACCGCCAGCGGCGCCTGCGGCACGCCGTGCTCATAAATTTGTTTGTGGACTTTGTTATCGCGTTGGATAACCAGCTCCAGCTTCTGCGACAGGGCGTTAACCACCGAGACGCCTACGCCGTGCAGACCGCCGGACACTTTATAGGAGTTATCATCGAATTTACCGCCGGCGTGCAGGACGGTCATGATAACTTCCGCCGCGGAGACGCCCTCTTCCGGGTGAATGCCGGTTGGGATGCCGCGACCGTCATCCTGTACGGAGACGGAGTTATCGCTGTGGATAGTAACAACGATGTCTTTACAGTAACCTGCGAGCGCTTCGTCGATAGCGTTATCCACAACCTCGAATACCATGTGGTGCAGACCGGTGCCGTCATCCGTGTCGCCGATATACATACCCGGGCGCTTACGCACCGCATCCAGCCCTTTCAGGACTTTGATACTGGAGGAGTCATAAGAATTCGACATCAACGTTTCTCGCTCATTTAATCTTGGGTTAATCCGTTATTTTACCCTTTTCCACGGTGAACATCTTCGAATTTTTGTCCGACATGTCCATTACGTGTTCAGCGCTGATTGCGCTGACGAAAACCTGCGATTGCGTGGCTTTTAAGCGGCTGGCAAGCAGCCCGCGCCGGGCATCGTCAAGCTCCGAGGCAAAATCATCTATCAGGTACAGGCAGCGCCGCCCGCTTTCGCGGGTCAGGAACTCGCCCTGCGCCAGTCGTAGGGCGCACATCAGCAGCTTAAGCTGCCCGCGCGACAAGGTATCTTCCACCGGCGCCCCATCGGCGCGAATGCGAAAATCCGCTTTATGCGGACCGTGGGCGGTGTAGGTTAACATTCTGTCGCGTTCGAAATTCCGCTCCAGCACCTCGGCGTAGTCCGTTTCTTTTTCCCAGCCGCGCTGGAAAGAGAAGGTGAGGGTGAATTCCGGTAAAAATTGCTGACAGGTATCCGCCATGTCTTCGACAATAGCGGCGCTGTATTCGGCACGCCAGCGGCTGATTTGTTCCGCCAACGGGATTAATTCCAGGTCCCACGGCCGCAGTTGCGCATATCGGCTCACCTGGCGCAGCGCGGCGTTGCGCTGTTTCAGCAGGCGCTTCAGGTTGCTCCAGGCGGTGAAGAATCCGGCTTCGTTATGAAAGCATCCCCAATCAATGAACGCTCTTCTGTATTTGGGGCCGCCGTTGAGTAAAGTAAACCCCTCCGGCGTGATCAGCTGCATCGGCATCAGGTGCGCCAGTTCCGCCACCTTGTGGCCATCGGTGCCGTCGATACGCACCTTGCTGTCGCCCTGCTTGTCTTTGGTCAGGCCAATGGCGGTTTCCCGCTCTTCGCCCTGTAAACGCCCGTGCAGGACAAACGAATCCTGCTCGTGGCGAATCACCCGGCCAATTTGCAAACTACGAAACGCCCGACCGTGGCCGAGCGTATAGATAGCTTCCAGTACGCTGGTTTTGCCGCTGCCGTTTGCGCCAACCAGGAAGTTAAAGCTGGGGGATAAAGCGAGATCCGCATTTTCAATATTGCGGAAATCTTTGATCAGGAGTCGGGATAGCGACATATCAACTCGTCATCATTCAAGGGGCGTGGGTGTCGCAGCCAGTTCGTCTACCGCCAGCGCGCAGAAAGCGGAGCGTACACGAAGTACGCGAGCATTTGCTCGCTCCGCTCGTCCTTCGGACCGTCTTACAGACGTCCAAAACGCATAGCGTTTTGTCGAGCACTGCCGGAAGGCGAAATGGCAAGTAAACCAGCCCCTTTGCAGATTCTACAATCTCATAGGCATAACAACATAGGCGGCGGATTGTGAAGCCGCATCCTCAATCTGCACGCTCGATACGGAATCCGTCAGCAGAATGCGCACATTCTCGCATTTCAGCGCATTGAGCACATCCAGCACATAGCTAACGTTGAAGCCAATCTCCATCTCCGTTCCGGCGTAGGTCACGTCAAGGATCTCTTCCGCCTCTTCCTGTTCCGGGTTGTTAGCGGTGATTTTCAGCTGGTTCTCGCTGACGTACAGCCGCACGCCGCGGAATTTCTCGTTCGAGAGGATTGCCGCGCGGGCGAAAGCCTGCTTGAGAATGTCGCAGCCGGCATCAAGGTGTTTATCCGGGTTTTTCGGCAATACGCGGCGATAGTCCGGGAAACGGCCATCAACCAGCTTCGAGGTGAAGATAAAATCGCCGACGTGAGCGCGGATATTGTTGCTGCCGATCTGCACGCGCAGCGGCGTATCGCCGCCGTCAAGCATACGCATCAGCTCAATCACCCCTTTACGCGGGACGATCACCGAATGGTTCGGCAGCGACTCTTCCAGCGGCATTGAACAAACCGCCAGACGGTGGCCGTCGGTGGCGACGGTGCGCAGTTCGCTACCTTCGGTTTCAAACAGCATGCCGTTTAAGTAGTAACGAACGTCCTGGTGCGCCATCGAAAACTGGGTGGCTTCAATCAGGCGCTTCATCGTCGCCTGCGGCAGGGTAAATTCCACTTCGCTCTGCCAGTCGTCGAGATTCGGGAAATCGGCGGCAGGCAGGGTCGACAGCGAGAAGCGGCTGCGGCCTGAGCGCACCAGCATACGGTCGCCCTCAAGCTGCACGGCGATCTCCGCGCCTTCTGGCAGGCCGCGGCAGATATCAAAGAATTTACGCGCCGGAACGGTGGTGGCGCCCGCTTCGTGCGGCTGAATCAGCGACACGCGCGCGACCATTTCCATTTCCAGATCGGTACCGGTTAGCGACAGCGTGCCGTCCGCGACCTGAAGCAGCAGGTTACCGAGAATCGGCAGCGTCGGACGACCACCTAACGGACCGCTCACCTGTTGCAGCGGTTTTAATAAATGTTCACGTTCTACGGTAAATTTCATAGCGTCACGAGGATAATGTTCTGATTAAATTGGAAAAATCTTCTTTAATGTCGTGGCTTTCTTCACGCAACTGCTCAATCTTACGGCAGGCGTGCAGCACGGTGGTATGGTCGCGGCCGCCAAACGCATCGCCGATTTCCGGCAGGCTGTGGTTGGTCAGCTCTTTGGCCAGCGCCATCGCCATCTGGCGTGGGCGCGCCACCGAACGGGAGCGGCGTTTGGACAGCAGGTCCGCTACCTTAATCTTGTAATACTCCGCCACCGTCTTTTGAATATTGTCGATGGTGACTAATTTTTCCTGCAGCGCCAGTAAATCGCGCAGCGCTTCGCGCACGAAATCAATGGTGATAGCCCGGCCGGTAAAGTTGGCGTTAGCAATGACGCGGTTCAGCGCCCCTTCCAGCTCACGCACATTCGAACGCAGACGCTTGGCGATAAAGAATGCGACTTCGCCCGGCAGGCGGATGTCGTTCTCATCGGCTTTTTTCATCAGGATCGCAACGCGGGTTTCCAGCTCAGGCGGCTCGATCGCCACCGTCAGGCCCCAGCCAAAGCGCGATTTCAGACGATCCTCAACGCCGTTGATCTCTTTTGGATAACGATCCGAAGTGAGGATGATCTGCTGATTACCTTCCAGCAGGGCATTAAAGGTGTGGAAGAACTCTTCCTGCGAACGCTCTTTATTGGCGAAGAACTGAATATCATCGATCAGCAGGGCGTCAACGGAGCGGTAATAGCGTTTAAATTCTTCGATGGCGTTGTTCTGCAGGGCTTTTACCATGTCCTGCACGAAACGCTCGGAGTGCATATAGACCACTTTAGCATTTGGCTTACGCGCCACAATGCCGTTGCCGACGGCGTGCAACAGGTGGGTTTTACCCAGACCGGTGCCGCCATACAGGAACAGCGGGTTATACGCGCCGCCAGGGTTATCGGCCACCTGACGCGCCGCCGCGCGTGCCAGCTGGTTAGATTTACCTTCGACGAAGTTATCAAACGTATGCTTGACGTTGACGTTGGAACGGTAGGTGGGCTCTGCCGGCGCCGGAACGTTATCCCAGCCCTGACGGGCGACAGCCGGCGCGACGCGCGCGGTTTGCACCTGAGCGGCCGGGATCGCCGTGGCGACGTTGGCCGTACCCTGGTGGGACGGCGCCGCAGGCTTCGCGCCCACTTCAAAGCGCAGCTGTGGGGCGTCCGCACCACAAAAGTCATTGAGGAGCCCATTGATATTATTAAGGTATTTGTCCCTTACCCAATCGAGCACAAAACGGTTTGGCGCATACAGTGCCAGCGTGTTATCGCTCAGTTCCGCCTGCAATGGGCGGATCCACATGCTGAATTCTGTGGCTGGTAACTCATCCTGCAATCGGGCAAGACACTGCTGCCAAAGCGAAAGTGACACGGCGGACTCCACTCGAACATAAAATCGATATAAAAGAAAAACTGAAACAATCGTGATTGTTGGCACACGTCGCAAGACCCTGCATAAGCCGAAAAAGCCCCTGCGCAAAAGGGGTGACGTGCGAACCGCTATTTGCGGTTTTACCCGGGACGGATCCGTGGATCGCGATCGGGACCGGGGATCATAGCCTAAACTGAGAAAGAGATCTTGTGTTTCTCAACAGATTCTTCCCGATTTATCCACAGGAGGATCGAAACCGGGTAAGTGTAATCGATCCTGGCGAGAGTGCGGCACGATTTCGCCCGCATATTGGAAAAATTAATGAGCTATGCCGGTTTTGAACAGAATCGATCTAACAAAGATCCTTTACGATCCTTGCGCTTTACCCGCCAGGCCGTATAATCCCCCACCCGGCGCGTAACGCCCGTTTTCGCAACTCGTCTCAGCTTATTTTTTGTGCGGCAAGGTGCGAGAAATAAGGAAAGAGAATTGACTCCGGAGTGTACAATTATTACAATCCGGCCTCTTTAATCACCCACGCTGAGGCGTAAGTCGTTCGAAGTTCGTTCGGGTCTACGCAAAAGTCAGTGAATTTATTCAAGTTTAGGTAGAAATCGCCATGAAACGCACTTTTCAACCGTCTGTACTGAAGCGCAACCGTTCTCACGGCTTCCGTGCTCGTATGGCTAATAAAAATGGTCGTCAGGTTCTGGCACGTCGTCGTGCTAAAGGCCGCGCTCGTCTGACCGTTTCCAAGTAATAAAGCTAACCCTGCGTGGTTAAGCTAGCATTTCCCAGGGAGTTACGTTTGTTAACTCCCAGTCATTTCACTTTCGTCTTCCAGCAGCCACAACGGGCTGGCACGCCGCAAATCACCATCCTCGGCCGCCTGAATTCGCTGGGGCATCCCCGCATCGGTCTTACCGTCGCCAAGAAAAACGTTAAGCGCGCGCATGAACGCAATCGGATTAAACGTCTGACGCGTGAAAGCTTCCGTTTACGTCAACATGAACTCCCGCCAATGGATTTCGTGGTGGTGGCAAAGAAAGGGGTTGCCGACCTCGATAACCGTGCTCTCTCGGAAGCGTTGGAAAAATTATGGCGCCGCCATTGTCGCCTGGCTCGCGGGTCCTGATAGGCCTTATCAGGGTCTATCAGCGCCTGATTAGTCCGCTACTCGGGCCGCACTGTCGTTTCACGCCAACCTGTTCTCAATACGGAATTGAGGCATTGCGCAGGTTTGGAGTGATAAAAGGCAGTTGGTTGACGGTGAAACGCGTATTAAAATGCCACCCTTTACACCCTGGTGGTGACGACCCCGTCCCGCCTGGACCATTTGATACCAGAGAACACTAACGATGGATTCGCAACGCAATCTTCTTATCATCGCTTTGTTGTTCGTGTCTTTCATGATCTGGCAAGCCTGGGAGCAGGACAAAAATCCGCAAACCCAGCAGCAGACCACGCAGACTACGACCACAGCAGCGGGTAGCGCCGCAGACCAGGGCGTACCGGCCAGTGGCCAGGGGAAACTGATTACGGTTAAAACTGATGTGCTTGATCTGACCATCAACACCAGCGGTGGTGATGTTGAGCAAGCGCTGCTTCCGGCTTACCCGAAAGCGCTGAAATCTACTGAACCGTTCCAGTTACTGGAAACCACGCCACAGTTTATCTATCAGGCACAGAGCGGCTTAACCGGTCGTGACGGCCCGGATAACCCGGCTAACGGCCCGCGTCCGCTGTATAACGCTGATAAAGATGCGTATGTACTGGCTGACGGCCAGAACGAAATCGTTATTCCGCTGACTTACACCGACAAAGCGGGCAACGTCTTCACCAAAACTTTCACCCTGAAACGCGGTGATTATGCGGTGAACGTTGGCTACAACGTGAAAAACGTCGGCGAAAAACCGCTGGAGATCTCCTCCTTCGGTCAGCTGAAGCAAACGGCAGCGCTGCCATCAAGCCGCGATACGCAAACCGGCGGTCTGTCTACCATGCACACCTTCCGTGGCGCGGCGTACTCCACTGCTGATTCGAAATACGAAAAATATAAATTCGATACTATCGTCGACAACGAAAACCTGAACGTCAGCACCAAAGACGGTTGGGTGGCGATGTTGCAGCAGTACTTCACCACCGCGTGGGTTCCGCATAACAGCGGCACCAACAACTTCTATACCGCTAACCTCGGTAATGGCGTTGTCGCTATCGGCTATAAATCACAGCCGGTACTGGTGCAGCCTGGTCAAACCGACAAGCTGGAAAGCGTGCTGTGGGTCGGCCCGGCTCTGCAGGATAAAATGGCTGCCGTCGCGCCGCACCTGGATCTGACCGTCGACTACGGCTGGCTGTGGTTCATCTCCCAACCGCTGTTTAAGCTGCTGAAATTCATCCACGGCTTCCTCGGCAACTGGGGCTTCTCGATTATCGTCATCACCTTTATCGTTCGTGGCATCATGTACCCGCTGACTAAAGCGCAGTACACCTCCATGGCGAAGATGCGTATGCTGCAGCCGAAGATTCAGGCAATGCGCGAGCGTCTGGGCGACGATAAACAACGTCAAAGCCAGGAAATGATGGCGCTGTATAAAGCAGAAAAAGTTAACCCGCTGGGTGGCTGCTTCCCGCTGATTATTCAGATGCCTATCTTCCTTGCGCTGTACTACATGCTGAGCGCCTCGGTTGAACTGCGTCATGCGCCGTTTATCCTGTGGATCCACGACCTGTCCGCGCAAGACCCGTACTACATCCTGCCGATCATCATGGGCGCGACCATGTTCTTCATCCAGAAGATGTCGCCGACCACCGTGACCGACCCGATGCAGCAGAAGATCATGACCTTTATGCCGGTCATCTTCACGGTGTTCTTCCTGTGGTTCCCGTCTGGTCTGGTGGTGTACTACATCGTCAGCAACCTGGTAACCATTATTCAGCAGCAGCTGATTTACCGTGGTCTGGAGAAGCGTGGCCTACATAGCCGCGAGAAGAAAAAATCCTGATTCGGTGTAGGCCGGATAAGGCGAAGCCGCCATCCGGCAATGCGCGCCGGGTTGCCTGATGGCGCTAACGCTTATCAGGCCTACAATCAAAAGGCGGTCGAATGACCGCCTTTTTTTATTGCGATTTGAAGAGACATATCATGAGCCATAACGACACTATCGTCGCCCAGGCAACCCCACCGGGACGCGGGGGTGTGGGCATCCTGCGTATCTCCGGCCTTAAGGCGCGCGACGTCGCGCAGGCGGTACTCGGCAAGCTGCCGAAGCCGCGCTATGCCGACTATCTGCCGTTCAAAGACGCCGACGGTACGCCGCTGGATCAGGGGATTGCGCTGTGGTTCCCGGGACCCAATTCCTTTACCGGCGAAGATGTCCTAGAACTGCAGGGCCACGGCGGCCCGGTCATTCTGGATCTGCTGCTCAAACGTATTCTGACGTTGCCCGGCGTTCGCATCGCCAATCCGGGCGAGTTTTCCGAGCGCGCGTTCCTCAACGACAAGCTCGACCTGGCGCAGGCAGAGGCCATCGCCGACCTTATCGACGCCAGCTCAGAGCAGGCGGCCCGTTCGGCGTTGAACTCCTTGCAAGGGGCCTTCTCCGCGCGTGTGAACCATCTTGTGGAAGCGCTCACTCACCTGCGCATCTACGTGGAAGCGGCGATTGATTTCCCGGATGAAGAAATTGATTTCCTCTCCGACGGTAAAATTGAAGCCCAACTGAACGACGTGATCGCCGATCTCGATGCCGTACGCGCCGAAGCCCGTCAGGGCAGCCTGTTGCGCGAAGGGATGAAAGTGGTGATCGCTGGACGGCCTAACGCCGGTAAATCCAGCCTGCTAAACGCCCTGGCCGGCCGTGAAGCGGCGATCGTCACCGATATCGCCGGCACCACCCGCGACGTGCTGCGCGAGCATATTCATATCGACGGTATGCCGCTGCATATCATCGATACCGCAGGCCTGCGTGACGCCAGCGATGAAGTGGAGCGCATCGGTATTGAACGCGCCTGGCAGGAAATTGAACAGGCGGATCGGGTGCTGTTTATGGTCGACGGCACCACCACCAGCGCCGTTGACCCGGCGGAGATCTGGCCGGACTTTATCGAGCGCCTGCCCGCTAAACTGCCGATTACCGTGGTGCGTAATAAAGCCGACGTCACCGGCGAAGCGCTGGGGCTCAGCGAAGTAAATGGCCACTCACTAATCCGCCTGTCGGCGCGTACCGGTGAAGGGGTCGAGGTGCTGCGCAACCACCTTAAGCAGAGCATGGGCTTCGATACCAACATGGAAGGCGGCTTCCTCGCCCGTCGTCGCCACCTGCAGGCGCTGGAAACGGCAGCGAACCATCTGCAGCAGGGCAAAGCCCAACTGCTGGGCGCCTGGGCCGGGGAACTGCTGGCGGAAGAGCTGCGTCTGTCGCAACAGGCATTAAGCGAAATCACAGGCGAATTTACCTCTGACGACCTGCTGGGCCGCATCTTCTCCAGTTTCTGCATCGGTAAGTAAGCGTTACTGGTAAGCATCTACTAACCCGCCATAACATTCTGTTATGGCGGGTTTTTTATTTAATGTCCCTAATCACATCAACTCTGTGAAGCAATCACCTGTTTTTCCTTTCAGGAAAAGAGTGTTGTCCAAATGGCAACTCGTACTCCCTGGCCCTAGCCACTATGCTGTACGCCATTCTTATTGCGAGGGTCCTATGGCACGCTTTCTTATCTGCAGTTTCGCTTTGGTACTGCTCTATCCATCCGGCATTGATATGTATCTGGTCGGCCTACCGCGCATCGCTCAGGATCTTGGCGCCAGCGAGGCGCAGCTGCATATCGCCTTCTCGGTCTATTTAGCCGGTATGGCTACCGCGATGCTTTTTGCCGGGCGCGCGGCGGATAAATCCGGGCGTAAACCGGTCGCGATTTTTGGCGCCATCACCTTCATACTGGCCTCGCTACTGTGCTCGCAGGCGCATAACAGCACGCATTTCCTGATCGGCCGCTTTATCCAGGGGATCGGCGCGGGAAGCTGCTACGTCGTCGCTTTTGCCGTTCTGCGCGATACGCTGGACGAGCGCCGCCGCGCCAAGGTACTGTCGCTGCTTAATGGCATTACCTGCATCATTCCCGTTCTCGCGCCGGTACTTGGCCATCTGATCATGTTGAAATATCCGTGGCAGAGCCTGTTCTACACCATGACAGGCATGGGGGTGATGGTAGGGTTATTGTCGGTGGTTATGCTGCGCGAGACGCGCCCGACAACGCATCCGCAGGCAGGCGCACAGCATAATGCCACTGCTGAATCGCTGCTAAACCGGTTTTTCCTCAGCCGCATAGTCATTACGACTCTTAGCGTCACCGCAATTCTGACCTACGTGAACGTCTCTCCGGTGCTGATGATGGAAGAGATGGGTTTCGACCGCGGAACTTATTCAATAGCGATGGCGATGATGGCGATGGTCAGCATGGCCGTGTCGTTCTCCACGCCGTTCGCCCTGACGCTGTTTAAACCACGCACCCTGATGCTGACCTCGCAGACGTTGTTCCTTGTCGCTGGCGTGGTATTGAGCCTCGCCGTCAGCCAGCCCCTCACCATGCTGGGATTAGGCATGATCTGCGCGGGTTTCTCGGTCGGCTTTGGCGTCGCGATGAGCCAGGCGCTAGGGCCTTTCACGCTGCGCGCGGGCGTCGCCAGTTCCGCTCTCGGTATCGCTCAGGTCTGTGGTTCTTCGCTGTGGATTTGGCTGGCGGCTATCATCGGGCTGAGCGCCATGAATATGCTGATCGGGATACTCATTGCCTGTAGCATAGTCAGTATTGTTCTGATACTGGTCGTCTCGCCGGCGCGCGCGACGCAAGATAATGAAGAAATCCCTGTCGAGTCTCGATCTTAATCTCCTGCTGTGCCTGCAGCTTCTGACCCAGGAGCGCAGCGTCACCCGCACGGCGAAACGGATGAACGTTTCGCCGTCGGCGGTGAGTAAATCATTGGCCAAGCTACGCGCCTGGTTTGACGATCCGCTATTTGTTAAAACCCCACTAGGGCTGGCGCCAACGCCGTTAATGAGCAGCATGGAGCAGGATCTCGCCGACTGGATGCAGATGGGCAATCAGATCCTCGATAAACCGCATCACACCATGCCAAGCGGCCTGAAGTTTGAGCTAGCGGCAGAATCGCCGCTGCTGATGATCCTGTTCAACACCCTCTCCCAGCAAATTTATCAACGTTATCCACAGGCGCTGATCCGCTTACGCAACTGGGATTACGACTCGCTGGATGCGATCATTCGCGGCGAGGTCGATATCGGTTTTTGCGGCCGGGAAACCCATCCCCGTTCGCGCGAACAGCTGAGCCTGCTGCCGTGGTATATCGATTTTGATATCCTGTTTAGCGACCTGCCGCAGGTGTGGCTGCGCGCCGATCATCCGGCGCTTAATGAAGAGTGGAATCTGGAAACATTCCTGCGCTATCCGCACATCAACATCTGCTGGGAACAGAGCGATACCTGGGCGCTGGATGATGTGTTACATGATCTGGGCTACAAGCGCACCGTCGCGCTAACCTTACCCGGCTTTGAACAGTCATTGTTTATGGCGGCGCAGCCGAATCACACCATGATAGCCACCGCGCCGCGCTATTGTCAGCACTATAATCAGCAACACCATCTGCCGCTGGTATCGCGCCCGCTGCCGCTGGAGCCGCAGCTACTGGAAAAAATGCGCGTGCCGTTCACCCTGCTGTGGCATAAGCGTAATAGCTATAATCCAAAGATCGTATGGCTCAGAGAGACCCTTAAACAGCTCTATTCCAATACGCTGTAGGGAATTTGCCCATCATCCTCACGTTGTTGCGCAAGAAATTGTAAAAGTCAGACATTATCCCTTCTCAAGGAAGAATTTCCGCATTAAAACCTGCTCATTGTGAGCGATAATATCATTCACAATTTTTATCTCTGACCATTAATCACGGAGCGACGAATGGCAACGCATTTTGCAAGAGGGATACTCAACACCAGGGAGCCGCTATCGACGCGTTTGTCGGCGGCATGTCATCAATCCGCACGTAACCTACCCGAATACCGACAGAGCCGCTATCGCGCCTCGCGTTCGCTGCTCGCTGAACTGCTTTTCATGCTTTATGGTATCGGCGAGCTGCCGGAAATCATCAGCGAACCCAATGGACGGCCCGTATTTCGCGATCCCCACCTTCCCCGCTTTTCCATCTCTTATGCCGGGAATATCGTCGGCGTAGCGCTAACGACCGAAGGTGACTGCGGTCTCGATATGGAACTGCAGCACGCCTCGCGTGGCGTCCATCCGCTACATGCCGCCGATCGCTATGTCTTCAATAGCAATGAGAATTTATGGATTAACATCCAGCACGATCCGGATGAAGCCCGCGCCCAACTGGTCGCGCTGCGCCGCAGCGTGCTGAAGCTCACCGGTGAAGCCCCGGTACGAGTACAACTGCTGCCGGGGTCTGGTCGCCTGCGTACCGCTGGCACCCAATCGATTGAAGCCATCTGTGATGCCGAAACGCTGCTGGTGTGGTCAATTGCCGTCACCCCGAATATCGGGCCGCTGAAGGTCTGGGAATTCGATAGTAAAGAGGGCTGGCGCTGCCTGCCTGATGCGCAAACGCGCGCCAAAGAGACTGACGCGCGCCTGATGCGCTTTACCAGCTTACCGGTAGAAAAAGTATTCTCCCTCAACTGACCGGTTTAGCCGGCCATCATGATGCAAAGGAGCACTCATGTCTGATACGTTGAAAGTTGTTACGTTACTCGGAAGTCTGCGCAAAGGTTCTTTTAATGCCATGGTTGCGCGTACGCTGCCAGGCATTGCGCCTGCGGGCATGGAAATCTCCGCGCTGCCGTCGATCGGCGATATCCCGCTGTACGATGCCGATATCCAACAGGAAGAGGGGTTCCCGCAGAGCGTGCAGGAGATCGCGAAACAAATCCGCGAAGCGGACGGCGTGGTGATCGTTACCCCGGAATATAACTACTCGGTACCCGGCGGCCTGAAGAACGCCATCGACTGGCTCTCACGTCTACCGGAGCAGCCGCTGGCCGGTAAGCCGGTGCTGATCCAGACCAGCTCAATGGGCGCTATCGGCGGGGCTCGCTGCCAGTATCATCTGCGCCAGATTCTGGTCTTCCTCGATACGATGGTTATGAACAAGCCGGAATTTATGGGCGGCGTGATTCAGAACAAAGTCGATCCGCAGGCGGGTGAAGTGGTCGATCAGAGCACGCTGGACCATCTGCGCGGCCAGCTGACCGCCTTTGGCGATTATATTCAGCGGGTAAAAGCATAAAAAAAGCCCGGCAGCGATGCCGGGCCATTTCATCATGCGTGCGGATCAATGCGCATCGATAAAGACAATTTTCAGCACGAACAGCAGCGAAACGATAATCACGCACGGGCTGAGTTCACGCAGACGGCCAGTGCCAATCTTCATCACGCAGTAGGAAATAAAGCCCAGGGCGATACCTTCGGTGATCGAGAAGCTGAACGGCATCATCACCGCGGTGATAAACGCCGGTACCGCTTCCGTCAGGTCATCCCACTTCACGCGCGCCAGGCTTGAGGTCATCAGCACGCCAACGTAAATCAGCGCCCCGGCGGCGGCATAGGCCGGAACCATCCCCGCCAGCGGCGACAGGAAGATGACCAGCAGGAACAGAATACCCACGACAACGGCGGTCAGGCCGGTACGCCCGCCAACGGAAACGCCGGAGGAGGATTCGATATAGGCCGTAACCGAAGAGGTGCCAATAAAGGAGCCGGCGACGGACGACACGCTATCGACGAACAGCGCCTGCTTCATGCGCGGGAATTTACCCTGCGCATCCGCCAGCCCGGCTTTATCGGTAACGCCAATCAGGGTGCCGGAGGAGTCGAACAGGTTAACCAGCATGAACGAGAAGATCACGCCCGCCAGGCCAAGGTTCAACGAACCGGCCAGATCGACCTGCCCCACAACCGAGGTTACGCTCGGCGGCGCGGAGACGATGCCGGTATAGTGCACATCGCCGAGCATCCAGCCCAACAGGGTGGTGACCACGATGGAGACCAGCACGGCAGCATGAATATTACGCGACGCCAGGATAGCGATAATAAAGAATCCGAGCACGCCCAGCAGCACGCTGTGGGAGGTCAGGTTACCGATGCTGACCAGCGTGTCCTGGTTCGCCACGATAACGCCAGCGTTCTTCAGGCCCATCATGCCGATAAACAACCCGATACCGCTGGTAATGCCCACGCGCAGGCTCACCGGGATATTGGCAATCATCCAGTAGCGTACGCGGAAGAGGGTCAGCAGCAGCAGGCCAACGGCGCCCCAGAAAATCGCGCCCATCCCCACCTGCCACGGCAGGCCCATCGCCTGAACCACCACGAAGGCAAAGAAGGCATTCAGACCCATCGCTGGCGCCAGCGCCACCGGCAGATTCGCGAACAGACCCATCAGGATGCTGCCGAAGGCCGCGATCAGACAGGTGGTCACAAAGACAGCGCTGGTATCCATACCCGCCACGCCAAGAATTTGTGGGTTCACGAAGACGATGTAGACCATCGTCAGGAACGTGGTGAAACCGGCGATCGCTTCAGTGCGCACCGTGGTGCCGTGCTCGCGCAGTTTAAATACGCGCTCCAGCAGACCCTGGCCAGAAGACTGGCTGGTTTGTTGTTGACTCATTATCGGTTTCCGAACGTAAAAGGAGGGAAAATTCGAGGCTATCCTATACCAAATTACGGCACCAGGCGCGGTTGTATGGTAATTTTTTTCATTTATTTTGCTTATACGGCAACGATTGCGTCGCGGCATTGAGCATTACGAAAACGTTAAACTTGTTAAACTGGAAAGAGTATGACCCAACCACAAGCAGTATTTTTCGATTGTGACGGCACGCTGGTCGACAGCGAGGTGATTTGCTCACGCGCCTATGTTCACATGTTTCAGGAATTCGGTATTACGCTGGATTTAGCCGAAATTTTTAAGCGCTTCAAGGGCGTTAAGCTGTACGAGATTATCGACACCATCAACGCTGAATATGGCGTTAACCTGCAGAAAGAGACCCTGGAGCCGGTGTATCGCGCCGAAGTCGCCCGTCTGTTCGATAGCGAGCTGGAGGTCATCCCCGGCGCCGCTGCGCTGCTGGACGCGGTAAAGATCCCGATGTGCGTGGTGTCGAATGGCCCGGTCAGTAAAATGCAGCATTCGCTCGGTAGAACGCAGATGCTGCACCACTTCCCCGACCGGCTGTACAGCGGTTACGACATTCAGCGCTGGAAACCCGACCCGGCGCTGATGTTCCATGCGGCAGAGGCCATGCAGGTACAAGTCAAAAACTGTATTCTGGTTGATGATTCCAGCGCAGGAGCCCAATCGGGGATCGCCGCAGGTATGGAAGTCTTTTACTTCTGCGCCGACCCGCACAACCAACCGATCGATCATCCAAAGGTAACGACCTTCACCGATTTAGCTGAGCTGCCGGCATTGTGGAGAGCGCGTGGCTGGGATATTACTCGTTAAGACCCGGCGTCGCTACGCTCGGCCGGGCTACGGTTGATCACAACGGTAGCCCCGCTGGCCAGCGGCTTTTTAGTGCTGCAATTCCGCCGCTGCCGCTTTATCCGCAATAATCACCAACGAAGGGTGCAATTTGAGCACCGATGCCGGCACCTGTTCGCTGACCGGGCCTTCCACCACCTGCTTTAGCGCTTGCGCTTTCGCCGCGCCGCTGACAATCAACAGCAGGTTTTTTGCCGCCATCACGCTTTTCGGCCCCATGGTGACATAGCTATCCGGCACCACGTTGAAATCGCCCCCCATTTCACCGTTCGCAACAATGCCAACCAGATCCCCATGAATCGGTACTTCAACCGTCTCATCATGAAAGCGCGTGGTGTTCGGCAGGTTGCCGCAAAAATGGCCGTCGGCGCCCAGCCCCAGCACAATCAGGTCAAGACCGCCGACCTCTTCCAGGCGGCGATCGTGTTGAGCCGCATTCTCCAGCGTCAATTTGTGAATGTTCTCTTCTTTGATTTGCGCTGGGGTAAAAAACAGCTGGCGCAGGTTGGAAATCGTCACCCCTTCACGCTGCTGGCCGCGAAAAGGAATCTCATCAAAGTTGTAATAGTGAACCCGATCATAGAATGATTTCCCTTTGATGGCTGCCACCAAATGCTCATACATACGCTTCGGCGTACTCCCCGCCGTCACCGCCAGATTCATTCGTCGCGGCATCGTGATATAGCCTAAAAGATGATGGCAGGCGACCAGGCTCATCTCTTCATAATCTTCCGTCACAATCAATTTCATCTCATCTTCCTTTACTGGTTGAGACAGGGGGCGCCATGCCCCCTGACGGTTATTTAAAGAGCTTTTGCACAAACTCGGCATAGGCCGGACGCCAGACGTCCATTTCATGATTCAGGCCGGGATAAGAGTGGTAATCAAATTTGATCTTCTGCTTTTCCAGTTCGCTTTTCAGGCCTGCAATATCTTTGCCAGTGACGGAGTCTTTTTCGCCAACCACCAGCGTAAAGTTACGCAGTTGCTTATTGATGGCGTCAGGGTTATTCAACTGCGCCTCCACGCCAGCGTCGGGAACCGTAGTTGTCGTAACCCCGCTTAAGGTGGCAAGCCACCCGAAGCTCTCAAGATGGTTCATCCCGGACACCAGCGCCTGGTAACCGCCCTGCGACAGCCCCGCCAGCGCCCGGCCGTCGGCATCTTTACGCACGTTAAATCGGGAATCGATCAGCGGAATGATGTCGTGCATCAGTTCGTTGTCTGCGGCTTTCGCATTGAGTGGATAGAAGTTTTTACGCCGCTCCTGCGGCGGGAAGTTTTCCGCGATCGCTTGAGGAATATCGGTTTCGGTATCCGGCACCACCACCAGCATCGGCTTGATTTTGCCCTCCGCCAGCAGATTATCCATCATTTGCGGGATGCGTCCCTGGTCGATGGCCGACAGACCGCTATCGCCAAAACCGTGGTAGAAATAGAGCACCGGCAAAGGCTCGCCGCTGCCGTTATAGCCCGGTGGCGTCCAGACGTAGACGCGACGCTCTGACTTAAGCGCCGTCGAATGGTAGGTGACGGTACGCAGATCGCCGTGCGGGACCGCCCGATCGTCAAGAATGCTGCCGGGCACCAGGATCAGGCTGGTATTCACCTGGCGTTGCGGTTTCTGGTAGCGGCTGCCGGTATCGACGGAACGAAAACCATCCACATCGAAATAGTACTCATAAAGATTGGCGGCCAGGCGATCGCTTTTCCACGTCCATACGCCCTGGGTGTCTTTGGTCATGTCATGAGAGACAAAGGTATCCGGCGTCGACCCCGTGACGACGGAAACGCGCCTGGCATCGGGGGCAAATAACCGGAAAGTCACGCTGTTATCCGTATTCACCTGAGTAATATATTGGCTGACAGGAATAGCGGCATCAGGCATCGTCGGCAGCGGTGCGGCGTGCGCCGTAAATAATGTGGCGCCAGCCAGCGCCAGGGCGAAGTAAATTGCATGTCGTTTCATTTTGATTCCTTTTTACGTTTTTATTAGCAGGCGCTTGCGGCCTTACCACCAAATTTCGGCCTGCGCGCCGAGTGCGAACTGGTCGTTCTTGCCATCTTCAAAAACCGCGGTGGTATTGTTAGCAGCCTTATCCAGATCGATATCTTCAGCTTTAATATAAGTCGCATAAAAACGGATTTCCGGGCGCGAGGTCAGCATACTGGTATTAACTTTGAAGGTATGGAATAAGGTGGTCTTATAACCGGATTCGTTATATTTCTTCCCCGTCACATCTTTGTTCTGCTGTTTGAAGTAACCCAATTCAACGCCGGTCTGATTATATTTATTCCAGATATATGCCGGACGGACCACGGCGCGAATAGATTCAAAGTCTGAATGGGCGCCGGTTTCATAGCTATAGATGTCATTACCAAATGAGTAGACGATTGCATTCGCCATAATGACATCATCGCGCAGATAGGTTTCCCCCTGCGAGGTTAAGCGCACGGCGGTGCCGTTGGTATGATCGCCATAATAACGCCCATTATTGGTGGTATATGGGCTCGAACCGGCATAGCGCGAGAAGCTGCTGGCGATGGAGTTGTTCGCCAGTAATAATGAGAACTCGTTAAAGCCGCCGTTATCAAATTTCTGCGTTAATGAGGTGCCCACCATCCAGGTATCTTTCCATTGGTAGTAACCTTCATTCCCCTCTTTATATTTCTCTGATGAGCTTTGATTGGCGGCGACATAGCGCCCGCTCACCATCAGCGAGGCTTTATCCCACAGCGGAATATCTTTGTAACGCACATCCAGGGTATTGGTATTAATTTGCTGCTTATTAGTCAAAGAGCGGTCATAGTCATCGATGTCTTCGCGCACCAGCGCGATATCAAATTTACCGGCGCCCACCTTCCAGTTTTCAAGCCCCACGCCAGCCGCCGCATCGGTTCTTTGCGTTTTCCAGTCCAGCATCTGGATCTCGATTTTCGGCGCGCCGTGCTTACCGACCCAGAAATCCGCTTCCGGGGCAAACGGCAGAAAGCCTTTGGTGTTGACGTACATATCCGAGAACTGAAGGTAGTTTTCGCCGCCGGCATTGTCGCCAAACCAGCCGGTAGAATACTGCTGACCCACATTGCCATCGAGCATCACGATGGCATCCACACGTTTGTCGTCCTCCTGAAAAACGCGCTGTTTAAGCTGTAAATCAAACCAGCCGGAATACTCGTTACCCAAACGGCCAAGCGAGCCGATGGCCCACGATTTTGGCGAACCGTGCGAGGCGGTCCCCCAGCCAGAACGGTAATAGCCGTTATAGCTAAAGCCGATTTCATCTTTTACAAACTTGCTAAAATCTTTCAGCGTCATGGCGCTATAGGTTGGCTCACCGCCCTGTGCCGGCTGTTCATTTTTGACCAGTACCGCATCCGGCTTAGCGGCCGCTTGGGTCGCCGTGGGCGCTTTCGCACTCTGGCTCTTCTGGCTATTTACCGGTTGCGACCAGGCGGCCCAGACCTGGTTCCTTTTTTTCTCCTGATCCTGATATTTCTTGAGTTCTTTTTGCGTGTCCTGAAGCGCTTTTTCCAGAAGCTCCAGCCGTTGTTCAACCGTAAGTTGCCCGGCAATAAGATTTGTTGAATAAGAAAGCGGCGCCAGCAAAACCATCGCCGAAGCGATCATATTTCTTCTAATCATAATAATCCCTTATATAAGCATTGGCGTAAATGAAACACGTAACAAATAAATAGCGTTATGTTTTTAATAAACTGCATTAATACCATTCCACGTAACTGCAGCTTTTATTTTCCTGCCGAATAAGTGGCAAAAAAAAACCTGAAGGAGACCATCTGCATTAACAGATAATCCTCTTCAGGTTTTGCCCGCTCATTGCGGTAACAACCCTTATCACCAAACCATTCAGCGTCTAAAACAAAAAAACCTGACATCGCCGCCTGGGGCAATATCAGGTTTTGCCTGCTGTCGCAGTAACAATCCATTTGACCTTCTGAGCAGCAACGCCCGGTCAGTGGGAAAGATTGTTACGCGATAAAATTTAAAACTCAAATAGCCAGAGTATTAATTGTGACGATAATCGCAGCAATATGTCAGCGATGCAGACAATCATTGTTGATTCTGATTATTCCCTTTACCAGAATCAACCATCATGATCTTTACTCTTTCGGATCTTTACCCGCGAGCAGTTTATCCAGTTCGTCGCCGCCTACGTGACGGAAATCCTGGCCTTTGACGAAGTAGAAAATATATTCGCAAATATTCTGACAGCGATCGCCGATACGCTCGATGGAACGCGCGCAGAACAGCGCGGTCAGGACGCTCGGAATGGTGCGTGAGTCTTCCATCATGTAGGTCATCAGCTGACGCACGATGCCTTCATATTCCTGGTCAACTTTCTTATCTTCACGATAGATGCGTACCGCCTCATCAAGATCCATACGCGCAAAGGCATCCAGCACGTCATGCAGCATCTGCACGGTATGGCGGCCCAGCGACTCCAGGCTCACCAGCAGCGGCTGGTGCTGCTGGGAAAACTTCTCCAGCGCGGTGCGGCAGATTTTATCCGCCACGTCGCCAATACGTTCCAGCTCGGCGATAGTCTTGATGATCGCCATCACCAGGCGCAGGTCGCTGGCGGTCGGCTGACGTTTAGCGATGATGCGCACGCAGGCCTCGTCGATCGCCACTTCCATCATATTGACCTGCTTGTCGCCGTCGATTACGCGCTTCGCCAGATCGCTGTCCTGATTGTGCATCGCGGTGATCGCATCAGAAAGCTGCTGCTCCACCAGCCCACCCATGGTCATCACCTGGGTGCGAATGTACTCCAGTTCGGCGTTGAACTGGCCGGAAATATGTTTATTAAGATTTAAGTTATCCATGATGTCTCCTGATTGCCCATCGGGTTAGCACCTGAAAGCAGAAGGGCAATCAACCGTAGCGGCCAGTAATATAATCTTCAGTTTGCTTCTTAGCGGGCTTGGTAAACAGATCGTCCGTGTTGCTGAATTCAATCAGCTCGCCAAGATACATAAATGCCGTATGGTCGGAACAACGCGCAGCCTGCTGCATGTTGTGGGTAACGATAACGACGGTGTAATCCTGCTTCAGCTCGGTGATAAGTTCCTCGATGCGCCCGGTGGAGATCGGGTCCAGCGCTGAGCAAGGTTCATCGAGCAACAGCACTTCCGGGCGAATCGCGATACCGCGGGCGATACACAGACGCTGCTGCTGACCACCGGAGAGAGAATACCCGCTCTGGTGCAGTTTATCTTTGGTTTCATTCCATAATGCGGCTTTGGTCAACGCCCACTGCACGCGCTCGTCCATATCGGCTCGCGACAGCTTCTCAAACAGGCGCACGCCGAAGGCGATGTTGTCGTAGATGGACATCGGAAACGGCGTCGGCTTCTGGAATACCATCCCCACTTTCGCGCGCAGCAGCGCGATATCCTGGGTATTGGTGAGAATATTGTCGCCATCCAGCAGAATTTCGCCTTCCGCACGCTGCTCCGGGTACAGCTCAAACATCTTGTTGAACGTACGCAGCAGAGTGGATTTACCGCATCCTGACGGGCCGATAAACGCCGTCACCTGGTTCTTAGCGATATCCAGGTTGATGTTCTTCAGGGCATGGAATTTGCCGTAGTAGAAGTTCAGGTCACGAACTGAAATTTTACCCGGATTCGCGTTCACCATACTCATCTCAATCTCTTCCTCATTCGGCGCCGCTTAGGCCGCGCCGCAAAAATTAACCGTGTTTCTTCTTCGCGAAGACAACGCGCGCCAGAATATTCAGCAGCAAGACGCACAGGGTGATAATCAATACCCCGGCCCATGCCAGTTGCTGCCATTCCGCGAACGGACTCATGGCAAATTTAAAAATGGTCACCGGCAGGTTGGCGATCGGCTGCATCATATCGGTGCTCCAGAACTGGTTGGAGAGCGCGGTGAACAGCAGCGGCGCCGTCTCCCCGGCGATACGGGCAATGGCCAGCAGGATACCGGTCATAATGCCGGATACCGACGCCTTAAGGGTGATCGCGGAAATCATCTTCCATTTCGGCGTCCCCAGCGCATAGGCTGCTTCACGCAGGCTATCCGGCACCAGCTTTAGCATGTTTTCAGTGGTACGAATCACGATGGGCACCTGCAGCAGCGCCAGCGCGATAACGCCCGCCCAGCCGGAGAAATGCTGCATCTGCGCCACCACGATGGTGTAGACAAACAGACCCACGACGATAGACGGCGCGGAAAGCAGAATATCGTTGATAAAGCGGATGATTTCCGCCAGTACCGACTTACGGCCATATTCCGCCAGATAGATACCGGCCATGATACCCAGCGGCGTACCAAAGACGGTCGCCCACAGGATCAGCAGGCCGCTGCCCGCCAGGGCGTTCGCCAGACCGCCGCCCGCGGTATTCGGCGGCGGCGTCATTTCGGTGAACAGCGCCAGGCTCATGCCGTCGATGCCACGCGTGATGGTCGACATCAGGATCCAGATAAGCCAGAAGAGGCCGAATGCCATGGTCGCCATCGACAGGGTCAGGGCGATGCGGTTCTTCAGGCGGCGCTTAGCCTGCATCTTGCGACGGGATTCCGCCAGTTCGGCGGTGGTTTGCAATTCGATCGTTGCCATTAGCGTGCCCCCTCGTTCTTAGCGAGACGCATAATCATGAACTTCGACGCGGCCAGAACGATAAAGGTGATAACGAACAGGATCAGGCCCAGTTCCATCAGCGCCGCTACGTGCAGGCCGCTTTCCGCTTCCGCGAATTCATTGGCCAGCGCCGAGGTAATACTGTTGCCCGGCATATACAGCGAAGCGCTGTCGAGCTGATAGGTGTTGCCGATGATAAAGGTGACGGCCATGGTTTCGCCCAGCGCGCGGCCCAGGCCGAGCATGACGCCGCCAATCACCCCGTTTTTGGTGAACGGCAGCACAATGCGCCAAATCACCTCCCACGTGGTGCAGCCGATCCCATATGCGGACTCTTTCATCATCACCGGCGTCTGCTCGAAGACATCACGCATTACGGCGGCGATATAAGGAATGATCATGATGGCCAGAATGACGCCGGCCGCCAGGATGCCGATACCGAACGCCGGGCCGGCAAACAGCGCGCCGACAAAGGGGATCGTCGAAAGGACGTTGCCGACTGGTTCCTGGAAGTAAGTCGCAAACAGCGGGGCAAAAATAAACAGGCCCCACATGCCGTATACGATACTCGGGATCGCCGCCAGCAGCTCAATAGCGATACCCAGCGGGCGTTTTAGCCAGGCCGGGGAGAGTTCAGTCAGGAACAGCGCGATGCCGAAGCTCACCGGAACGGCGATCAACAACGCGATAATTGAGGTAACCAGAGTCCCGTAAATCGGTACCAGCGCACCGAAGATTTCATTCGGCGCATCCCACTCTTTGGTCCACAAAAAGGAAAAGCCAAATTTCTGAATACTTGGCCATGAAGAGATGATGAGGGAAACGATGATGCCACCCAGCATCAATAGCACAATCAGCGCAGCCAGTTTTACCAGCGCGCTGAAGATCATGTCACCCTTTTTCCCCGGAGGGTTGAATGCCGGCTTGCTTGCAGCCATAGGTTACTCTTTAAGTTCGGGCCCAAAAAGCCAGCATTTTACTGAGCTTACGGGCAAAGGTAATGCTATACCCGAAATAATTCGAGCTGCAGGAAGCTAGCCGGCAGCTCGACATTCCGCGGGTATTAGTACAGCGCTTTACCGCTGCTGTCTTTCACGTTGGTTTTCCATGCGGCGCGAACCTGCTCAACCACGCTGTCCGGCAGGCTGGCGTAATCCAGCGCATTCGCTTCTTTGCCGCCGTTTTTATATGCCCAGTCGAAGAACTTCAGCACTTCCGCGGTATTCTCCGGCTTATTGGAGGCCTTGTGGACGAGGATGAAAGTGGTTGAGGTGATCGGCCATGCATTTTCACCTTTCTGGTTAGTCAGGTCCTGAGCGAAGGACTTGCTCCAGTCGATACCTTTCGCCGCATTAGCGAAGTTATCTTCCGTCGGGCTGACCGGCTTGCCGTCAGCGGACAGCAGTTTGGTGTAAGCCAGGTTATTCTGCTTAGCGTAAGCATACTCGACGTAGCCGATCGCGCCCGGCAGACGCTGAACGAAGGCCGCGATACCGTCGTTGCCTTTACCGCCCAGACCGGTCGGCCAGTTTACGGTAGAGCCTGCGCCAATTTTAGATTTCCACTCTTCGTTCACTTTCGCCAGATAGCTGGTGAAGACGAAGGAAGTACCGGAACCATCCGCGCGGCGAACCACAGCGATGTTCTGAGCCGGTAGCTTCAGGCCAGGGTTGAGTTTAGCGATCGCTTCGTCATCCCATTTTTTGATTTTGCCCAGGTAGATGTCGCCGAGGGTTTTACCATCCAGCACCAGCTCGCCGGATTTAACGCCCGGCAGGTTAACCGCCAGCACCACGCCGCCGATCACGGTCGGGAACTGGAACAGGCCTTCCTGCGCCAGTTTGTCATCAGCCAGAGGAGCATCAGAAGCACCGAAATCCACGGTGTTGGCAATAATCTGTTTAACGCCGCCAGAGGAACCAATACCCTGGTAGTTAACTTTATTGCCCGTTTCTTTCTGATAGGTATCAGCCCATTTGGCATACACCGGAGCAGGGAAAGTTGCACCTGCGCCAGTCAGGCTTGCTGCTGCGAAAGCAGAGAAAGCGCTCATCGATAAGGTCGCGGCGACAACTGTTGCGACGGTGGTACGCATAACGTTCATAATGTCTCCTGCTGGGATTCGTAAACCGTTGTTTCGAAGCTATGGTGAGCAAAATAGGACAAACAGGTGACAGTAAAATGTACGAATTATGACAGTTTTATGACACGCAGAAATACGTTCGACGAAAGGAAATTAAAATCAATATTTTCAATGAATTGGATTTAATTGTGACATCAGGTTTACGGCAAGATTTTACCTGTATGACAGTGAAAATAAGGTTCGAAAATGACAGTCTGTCATAAAGCAGGGAAGCGGATTTTACTTCATCTCTTAAAAGGCTGCCGGGAGGCAGCCCTGAAATGACGTCACTCCGCTTGATAAACCTGACGGCCCTCAAACATCGTCCAGACGACCTTCGCGTCACGCATCTCCTCAATACTCACTTTTTCAAGATTGCGATCGAAAAGTGCAAAATCGGCGCTTTTGCCTACGGCCAGCGAACCTATTTCATCTCCCCGGCCAATCACCTTCGCCGCATTCAAAGTATAGGCCTGAAGCATCGCCTCCCGACTAATTTTCTCACTATCCGGCGGTAGCTCGCCCAACTCCCCCCTGCGCGTGACGGCCGTGTAAATAGCCAATAGCGGGTTCGCGCTGGACACCGGTAAATCACTGGCGCCGGCAATCAATGCATGGTGACGGTACAGATCGCCTGCCGGATAAAGATGAGTTAACAGAGGTGCAGGTACCTTGCCCTCCAGTAAGGTTGTCGTGGCGCCATCACCATCCTTACCGGCCCATAATAGCTGCATCGAGGCCGCAACATTAAGCTGCTGAAAACGAGGGTAGCTCTGCGGGCTGACCACTTCCAGATGGGTGATGCTATGTAGCGTCTCGCTATTACCGTTGGCTTTTCGGGCACAAGCTACGGCATCCAGCGATTCTTCAACAGCGCGATCGCCGATCGCATGAAAATGCGCGATCAGATGCTCGGCATCCGTACGGGTAATCAGCTGACAGAACCTGGTTTTATTTAACGATTCGCTGCCGCGATAGCCTGGACGATTCAAATAAGGCAGGCTCAGTTTCGCCGTTTGTGAAGGGTATTCAATGACACCGTCCTGAAAGATCTTAATCCCCGCCAGCCTGAAATCAGGGCTTTGAGAGAATTTATCGCGCAGCGCTAACACATCGTCAATAATTGAAGGCCCGGCATTAATATTCACCAACGCCAGGCCGCTAACATGGGCGGTTAGCTTATTGGCCTTAGCTAACGCCGAGTATGCAGGAAGCAAGCCTACATCGTTGCGATTAGGGCTGGCGTCAAACATCGGTGACAATGGGCGAATATTGCTGAGCGGATCCATCCAGGCAGTAATGCCGAACTGGTTCATGGCATCCGCTCCCGCAATAATGGCGCGGGATAATGTCTCGTCATCAACGGCAGGGATGGCATTCATCACGAAATCCCACGCGCCTTCAGTGACAAAACCGCTGATTTTACCGTCAGCTGTCAATCCCGTTCCCGCTTTAAAAGCGCTATCCGCATGTCGGAGTTTTTCCGTTGTTAAACCCGCTTTACGTAGCATTGCCTGATTAGCCCAGCCGGTATGGGCGTCAGCGCCACCCAACACCACCGGCGTATTTTTATATTCCGGCGCATTGAATACGCTATCCAGCAGACTAATTCGATCCCAGTAATCCAACGGCACATTACTGTAATACTGCACACCATGCAGATCGCGCTGCGGATTATCTTTATTTTTAGCGACGAAAGCACGCACTGCTGCGGCATCCTGCAAGCCGCCGGGGAATTCCAGCGTTAGCGTCTGAAAACCGGCATTAGCGACGTGGGCATGGGTATCAATCAATCCGGGCATCAGATACCGACCTTTTAGATCGATTTGCCGGGCATGTTCGCCAACTAGTTTAAGGACGTCCTGGTATTTACCAACGGCAACGATTTTTTCCCCTTCAATACCAATAGCTTCAGGATGCGGATTTGACGCATCAGCGCTATAAATGTCCCCACCATATATAATTGTTTTATTATCTTGCTGGGAATAAACTGAAAAAGGAGACATCGCCAGTGCACACACCAGATAAAGCATTGAGCGTTTCATTAATAACTCCGTTGCGTTTGCCAATAAAGACCAAATCAATAGTTATAAAATGTTATTCAGCTGGTGTGTTTTTCAAAGGAATACCAATATCGAAAACATAATAATCGCGAGAGACATCCGTTTCTGGATAATATTTTTCATAGCACGGGCTATCGCCTTTTAAATAACCCTGAGCATTAACCCAAGCAAATGCGATATCCCAGGCGGTATCCAAATTTTCCCCATAAACAGCAAACTTACAAATGGCATACCGCCCACTCGCTCGCGTCTGTACGGCAATTTCTCGCCCGGTTTTTACACTGCCAGCGAGTTCTACGCACACATCGGTGCGGCAGCGTAACTCCGGTGTAACTTCTGGCGAATCCCAATAGAGGCAAATCATTCCTCCGGGCTGCAATGGCGTATCAGGAAACAGGGCTAACAGGTCTGCGTGCGTTTGTTGGCACGTCTCTTTCCCATACAGGCCGAATCGCCGCATATATGCCAGACGCACTGCCGGTAAATATTCCACGCCAGCCGCGATAAAACCAGCATCATCCCATGTGCTCAACATCGCGTCGGATTGAGAATAGTCGCTTTCTACAATACTGACGTTTCCAGGTTTGCTTTTCTCTTGTCTCGCAAAACGACGACGAAACTCACCGGGGGTGAGTGAAAAATGCTGACGAAAAGCTTTAGCAAAATTTTGCGAACTGGAAAATCCGATCTGCAAAGCAAGACCGGTGATATCGCCATATGGAGATTCAATCAAATGCATGGCCGCCTTTTCCATTCGCAGACGGCGAGTAAAAGCAGCCACCGTTTCCCCAACCTGAGCTTTAAAGATTCGGTGAAAATGAAAACTTGATACCGCTACTTCACTCGCAATTTCATCCAGCGTTGGATTAACACAAAGATGATCATTGATATAGTCTATTGCTTTAAAAACTTTCTTTCTGTAATCCTGCGGCATCGCTAATTATCTTTACATATGAACCATCTTTATAATTTACGAAGAGAAATTCAATTCTGGAAAAAATAAATAAACATAGTGTGAGCTGGATATAAAAAATCCGATAGTGTTTCATTAACACTACCGGATTTACAGATTTCACTGCCTGATTCAGTCGTATCGACCGTTACTCTACGGTCACCGATTTCGCCAGGTTACGCGGCTGGTCAACGTCGGTGCCTTTGATCAGCGCAACGTGATAAGCCAGCAGCTGCAGCGGCACGGTGTAGAAGATCGGCGCAATCACCTCTTCGACATGCGGCATCTCGATGATGTGCATGTTGTCGCTGCCGCTGAAACCGGCGTCTCCATCGGCGAAGACGTACAGTTCACCGCCGCGGGCGCGAACTTCTTCAATATTGGATTTCAGTTTTTCCAACAGTTCGTTGTTCGGCGCCACCACGATAACCGGCATTTCGGCATCAATCAGCGCCAGCGGGCCGTGTTTCAGCTCGCCCGCCGCATAGGCTTCAGCATGAATGTAGGAGATCTCTTTCAGCTTCAGCGCCCCTTCCAGCGCGATCGGGTACTGATCGCCGCGGCCAAGGAACAGCGCGTGATGCTTATCGGAGAAACGTTCCGCCAGCTGTTCGATGCGCTTATCCTGCGATAGCATCTGCTCGATACGGTTCGGCAGCGCCTGCAGGCCATGCACGATATCCTGCTCGATAGCCGCATCCTGGCCCTTGAGACGCGCCAGTTTCGCCACCAGCATCAACAGCACGGTCAGCTGAGTGGTAAAGGCTTTGGTCGATGCCACGCCGATTTCGGTACCGGCTTTGGTCATCAACGCCAGGTCAGACTCGCGCACCAGCGAGGAGCCCGGAACGTTGCAGATAGCCAACGACCCCAGATAGCCAAGCTCTTTAGAGAGACGCAGCGCCGCCAGGGTATCCGCCGTCTCACCGGACTGGGAGAGGGTGATCATCAGGCTGTTGCGACGCACCGCGGATTTGCGGTAGCGGAATTCGGAAGCAATTTCGACATCGCACGGCACACCAGCTAACGCTTCGAACCAGTAACGGGAGACCATCCCGGAGTTATACGAGGTTCCGCAGGCAACAATCTGGATATGCTCAACCTGCGACAGCAGCGCGTTGGCATTCGGCCCCAGTTCGCTGAGATCGACCTCGCCATGGCTGATACGCCCGGTCAGGGTGTTCTTAATCGCGTTCGGCTGTTCGTAAATCTCTTTCTGCATATAGTGGCGATAAATCCCCTTATCACCGGCGTCATACTGCAGATTAGATTCGATCTCCTGGCGATTCACTTCCGCGCCGGATTTATCGAAAATAACCACCGTACGACGGGTAACTTCGGCAATATCGCCCTCTTCGAGGAAGATAAAGCGGCGGGTCACCGGCAGCAGCGCCAGCTGGTCAGAAGCGATAAAGTTTTCGCCCATGCCCAGGCCAATGACCAGCGGGCTACCGGAGCGTGCCGCCAGCAGCGTCCCCGGATCGCGGGTATCCATGATCACCGTACCATAGGCGCCGCGCAGCTGCGGAATTGCGCGCAGTACGGCTTCACGCAAGGTGCCGCCCTGTTCCAGCTCCCAGTGCACCAGATGCGCGATAACTTCGGTATCGGTTTCGGAGACGAAGACATAGCCACGAGACTGCAGCAGGGCGCGCAGCGGCTCATGGTTCTCGATGATCCCGTTATGGACCACCGCAATATGTTCAGAAACATGCGGATGCGCATTGCTCTCAGACGGCTCGCCGTGCGTCGCCCAGCGGGTATGGGCAATCCCGGTACCGCCATGTAACGGTTGCTCTTCTACCGCCTGAGCCAGCATCTGAACTTTACCAAGACGACGAACGCGGGTCATATGACCTTCGTTATCGACCACTGCCAGACCGGCAGAGTCATAGCCCCGGTATTCCAGACGACGTAAACCTTCGAGAAGGATTTCAGCAATATCACGCTGCGCGACTGCGCCAACAATTCCACACATAGTTAAATTTCCTGATAATGGCGATATGCCATGCGTTGTCGCTGACCTGTATTTGCCCTTTACGGGCGCCCCGAGCCTTGTAGAGAGTGGGGTTATTTTTATGGTACTGCCTGCGGACGGGGACCTATATTGATCCTCTCATCCTGGTTCGCCGGGCGAACTCTCACCCGGCGACAATCTAAAAACTACTTTTTCTTTACCGGACGCTGCCAGCCCTGTTTGTGGACCTGCGGCACGCGACTTAACACTAGTTCGTTGTCAGCAATATTACGCGTGACGGTGGTGCCCGCGGCAATCGTCACGCCGTTACCGACGCTGACCGGCGCGACCAGTTGCGTATCAGAACCGACAAACACGTCATCGCCGATGATCGTTTTATGCTTATTTGCGCCATCATAGTTACAGGTGATGGTACCTGCGCCGATATTAACGTTGTCGCCAATTTCAGCGTCGCCGAGGTAGGAGAGGTGTCCTGCCTTCGAACCTTTGCCCAGACGGGCTTTCTTCATTTCGACAAAGTTGCCAACGTGAGCGCCTTCCAGCAGTTCAGCCCCCGGACGCAGACGCGCAAACGGGCCGATGGTGCAGGCAGCCTGCAGTTGCGCATCTTCAACCACGCTATACGGGCTGATTTCGCAGTCATCGCCGATGACGCTGTCTTTGATGACGCAGCCGGCGCCGATCTTCACGCGATCGCCCAGCACAACATGACCTTGCAGAATAACGTTAGTATCAATTTCGACATCGCGCCCGTGTTTCAGCACGCCGCGCAGATCGAAACGCGCCGGATCGCGCAGCATCACACCCGCCAGCAGCAGTTTTTCTGCCTGCTCTGACTGATATACTCGTTCCAGACGCGAAAGTTGCAGACGGTTGTTCACCCCTTCAACTTCGCTCAGACGCTGTGGATGCACCGCAACGATCTCATGACCTTCCTGATGAGCCATCGCGATAATATCAGTGATGTAGTATTCGCCCTGGGCGTTATTGTTAGTGATCTTCGCCAACCAGCGTTTCAGGTCCGCGCCGTTAGCAACCAGAATCCCGGTATTGATCTCCTGAATCTGGCGCTGTGCTTCGCTGGCGTCTTTATGCTCAACGATGCCTGTTACCTGGCCATTTTCACGCGTGATGCGCCCATAACCGGTTGGATCATCCAGCTTCACCGTCAAGAGGCCGATACCGCCCTGCGGTTTTGCGGCGCGCAGGCGCTGTAGCGTTTCAACCGAAATCAACGGCACATCGCCATAGAGCATCAAGATATCTTCATCATCATTGAAGAACGGCGCCGCCTGCTGCATCGCATGGCCGGTACCGAGCTGCTCTGCTTGCAGCACCCAGTTGAGGTTATCTTCATGCAGCGTTTGACGCAGCAGATCGCCGCCGTGGCCGTACACCAGGTGTACCGCGGCAGCGCCTAAATCTTTAGCCGCATCAATGACGTGCTGAACCATTGGCTTCCCGGCCAGAGTATGCAGCACCTTAGGAAGATCGGAATACATGCGGGTCCCTTTGCCTGCGGCAAGGATAACCACGCTCATCGCACTGTTTGACATACGCATCCTGACAGCTGTTAGAACGAAAAGTAAAAGCCTTTCACGTTGAAATTGCTACATATTTTTCATCATGAAACGAGACGCGGAGAAAACGTCCAGGCTCAATGCTATACACCATTTTAGGGCGCTATTTTTCACCATCGCAAATCAGTTTAACGCTGAAAAACGATGATAGGGAGAGAAATAGTCGCCTATCTCACTGCTTTTGCTGTTTTTTTTATACATAAATAAAGCATGAGTAAATGGATACCATCTTATGATTAATATGCATTTTATCATTTATGTAAATGGATGGGCGAGTCTGTTTAGCCAGTGAAGCAGTGATGGTTTCATTTCAATAGTCTCTATGGGCATTTTGGTTTACGCTGAGCTAGCTCATTTTTATTTCACTATGCCGTTAGCCAGGAACAGGCTGCTCGTTAATCCGCACAGGAAGCGTAATACAATGCATAAATTAAAATTCGGAATTATCCTTACTTTATTGTTATTTATTAATACTTCAGCATGCTATGCGAAATTTCATTCATGCACGGAATATTGGCACGACGATGGCAAAGTTGAAAAAATGTCATGCGGCAGCAATTACAAACCAATACCAGATAGCCCTTATGTATTAAAAAACAACAAAGCCTGGTATACTAATTACAATAGCAGGACATATAATCGGCACTCTGGTTGTGCTGGTGTCACCTGCATGGCACCTGACTTAAATATCCTTCCAGAAATTGAACGTGAAAAAAAACACTATTATTCACTCAATATTAATGCCAATCGTATAAATGTAATAAAAGAACCAAATCACAACTGTGGGTATAGTAGGATAAATTACATCGCAGATGACAAGAACGTTTATTATAAAGGAACAAAAATAAAAAACGCCGACCCTCAATCATTCAAAGCATACGAAATGAAAGAGCATGACATATACTCTCTCGGATGTAATCTGGCATGGGATAAGAACAATATTTATTACTTAGAAAAACCTCTGGATGTGCCAGTTACCGGTGAAGTCAATCTGATCAATGAATCATTAATTAGCACCGGAAAGCAAATTTATAAAATAGAAAATCAACAAGGTAATTTAATTTTAACGCCTCGTAACAACATCTCTGCCAATCTCTATGCGCTGCCAAGTGGTCGGGGTTTATCCACAGATAACCAGCACCTTTTTTACTATGGAAAGGCTATTGAAACGCTAGCAGGTATCCCACCGACGCTCGTAACACCTGTGTGCCCGGTTCCTGGCTTTCCCCATCTGGAATGCTACCTTCCTGATAATAGTATTTATAATACGATGAAGAATGATGGTTACACTGTTATTCGTACAAAAAATAATATATGGGTGCAAATAAACAAACACTATCATAAAGACATATATAAAATAGGCATCACTCCACAGGACAAGATTTACTTTCTTGTTAAAGCAAAATATAGCGGAAGCGCGTACCTCATTATCAACAACACTTTATATAATCTTGAAAATCATAATAGAAGAGATAAATATGATAGACGTGGCCCCGTCGTTTTTTCGGATTTTCTGATGAGTTATGGTTATTCAAAATTTATTGATAGCCATGGGGTGATTTATGATGAAGCGAATCAAAGCATCGATAATCGTAAGACATTGTTTAAATGTGGTGAAAAAAACAAGAAAAGATTACATTGGGATAAAGATAAAAACACAACCCCAGGAACATTCGTTCTAAGCGATAAGGAATACCGTTACTTTATAGTTAAGGGTGAATTAGCCAAAGTTCAGGATAAAAAAACAAAGCAGTTCATCGACGATAACAAAGGTGATTGTTCAAAATGACCAGGCCTTTGTTCTACTGAAATGAAGAAGGGAATTGAGGGGACAAATTCTCCCAGGGCACTCACCGCAGTGACGAACCATACCCTGACAAAAATGCCGATCGCCTTAAGTGACCAGCATCCCCCCTCATGCGACCTCTTGTCCGCGGATTCACATCACATATGTTGGCGTTTGAATGAGCGATAGTGTGTGTAACAGGGTGGTAGCGCAGCGATTAGAAGCTCAGGGCGCTAAATTTGGCGATGATTTTGTGGAACAGTTTCATGATGATTTCCAGATTGCAGGTGCGGGTTATGTTTTTTTTGTGATACACATCACAAAACAGAGTCTACGCCTCATCATTTAACTAATCAATAACAAAGAAGGAGGGCCTCGCACTTTTTATGCTACGAACAGGAACCTGAAGGTCTCTCTATATTTAATTCTGATATTTAATTAGCCGAACCCACTTATTAAAAATAATAGCTAATTAAATAAATCCAGAAAATATATAACCTAGCTCAATAATAAAATCAAAAGCCAAGAGAAAATAAAAAGTGTAGACTCAAAAAATCATGCCACAATAATTAAGGACAATTAACCATGCATAAATACCTCACACCTGGCGAAAATTCGTCTTTAAACGCGCCAACTGGATTGGTCACCGTTTCCCATCGGACTGGCAATGGGCTGGATATCAACCTTACCTCTTTTCTACTGACTGCATCAGGAAAGACGGAAGATGATACCGGCATGGTGTTTTTTAACGCTCAAAAGCATAGCTCTGGTTGTGCTATGTTTATACAACCTGAACTACAAAATAATGTGATGTCCCATAGCATTCATTTTGATTTATCAAAGCTACCAGCTGGCATCACGAAAATAGCCATCACATTGACTCAAGACGGAAGCGCTGGGGGGTTTTCTACTGTTAACGATCTGCAGGCACAAATAAAAGCGGGCGAACAAATACTGGAACTAGCTCCCGGTTCATTTAATCAGGAGACTGGGATTATCGTGCTGGAATTATATGTGCATAACGGTCAATTTAAAGCCCGATCCATATGGCAGGGATTTTCCTCAGGCCTGGTCGGGCTTTGTAATATGTATGGTGTCGAGGTAGAAAGTGAACCGGCGCCTGCAACTGCTGGCTTACAAAAACCTAATATAAACAATGCGGTAGTTTCGCTCAAAAAACCAGAAGATAAACACCGCGTTTCGCTTATAAAGGGAAGCGATGCGCCCCCAAAAATTACGATTAGCGCCACATGGGTAGATAACGGCGATGGTCGCGATAATGATGACCTGGATTTACGAGTAGGAATTCTGTGGCCTGACGGTAATATGTCCCTCATTCAGGCGCCGGATAAATCAGGTGCGTTTAATAAAAAACCCTGGGTTTACCATACGGGCGACGTCGTTAGCGCAAGTCTTTCTGCGCCTGGCGTTGAAAAGGTAGAAATTAACCCTGAAATATCCCGACTGGCGGGTGGGAAAATTGCGCTGGTATGTAGTGTCTATTCCGCCGTCAGTAACGGTGTGGTAGCCGTAGCGTCATTAAAACCGAAAATGCGCATGGAGTATGGTGACAAGATTGTAGAATGCTCTTTTGATTTCACGAAAAAGAAAGGTTTCTTCAGTAGCTGTATTTATACCTACGTTATTGGCCTGATTGAAATAGATCAGGATACTATCGAATTATATCCATCAGGTGTGACATCTAAACCGATGAGTGAATCCACTCCTTGGTTAACCCGCCGACAAGACAACAGCCTGGAACTCACGATGAATGGCCCTGCCGTCTTTAAAGGCAGACCTAACAACCGTAGCGGAAGTAAACAATACATCTGATTCTAAACTCAGGGTGGGTCATTAAGCATAAAAAAAGCCAGTCTGTTGCCAGACTGGCTTTTATCTTTCAAGCCGGTGTTACATCGCTTTTTTGGTCAATTCGATAACGCGCAGTTTAGCGATCGCTTTGGCCAGTTCCGCGGACGCCTGAGCGTAATCCACGTCGCCGTGAGAGCTCTTGATGTGCTCTTCCGCTTTACGTTTCGCTTCCAGGGCTCGTGCTTCGTCGAGGTCCTGACCGCGAATTGCCGTATCGGCCAGAACGATCACGTTGCCCGGTTGCACTTCAAGAATGCCGCCGGACAGATAGATAAACTCTTCGTGACCGAACTGTTTAACGATGCGAATCATACCAGGCTTAATGGCGGTGAGCAGCGGCGCATGACCCGGGAAAATACCCAGTTCACCTTCGCTACCCGTTACCTGGATTTTCTCGACCAGGCCAGAGAACATTTGTTTCTCTGCGCTGACGACATCCAGGTGGTAAGTCATTGCCATATCACCCTCCGATTAAGGCGTTAAAGTTTTTTGGCTTTTTCCACGGCTTCTTCGATGGAACCGACCATGTAGAACGCCTGCTCCGGCAGGTGATCGTATTCGCCTTCCATGATGCCTTTAAAGCCACGGATGGTGTCTTTCAGCGAAACGTATTTACCCGGAGAACCGGTAAATACTTCTGCTACGAAGAACGGCTGGGACAGGAAGCGCTGGATCTTACGAGCGCGAGCTACCACCAGTTTATCTTCTTCAGACAGTTCATCCATACCCAGGATGGCGATGATGTCTTTCAGTTCCTGATAACGCTGCAGCAGGGACTGTACGCCACGCGCGGTGTCGTAGTGTTCCTGACCAACAACCAGCGGATCCAGCTGACGGCTGGTGGAATCCAGCGGGTCAACGGCCGGGTAGATACCCAGAGACGCGATCTGACGGCTCAGTACCACGGTTGCGTCAAGGTGCGCAAAGGTGGTTGCTGGGGACGGGTCAGTCAAGTCATCCGCAGGTACGTATACCGCCTGAACGGAGGTGATAGAACCGGTTTTGGTGGAGGTGATACGTTCCTGCAGAACGCCCATCTCTTCCGCCAGAGTCGGCTGATAACCTACCGCTGAAGGCATACGACCTAGCAGTGCAGATACTTCAGTACCGGCCAGGGTGTAACGATAGATGTTATCGACGAACAGCAGAACGTCACGACCTTCGTCACGGAATTTCTCAGCCATGGTCAGGCCGGTCAGCGCAACGCGCAGACGGTTTCCCGGCGGCTCGTTCATCTGACCGTAAACCAGGGATACTTTATCCAGAACGTTAGAGTCGGTCATTTCGTGGTAGAAGTCGTTACCCTCACGAGTACGCTCACCGACGCCCGCAAACACGGAGTAACCGGAGTGCTCGATCGCGATGTTACGGATCAGCTCCATCATGTTTACGGTTTTACCTACACCCGCACCACCGAACAGACCAACTTTACCGCCCTTAGCGAACGGACACATCAGGTCGATAACTTTGATGCCGGTTTCCAGCAGTTCCTGAGAGCTGGACAGCTCTTCATAGGAAGGCGCCGCGCGGTGGATAGCCCAACGCTCTTCTTCGCCGATGTCGCCTTTCATGTCGATCGGCTGACCCAGGACGTTCATGATACGGCCCAGAGTCGCTTTACCTACCGGGACTTCGATCGGATGCTCGAGGTCTTTAACTTCCAGACCACGACGCAGACCGTCGGAAGAACCCATGGCGATAGCACGAACTACGCCACCGCCGAGCTGCTGCTGAACTTCCAGCACCAGGCTCTCATTACCATTCTGTACCTCAAGGGCATCGTACACGCGTGGTACGGCATCCTGAGGGAACTCGACGTCGACCACGGCGCCGATTACCTGGACAATCTTTCCAGTAGCCATCTTAAATCCTCTACGAAATAACCTGGTTAAACCGCGGCGGCCCCCGAGACGATCTCGGTGAGTTCCTGAGTAATGCTGGCCTGACGAGCTTTGTTGTATACCAACTGCAGCTCTTTAATCAGGCTGCCGCCATTATCGGTCGCGGCTTTCATCGCCACCATACGGGCGGCCTGCTCGCTGGCCAGGTTTTCTACCACGCCCTGATAAACCTGAGATTCCACATAACGACGCAGGAGGGTATCCAGCAGCGCTTTCGGATCGGGCTCATACAGGTAATCCCAGGACTTACGTTTCAGATCATCATCTTCTGAAGCCGGTAATGGCAGCAGCTGAGTGATGGTCGGAGCCTGAGACATGGTGTTAATAAATTTGTTGCTGACAACGTAAAGCTTGTCCAGACGGCCTTCATCGTAGGCCTGCAACATCACTTTTACCGGGCCGATCAGTTCGGACAGGGACGGGTTATCACCCATACCGGTCACCTGGGCCACAATATTGCCGCCCACGGAGTTAAAGAAAGACACGCCTTTAGAGCCGATCATTGCGAGGTCGCACTGAACGCCTTTATCGGACCATGCTTTCATATCCGCCAGCAGTTTTTTGAACAGGTTAATGTTCAAGCCACCGCACAGACCACGGTCGGTCGACACCACCAGGTAGCCCACGCGTTTAACGTCGCGTTCTTCCAGGTACGGGTGCTTATATTCCAGATTACCGTTCGCAAGGTGACCAATCACTTTGCGCATAGTATCTGCATATGGACGGCTGGCCGCCATGCGATCCTGCGTTTTACGCATTTTGGAGGCGGCGACCATCTCCATCGCTTTGGTGATCTTTTGCGTGTTCTGGACGCTTGCGATCTTACTACGTATCTCTTTTGCGCCGGCCATGAGCTTCTCCTCAATGCCTTGCGGCCTGCCCTAAGGCAAGCCGCCAGACTTTACCAGGACTGGGTTGCTTTGAAGGAGTCGAGGATGCCTTTCAGCTTGCCTTCGATCTCGTCGTTATAGCCACCGGTCTGGTTAATCTCTTGCATCAGCGGAGCGTGGTCACGGTCAACGTAAGCCAGCAGAGCGGCTTCGAAGCTACCGATTTTCGCCAGTTCCACATCTTCGAGGTAACCGCGTTCAGCAGCGAACAGTACCAGGCCCTGCTGTGCTACAGACATAGGTGCATACTGTTTCTGTTTCAGCAGTTCGGTCACTTTCTGACCGTGGCTCAGCTGCTTACGAGTCGCTTCGTCCAGATCGGATGCGAACTGAGAGAACGCAGCCAGTTCACGATACTGCGCCAGCGCGGTACGGATACCACCGGACAGTTTCTTGATGATCTTGGTCTGAGCAGCACCACCAACACGGGATACGGAGATACCCGGGTTAACCGCCGGACGAATACCGGAGTTGAACAGGTTGGTTTCCAGGAAGATCTGACCATCGGTAATGGAAATTACGTTGGTCGGAACGAATGCGGAAACGTCACCCGCTTGCGTCTCGATAATCGGCAGCGCAGTCAGGGAGCCGGTTTTACCTTTAACTTCACCATTGGTGAATTTCTCAACGTATTCCGCGTTAACGCGGGATGCGCGCTCCAGCAGACGGGAGTGGAGGTAGAACACGTCGCCCGGGAATGCTTCACGTCCTGGCGGACGACGGAGCAGCAGGGAAACCTGACGGTAAGCAACAGCCTGTTTAGACAGGTCATCGTAAACGATCAGCGCATCTTCACCGCGGTCGCGGAAGTATTCGCCCATTGCGCAACCGGCATACGGCGCCAGGTATTGCAGCGCAGCAGATTCAGAAGCGGTCGCCACAACAACGATAGTGTTGGACAGCGCGCCGTGCTCTTCCAGTTTACGCACCACGTTAGAGATGGTGGACGCTTTCTGGCCGATAGCTACGTATACGCATTTGATGCCGGAATCACGCTGGTTGATGATCGCATCGATTGCCATCGCGGTTTTACCGGTCTGACGGTCACCGATGATCAGCTCACGCTGGCCACGGCCGATTGGAATCATGGCATCAACAGATTTGTAACCGGTCTGCACCGGCTGGTCTACGGATTGACGATCGATAACGCCCGGAGCGATAACTTCGATTGGCGAGAAGCCATCGTGCTCAACAGGACCTTTACCGTCAATCGGCGCACCCAGGGTGTTCACCACGCGGCCTAACAGACCACGACCGACCGGAACTTCCAGAATACGGCCTGTACACTTAACCTTCATGCCTTCGGCGAGGTCAGCATACGGACCCATCACAACCGCACCAACGGAGTCGCGCTCCAGGTTCAGTGCGATAGCGTAACGGTTACCCGGCAGGGAAATCATTTCACCCTGCATACAATCGGCCAGGCCGTGGATGCGGATAACACCGTCACTTACAGAAACAATAGTACCTTCGTTGTGAGCTTCACTCACAACATTGAACTGAGCAATGCGCTGCTTGATCAGTTCGCTGATTTCGGTGGAATTCAGTTGCATGCTCCAGTCCCCTTAAGACTGCAAGACGTCTGCCAGGCGATCAAGACGGCCGCGTACGCTACCATCAATGACCATATCACCCGAGCGGATGATAACTCCTGCCATAACAGACTTATCGATTTTGCAATTCAGCTTAACTTTGCGTGACAGACGCTTTTCCATCGCGCCGGAGATCTTCGCAAGCTGTTCTTCACTCAGTTGGTTGGCAGAAATAACATCTACCTCTGCGATGGCCTCGCTGGCCGCACGCAGGTGAATGAACTGCTCAAGAACATCCGGGAGCACCTTCAGACGACCATTTTCAGCCATCACCCGAATCAGGTTCTGACCATTTTCGTCGAGTTGCTCGCCGCAGATAGCGATAAACGCATCTGAGAGCGTTTCCGGCGCCAGGGCACCGGAGAGAAGCTCTGCCATTTGTTCGTTTTTAGTCACTTCAGCGGCAAACGCCAGCATATCCTGCCAGCGCTCAACACTTTTGTGTTCGACGGCAAAGTCAAAAGCTGCTTTGGCGTAGGGGCGAGCTACCGTTACAAATTCAGACATCAGCCCCTCCCTCCTTACAGTTCAGCGACAAGTTTATCCACGATGTCGCTGTTAGCAGCTTCATCCACGGAACGTTCGATGATCTTCTCGGCGCCAGCAACAGCCAGGATAGCAACCTGCTTACGCAGTTCTTCGCGAGCACGTTTACGTTCGGCATCGATTTCAGCCTGCGCCTGTGCGACGATTTTAGTGCGTTCCTGTTCTGCTTCAGCTTTAGCTTCGTCCAGAATCTGAGAGCGACGCTTGTTCGCTTGCTCGATGATTACCTGGGCTTCCGCTTTCGCTTTTTTCAGCTGGTCGGTCGCGTTGGCCTGTGCAAGGTCCAAATCTTTCTTAGCGCGTTCTGCAGAAGCTAAACCGTCAGAAATTTCTTTCTGGCGCTTTTCGATGGCAGCCATTAACGGCGGCCATACGTACTTCATGCAGAACCATACGAAGATAACAAACGCGATGGCCTGGCCGAGGATTGTTGCGTTCATGTTCACAGCACAATACCTCTTAAATTAACTCTGTGGCTTAGGTTTCTTTCGAACAACTTACTACGCGACAGCAAACATCACGTACAGACCCAGACCTACAGCGATCATCGGGATAGCATCCACCAGACCCATAACGATAAAGAACTGAGTACGCAGCAGAGGAATCAGATCCGGTTGACGCGCTGCGCCTTCCAGGAATTTACCCCCGAGGATGCCGATACCGATCGCAGCACCGATTGCCGCCAGACCCATCATCACAGCGGCAGCCATGTACAGCAGATCCATATTCAGGTTTTCCATGACAGTCTCCAGTTTGTTTCAGTTAAAACGTAGTAGTGTTGGTAAAAATCAATGCTCTTCGGATGCCATCGACAGATAGACAATCGTCAGAACCATGAAGATGAAGGCTTGCAGCGTAATAATCAGGATGTGGAAAATGGCCCAAGGCACATTCAGAATCCACTGTGACCACCACGGCAACAGACCAGCAATCAGAATGAAAATCAGCTCACCGGCATACATGTTGCCGAACAGTCGCAGACCGAGAGAAACCGGTTTGGACAGCAGGCTTACCCCTTCAAGGATTAAGTTGACAGGAATGAACGCCCAGTGATTGAACGGCTGCATGGTCAGTTCTTTAACGAACCCACCAACGCCTTTCATTTTGATGCTGTAGAAAATAATCAGGATGAACACGCCAAGCGCCATCGACAGGGTGATGTTCACGTCCGCAGACGGAACCACGCGCAGTGCAGGCAGGCCGAAAATGTGTTCGCCGATATAAGGAATCAGGTCGATTGGCAGCAGGTCCATCAGGTTCATCAGGAATACCCAGACGAACACGGTAAGCGCCAGCGGCGCGATGACCTTGCTCTTGCCATGGTACATGTCTTTGACGCTGCCATGGACGAAGCCGATGATCATTTCGATGAAGGTTTGGAATTTCCCTGGTACGCCGCTGGTCGCTCTCTTAGCAACGCTACGGAACATGGCAAGGAACAGCAGACCGAGAACCACCGAGAAAAACATGGAGTCAATATTGAGCGTCCAGAAGGTGGCTGGGGGGTTGTGCGGATCCACCAGCGAGAATGTACGTAGGTCCAACTGAAGGTTGTTCAGATGGTGTCCTATGTAATCCTGCGGCGTCATATTTTCTGAAGCCATGATGCCTTTTACCCTTTGTTGTTAATTACAGCTGGAGCCAGAATTTGTACCACCAGCACCAAAACCCACGTCACTATCAGCGGCAAAAATACCACTTCAAAAACCGCCAGCGCCATCGCCAGTAGGGCGAAGGTCAGCAACACCTTGAATGCTTCACCGAAAGCGAAGGTCCAGGCCACTCGGCCTTGTGCTGGTGTATGCGCCTGATGGCGCCAGGCAAAAATCATAAACAACGCGTTTGGCAAAACGACCGCCAAACCTCCGCATATGGCGGAGATGCCCCAGAAGGGGTCTTTGAGGCTGAACAGCAGTCCGCTTGCTATTACTGCCAGTAACTGAATAAACAGAAGCTTTCGAGCAACGTTTCGACTCACGAGCGACATAGACATCACGTTTTTACTCCTGCTCCCTTCGAGGTATGCCGCGTGTCGTATAAAACGTTCTTTAAGACCAAGAGTCAAGCGTCAAAAAGCGGACAAATTATACGGTGACAACACGTGATTTCAAACATTAAGTAGCAAAATAGTGAATAAATGTTTAATTATTTTCTGAGCGGCAATTTTTCATGCATTTCGTCAATCAGTGAGGGATCAACCAGAAGTGCAAATAATGAGAAAACGCGGCCATTAAAGCGTGCATTAGATCACATAATAAACATTTTCGGTGCAATCGAATTAAATCTGTACAGAATCAGTAAGTTTTCATCTTTTTGATATTCAAGATAAAAAGTGAGGTCTTTTTGCAAAACAACCCCACATACAATAAAAACCTTTTATTGACATTTATAATAAAAATTTAACATCAATATGAACTGACAGTTCATCGATTTTTAGCACCCTGATATTTTCAAAGTTGACTATTCTGCCAGTAAACCACCACGCTAAAGTTAAACGCTAGAAAAGCCATAGTAAAAACAAGGTTAAAAGTGGCCAGATAATACCCGCAGGTAACTTTGATTTTTGTAACATGCGCAGGCCACATTTTTTCCACATTTTTTGATAAAAATTATAAGGTGTTTGGCTTAATGACCACCAAATGTCTCTCCCCTTCCAGCTGGGGGACATGCAGTTCAATCACGTCACAAACCTGGTAACCTTCTGGCAGGTTTGCCATTTCACTTTCCTGCGCCTGTCCTTTCAACGCGTAGAAATGTCCGTGTGGCGCCGGCAGGTGGTGGCACCAGCTCACCATATCGTTCAGCGAGGCAAAAGCACGGCTAATGACGCCATCAAACGGCGGCTCTGCAGGAAACTCTTCCACACGGCTCTGCACAGGGGTGATGTTATCCAGTTTTAGCTCATGCTGGACCTGGCGCAGGAAGCGTACACGCTTGCCAAGGCTATCCAGTAATGTGAAATGAGATTCCGGGCGCACGATAGCCAGCGGAATCCCCGGCAGGCCAGGGCCGGTTCCCACATCGATAAAGCGGGAGCCCTGTAGATACGGCGCAACGATAATGCTATCGAGGATATGGCGAACCAGCATCTCGTTAGGATCGCGAACAGAGGTCAGGTTATAGGCTTTGTTCCACTTATCCAGCATCCCGACATACGCCACCAGCTGATTTTTCTGGTGATCGGTGAGCGAAATACCCGCTTCGTCCAGCAGACGAGAAAGTTTGTTGAGCACGGTGAGTACCTTCTAAAAATAATGAGCCCGGAGGCGCTAACGCTTACCGGGCTGTGAATTATAAAGGCGATCGCTGATTTTGCATCCGCCAAATTAACGCGCTCTGACGGCTATCAGGCGCTGCGGCGCAGCATCCCCTGCTTTTTCAGCCACACCAGCAAAATAGAAATTGCCGCCGGAGTAATCCCGGAAATACGCGATGCCTGACCGATAGATGATGGTTTATGGTCGTTTAGCTTGGCAATAACCTCGTTGGACAAGCCGGATACCTGACGGTAATCGAGCGTTGCCGGCAGCAAAGTATTCTCGTTGCGCTGCTGTTTTTCGATCTCGTCCTGCTGACGAGCGATATAGCCTTCGTACTTAACCTGAATCTCAACCTGCTCGGCCGCCTGTTGATCCTGCAGGCCCGGCGCGAACGGAGAAAGCTGAACCAGCTGTTCGTAGGTCATTTCCGGGCGACGCAGCAGATCTTCGCCGCTGGCTTCACGCGATAACGGCGCGGTCAGATGAGCGTTCACTTCGGCTGCGCTTTCCGCCAGCGGGTTAACCCAGCTGGTTTTCAGGCGTTGGCGTTCACGCTCAATGCTTTCCAGTTTCTCGTTGAAACGCGCCCAGCGCTCATCGTCCACCAGCCCCAGCTCTCGTCCCTGTTCGGTCAGGCGCAAATCGGCGTTGTCTTCACGCAGCATCAGGCGATATTCAGCACGGGAGGTAAACATACGGTACGGTTCTTTGGTGCCGAGGGTGCACAGATCGTCCACCAGCACGCCAAGATAGGCCTGATCGCGACGCGGCGCCCACCCCTCTTTTTCCGCTGAGAAGCGGGCGGCATTAAGACCGGCAAGCAGACCCTGCGCGGCGGCTTCTTCATAGCCGGTAGTGCCGTTGATCTGGCCGGCGAAGAACAGACCCTGAATGTATTTGCTTTCCAGCGTCGGCTTCAGGTCACGCGGGTCAAAGAAATCGTACTCAATGGCGTAGCCAGGGCGAACGATCTTCGCGTTTTCCATCCCCTGCATTGAGCGGACGATTTGCATTTGCACATCAAACGGCAGGCTGGTGGAGATACCGTTTGGATAAATTTCGTTTGAAGTCAGCCCTTCCGGTTCAAGGAAGATCTGATGCTGGTTGCGATCGGCAAAGCGCATGACCTTGTCTTCGATCGACGGGCAGTAACGTGGGCCGATACCTTCAATCACCCCGGCGTACATTGGGCTGCGATCGAGGTTGCTGCGGATCACATCATGGGTTTTCTCGTTGGTGTGAGTGATATAGCACGGTACCTGGCGCGGGTGTTGATCCGCGGATCCCATAAACGAGAAGACCGGCATCGGGTTATCGCCGTGCTGTTGCGCCAGCACGCTAAAATCGATGGTGCGCGCGTCAATTCGCGGCGGAGTACCGGTTTTCAGGCGGCTTACGCGCAGCGGCAGTTCACGCAGACGGCGAGACAGCGGGATCGACGGCGGATCGCCGGCACGGCCGCCGCTGTAGTTGTCCAGACCGATGTGGATTTTGCCATCCAGGAAGGTGCCGACGGTCAGCACCACCGACTTAGCCCGGAACTTGAGGCCCATTTGGGTCACGGCGCCGACGACGCGATCGTTTTCGACAATCAGATCTTCTACTGCCTGCTGGAAGATCATCAGGTTTGGCTGGTTCTCCAGCGCGGTGCGTACCGCCTGACGATACAACACCCGGTCGGCCTGGGCGCGAGTCGCACGGACAGCCGGGCCTTTGCTACCGTTTAGTATCCTAAACTGAATACCTGCCTGATCGATCGCCTTCGCCATCAGACCACCGAGCGCATCCACTTCTTTTACCAGGTGTCCCTTCCCAATACCGCCAATCGCCGGGTTGCAGCTCATCTGCCCCAGCGTATCGATATTGTGTGTCAAAAGCAGGGTTTGTTGGCCCATTCGCGCTGCTGCCATCGCGGCCTCAGTGCCTGCATGACCCCCGCCAATGATAATGACGTCAAAAGGATCCTGATAAAACATGGTGATCTGCCTCGCATAACGCGGTTTGAAAATGGATTGAAGCCCGGGCCGTGGATTCTACTCAACTTTGCTCTTTCGAGAAAGGGGCCGGGATCCTGAGTATTAAAAAGAAGATCTTTTATTTAGAGATCTGTTCTATTGTGATCTCTTATTAGGATCGACTCTCTTTGTGGATAAGTCGGATCCACGATTTAAGATCAAACGCTTAAGAAGGATCACAATCTGTGAATGATCGGTGATCCTGTTCCGTATAAGCTGGGATCAGAATGAAGGGTTATGCACAGCTCAAAAAGCATACTCCGGTTATTCTTTGGATAACTACCGGTTGATCCAAGCTTTTGAGCAGGGTTATCCACAGAAGAAGCTGCGGATCTTTACAAAACTCAGAGTAAATTTTTCCAGGATCCCACCCAAACCTCGGCTGGATCTTCAGGAATCTCGTGTTCGAGGACATTAATTTTCAGCGTTTCGCCGATCTGTTTTGCCCCGTTGGCCTTTAATGCCGCTTCCAGTTTGTCGATTGCGCCGCAAAAAGTGTCATATTCGCGGCTACCGATACCCACCGCGCCAAAGCGAACGGCAGAAAGATCGGCCTGCTTCTCCAGCAACGCTTCATAGAAAGGGACCAGGTTGTCCGGAATATCGCCGGCGCCATGGGTAGAAGAGATAACTAACCAGATCCCTTCAGCCTGCAGATCGTCAACCAGCGGACCGTGCTGGATATCAGTGCTGTAGCCCGCTTCTTCCAGCTTTTCCGCCAGATGTTCTGCTACATATTCCGCACTGCCCAGGGTGCTGCCGCTGATAAGTGTAATGTCTGCCATGATCGCCGATCGCTCGCTCAACTATTCTGAGTGGCGTATTGTACGCTGTGAGCGAGCTGGGATCTACCTGTGGAAAAATGTGGGATTAAAAAAAACGATCAGGGCTTGATGGTGCGCATGATCGGGTTCTGCAGCACGATCAGGGTTTCAGTGGACTGAATTTCATCGATTGTTTGGATCTTGTTGATAAGTACCTGCTGCAGGGCATCGATAGATTTACACATTACCTTAATAAAGATGCTGTAGTGGCCGGTGGTGTAGTAAGCCTCGGTCACCTCTTCCAGGCTCTCCAGCCGGGCGAGAGCGGAAGGATAGTCTTTGGCGCTCTTAAGAATAATGCCGATGAAACAGCCGACGTCATAACCGAGCTGTTTCGGGCTGACGTCGATTCTTGCCCCCGTAATAATGCCCGCCTGTTTCATTTTCTCTACGCGTACGTGAATCGTACCTGGGCTAACGCCGAACTGTTTGGCCAGTTCGGCGTAGGCGGTGCGCGCATTCGCCATTAAGGCATCAAGAATGCCGCGGTCCAGATTGTCGATCTGATAATTTTCCATTGTTTTTTCTTATGATGTTTGATGATTCTTACTATTTTAGCTTGTTAATTTAATGAATCAAAACTCAAGACGTCTTTTTATTGATTGATTGTTGAATTCAGTGCCATTTCTGTTGCTTAATCAATATCAACAGGACGCAGGAGTGATAAAAAATGAAAACCGCATACATCGCAAAACAACGCCAGATTAGTTTCGTTAAATCCCATTTTTCCCGTCAGCTGGAAGAGAAGCTTGGCCTGATTGAAGTGCAGGCGCCGATCTTAAGCCGCGTCGGTGATGGGACGCAGGACAACTTGTCCGGCTGCGAGAAAGCGGTTCAGGTAAAAGTGAAAACACTGCCAGACGCCCAATTCGAAGTGGTTCATTCACTGGCGAAGTGGAAGCGTCAAACCCTGGGACAACACGACTTCAGCGCGGGCGAAGGGCTATACACGCACATGAAGGCCCTTCGCCCCGATGAAGACCGCCTCACCCCAATTCATTCCGTTTATGTTGACCAGTGGGACTGGGAACGCGTCATGGGCGACGGCGAACGCCATACCGGCACGCTGAAAGCGACGGTTGAGGCGATTTACGCTGGGATCAAAGCCACCGAGCTGGCGGTAAGTCAGGAATTTGGTCTGACGCCATTCCTGCCGGAACAGATCCACTTTATTCACAGTCAGGAACTGTTGAGCCGTTATCCGGATCTGGATGCTAAAGGCCGCGAGCGGGCGATCGCTAAAGAGCTTGGCGCCGTCTTCTTAATCGGTATCGGCGGTAAACTGTCTGACGGTAAGCGCCACGATGTTCGCGCGCCGGATTATGATGACTGGAGCTCGCCATCGGCGGAAGGTTTTGCCGGTCTGAACGGCGATATCCTGGTGTGGAACCCGGTGTTGGAAGACGCTTTTGAGCTTTCCTCTATGGGGATCCGAGTTGACGCCGAGGCGCTGAAGCGCCAGTTGGCGGTGACCGGCGATGAAGACCGTCTGCAGCTTGAATGGCACCAGGCACTGCTGCGCGGCGAGATGCCGCAGACCATTGGCGGCGGTATTGGCCAGTCGCGTTTAACCATGCTGTTGCTGCAGCTTGACCATATCGGCCAGGTACAGTGCGGCGTATGGCCCGCGCAGGTGCGGGAAAGCGTCGCCGCTCTGCTGTAAAGATTAACGCCGCCAGCGACGCAGCAGGCGGCTACGCAATCCGGTATCAAAGCGCCAGATATGATCGAAGATGCGCATGATGCCGGGTTTGCCGTGTACCGACATCGCCACCGCGTGAAAACGATGCTGATGTTTGTGCTGCAGCTCCCCCACCTTGTTGACCACCTCATCCGGCAACCGCTGGGCGATAAAATCGGAAATCACCACCGCATCGGCATCGACCCACTGCGGGCTTTGCAAACGTTCAACGATCGCGCGAAAACAGCTGGCCAGATCGGTGCCGCCGCGAAAGCGCTGGCTTAAAAAACGGATCGCCTGCTCCAGCCCCTGCGGGCCGGTTAGCTCGTAGTGCACCACTTCGCTGGAGAACAGCATGATGTAGCAGCGGCGGTTATCCGCCAGCGCGACGCGCATCAGCGCCAGACAAAAGGCTTTGGCGCATTGTTCGTTAAAACCGCCCATCGAACCTGAGGTATCTACGCAGACAATAAATGGCCCGCGCGGCTGCTCATCAAAATCCTGCCGGGTTACCGGGCGTTCGGTGATTTTCTCCCGCCAGGCGTCGCCGTGCAGGCGATAAGTTAATAGCTGTTTTTCCACCAGCTTACGGTAGAACTCGAACTCCAGTTCGGTGATGCCGAGCGTTGCCAGCTCTGGCGGCAACAGACGTAGAATATCGTCGCTTTGCTGCAGGCCATCGACCTGCTCTGGTACCGTTGCCGGTTCACGAACCATCGCGCGGAAGGCCTCCATCGGCGCATCCTTCTTCGGCACCAGTTTGGCTTCCCGCGATCTGCCCAACTGCTCAGCCAGCTGCATCAGTTCCGGCTGTTGGCTGAGAAAATCGCCATAGCGCACGATCAGCTGGTAATCGCCGCGTTTAAGCTCGCCGGCGCTCATATCCCACAGGCGGCCGGCGGCGTTGTCGTTTTCCACCAGCACCGGCTCTAGCTGCCCGCTGAGCGTCATTCGTTCCTGCACCTCGCTGAGCAGTTGATCGCGCTCATCGTCTAATAAGTGCTGGTTGAGGGTGGTGGTCTGTACCACCAGACTTAAGCGCCAGCGTTGTAAGAACAGAGTATGTAGCGCTGGGGTGAAGGTTGCGTTATCGTCCACCAGCTGCTGCGCCTGGGCGGCAAAGGGCGACTGGAGCTTATGCAGCTTGCCGAGGATCTGCGGCAGCTGCACGATAAATTGCGAAGTTGAAAGCAGCTGGGCCTGCTGATAGATCTGCACTTCGGCGTCCAGCTCGGGAGGGATCTGCGTCTCTTTGAGCCGGGCGCGAACCGCTTCTCGCCAGCGCGGAATATCGGCGGCGATGATATTTTTCAGCCGCGGAAATTTTTCAAAGAACACCGCCAGTTGAGGCGAGGCCAGCAGCGCCAGCAGCATCTCCTCGATCATCCCTTCTTCGCTGACCGCCAGCATGACATTCAGCATGTCGAGCGTCATGGCTGGCGCGCCTGTTTAATTTGCGCGCCGACGTCCTGCAGGCTGGCTTCGATACGCCCCAGCCAGTCGCCGGGAATAAACAGGCATTTTTGCTGTTCGCTAAAGCGGTTATGTTGCTGGTGCCACTCGTCATCCAGCGCTTCCAGCTGCTGGCGGATCTCGGCAGGCATATTTTCCTGAGATTCGCTGCCGGGCAGCGACAGGCGCGAGCCTTGCAGGCTGACGTCGCGCACCACCAGGTGTTGGCTGGCATCGACATCCATCGTTAATGGCTGGGCAAAACCGATACCGTTGAGCTTGCCGCGGATCTCGCCGCCTTTCTCCAGCCAGTTGATCAGCGCCTGGCGTTCAAAGGCGATATGGATAACTTCGAGATCGTGCAGTTTCAGCGGTTGCTGGAGAAGCAGCGTCAACGTCTCACCCTCAACACCGTCTGGCAGTTCGTAATGCGGCTTACGGCTGAACATACCGCCAACGCGCGTGACTTTAAGCGCGGTTTTATCGCTGTGCTGCTGCTGGATTTGAATACGGCGTTGGATGATGGCGCCTAGTTTAGTCAGCATCGCCTGCTGACCCCAGGCATGGCTGGTCATCAGTGACTCCAGCTGCTGCGACATCAGATTCATGCTTTCGATGTTATGCCACAGGCAATCTTTCAGCAGGATCAGGTCGATAGGCGCGATGGCGTCGCGGCCGCTAAAGAAGGCGCTGGCCTGCAGCAGACGGATGGCTTTTTTCCAGCGGCGATCGGAAACGTAAGGCGCATTAGGCAAGGCATCTAATTGTTGGCGCAGCTGGAAAACCAGCTCGAAGACGTTGTCCGGCAACTTCACGGTACCAATGTCATGCTGCCACTGGGTAAATTCATCGTTGCTGATTTGCAGGTTTTCAGGAACCGGATTGCTGTTTTCATCCTGCTGGCTGACCAGCATCGAGCGGAAGTTAGTTTTATCCTGTACTTTATCCAGCCACAGGCGGATCAGCATGCGGTCATATAAGGCTTCGAGGCTGTTGTCCGCTTCGGGCAGTTCGTTCGACGCCGCGACCAGCAGGCGCATTGGGATTTTCTCTTCATGGGCGCCGTTGCGGAAGTGGCGTTCGTTGATGGCCGTCAGCAGGGTATTAAGGATAGCCGGGCCGGCTTTCCAGATTTCATCCAGGAAGACGATTTCCGCCTCTGGCAGATAGCCTGCCGTTAAACGCTCATAGCGCCCTTCATCTTTGAGCGCCTGAATCGACAGCGGGCCGAAAACTTCTTCCGGCGTGGAGAAGCGGGTCATCAGATATTCAAAAGCGCGCGCCTGCCTGAAAGCGAACTTAAGGCGGCGGGCGATCAGGCTTTTCGCGATGCCGGGCGGCCCCAGCAGGAACACGCTCTCGCCGCTAAGCGCGGCCAACAGGCACAGGCGTATTGCGTGGCTGCGTTCAAAGAGTCCTTTTTCCAGGGCGGCGCTAAGTCGGGAAATTCTTTCTGCCAGTAAATGTGATTGAGCCATAATAGAGTTGCGTGCTTTGTCGTGTGTCGTTATTGCGTCGAGTATAGATGTTTGATTAGGGGTGGTAATAGCCTGAAGAATCGATTTATTTTCTTTGAGCTAAGTTAATATGGTGTCAGTTAGGGGTACGATTCAGCAAATAATCGTGCATACTGTGCGCTTTTTGTGGGCCAAGGGACTAGGCACACATTTGTTTTATAAACGAAAAGACTAGTCTATGAGCACTGATAATAAACAATCGCTGCCGGCAATAACGCTGGCGGCAATCGGCGTGGTTTACGGCGATATCGGTACCAGTCCACTGTATACTCTTCGCGAATGTCTGTCAGGCCAGTTTGGCTTTGGCGTTGAACGCGATGCAGTTTTTGGCTTTCTGTCGCTGATTTTCTGGCTGTTGATCTTCACCGTATCAATAAAATACATCACCTTCGTGATGCGGGCGGATAACGCCGGCGAGGGCGGGATCTTGACGCTGATGTCGCTGGCGGGGCGCAACACCTCGGCAAAGATGACCTCCGTATTGGTGATCCTCGGCCTGATTGGCGGTAGCTTCTTCTATGGTGAAGTGGTGATAACCCCGGCAATATCGGTGATGTCGGCGATAGAGGGGTTGGAAATTATCGCCCCACAGCTGGATACCTGGATTGTCCCCATCTCCATTATTGTGCTGACCCTGCTTTTTGCTATTCAAAAACACGGAACCGGGATGGTCGGCAAGCTGTTCGCGCCAATTATGCTGATCTGGTTCCTGTTGCTGGCGGTGCTTGGCGCGCGCAGTATCCTCGATAACCCGGAAGTTCTGCAGGCGCTGAACCCTTACTGGGCAGTGAACTTCTTCCTGCAGTACAAAACGGTATCCTTTATTGCGCTCGGCGCGGTGGTGCTGTCGATTACCGGTGTGGAAGCGCTGTATGCCGATATGGGTCACTTCGGCAAACTACCGATTCGCGTAGCGTGGTTCTCGGTAGTACTGCCATCACTGGTGCTTAACTATTTTGGCCAGGGCGCGCTGCTGTTGAAGCACCCGGAAGCCATTAAAAACCCGTTCTTCCTGTTGGCGCCGGAATGGGCGCTGATCCCGATGCTGATTATCGCGACCCTGGCGACGGTTATCGCCTCGCAGGCGGTGATTTCCGGGGTCTTCTCGCTGACTCGTCAGGCCGTGCGTCTGGGCTATCTGTCGCCAATGCGCATTATCCATACTTCGGAAATGGAGTCCGGGCAGATTTACATCCCGTTCATTAACTGGCTGCTGTACGTTTCTGTGGTCATCGTCATTGTCAGCTTCGAGCACTCTTCTAATCTGGCGGCGGCGTACGGTATTGCGGTAACGGGCACCATGGTGTTGACCTCCATTCTGTCGGCGACCGTGGCGCGCAAAAACTGGCACTGGAATAAGCTGTTTGTCGGCCTGATGCTGGTGGCCTTCCTGTGTATCGATATTCCGCTGTTCTCGGCGAACCTCGATAAAATCGTCTCCGGCGGTTGGTTGCCGTTATCACTGGGCCTGGTGATGTTTACGGTGATGACCACCTGGAAGAGCGAGCGTTTCCGCCTGCTGCGCCGGATGCATGAACATGGCAACTCGCTGGAAGCGATGATCTCCTCGCTGGAGAAATCACCGCCGGTGCGCGTGCCGGGTACCGCGGTCTATATGTCTCGCGCCCTGAACGTGATCCCTTTTGCGCTGCTGCATAACCTGAAACACAACAAGGTGCTGCATGAACGCGTGATCCTGCTGACCCTGCGCACCGAAGATGCCCCGTATGTGCATAACGTGCGCCGCGTGCAGATTGAGCAACTGTCGCCGTCGTTCTGGCGCGTTGTAGCAAGCTATGGCTGGCGTGAAACGCCGAACGTCGAAGAGGTGTTCCATCGCTGCGGCCTGGAAGGGCTGAGCTGCCGAATGATGGAAACGTCGTTCTTTATGTCCCACGAGTCGCTGATTATCGGCAAACGGCCATGGTATCTGCGCCTGCGCGGCAAACTATATCTGCTGTTGCAGCGTAACGCTCTGCGCGCGCCGGATCAGTTTGAAATCCCGCCGAACCGGGTTATCGAACTCGGTACTCAGGTAGAAATCTGATGTCAAAAAGCCCTTCAATAATGAAGGGCTTTTTTGTCTCTCACATCTCAATGCAATTTCCTGCCCACGCCTTGCGAAACGTTTCGATGGCGATCACATTTATCTCTTTTGATGATGGTTTTTTGCTCCTGCATTTACAATACTAATGTTAGCGAAACGTTTCGCTAGTGGAGCAAAAGAGAAAAAATGAAAAAAGGCACCGTACTTAACGCTGATATTTCTTCCGTTATCTCCCGCCTCGGTCATACCGATATGCTGGTTGTTTGCGACGCCGGATTGCCGGTTCCCCGCAGCAGCGCGCGAATCGATATGGCGCTTACTCAGGGCGTACCTTCATTTATGCAGGTTCTGGAGGTCGTAACGACGGAAATGCAGGTTGAGGCGGCGGTCATCGCAGAAGAGATTAAAACCCATAATCCGCAACTCCACGCGACGTTGCTCAATCATCTTGAGCAGCTGCAGCAGCACCAGGGAAATACGATTGAAATTCGTTACACCAGTCATGAGCAGTTCAAAAAACAAACCGCAGATAGTCAGGCGGTAATTCGCAGCGGGGAGTGTTCCCCGTATGCGAATATTATTCTCTGTGCCGGCGTCACTTTCTGAGGTCGCCGCCATGGAAGCTTTATTACAGCTGAAAGGGATCGATAAAGCGTTCCCTGGCGTCAAAGCGCTCTCCGGCGCGGCGCTGAATGTCTATGCTGGCCGGGTAATGGCGCTGGTAGGGGAAAATGGCGCCGGTAAATCGACAATGATGAAGGTACTCACCGGTATCTATACCCGTGATGCCGGTTCTTTGCTGTGGTTAGGTAAAGAAACGACCTTTAACGGCCCAAAATCCTCACAGGAAGCCGGTATCGGCATCATTCACCAGGAACTCAACCTGATCCCGCAATTAACGATTGCCGAGAACATCTTCCTTGGCCGCGAGTTCGTTAACCGCTTTGGCAAAATCGACTGGAAAAAGATGTATGCCGAAGCGGACAAGCTGCTGGCGAAGCTGAATTTACGTTTTAACAGCCAGAAGCTGGTGGGCGATCTGTCGATTGGCGATCAGCAAATGGTGGAAATCGCCAAAGTGCTGAGCTTCGAATCGAAGGTCATCATTATGGATGAGCCCACCGATGCCCTGACCGACACCGAGACCGAATCGCTGTTCCGCGTCATCCGCGAATTGAAATCGCAGGGGCGCGGCATTGTCTATATTTCCCACCGCATGAAAGAGATCTTCGAAATCTGCGATGACGTCACCGTATTTCGCGACGGGCAATTTATTGCCGAGCGTGAAGTGGCTTCGCTGGATGAAGACCGACTGATCGAGATGATGGTTGGCCGTAAGCTGGAAGATCAATATCCGCATCTCGATAAGGCACCCGGCGCGGTACGTCTGAAGGTCGATAATCTCTGCGGATCCGGGGTGGAAAACGTGACGTTTACCCTGCGTCAGGGCGAAATCCTCGGCGTTGCCGGGCTGATGGGCGCCGGGCGCACTGAACTGATGAAGGTGCTGTACGGCGCGCTGCCGCGCAGCAGCGGTTCCGTGACGCTGGACGGCCATGAAGTCGTCACCCGTTCGCCGCAGGATGGCCTGGCGAACGGCATTGTCTATATCTCCGAAGACCGTAAGCGTGATGGCCTGGTGCTCGGGATGTCGGTCAAAGAAAACATGTCATTAACCGCGCTGCGCTACTTCAGCAGGGCGGGCGGTAGCCTTAAGCATAAAGATGAACAGCAGGCGGTCAGCGATTTCATTCGGCTTTTTAATGTGAAGACGCCTTCAATGGAGCAGGCAATTGGCCTGCTTTCTGGGGGGAACCAGCAAAAAGTCGCTATCGCTCGCGGGCTGATGACCCGGCCGAAAGTGCTGATCCTCGACGAACCAACCCGTGGCGTCGACGTCGGGGCGAAGAAAGAGATCTACCAGCTGATTAACCAGTTTAAAGCCGATGGCCTGAGCATCATCCTTGTCTCTTCTGAGATGCCGGAAGTGCTGGGCATGAGCGATCGCATCATTGTGATGCATGAAGGGCATCTCGGCGGTGAATTCACACGCGAGCAGGCCACCCAGGAAGTATTGATGGCTGCCGCTGTGGGCAAGCTTAACCGTGTGAATCAGGAGTAAAAAAGATGACTACCCAGGCTGTTACTGGTCGCCGCTATTTCACTAAAGCGTGGCTGATGGAGCAAAAATCGCTGATCGCCCTGCTGGTGCTGATCGCGATCGTTTCGACCATGAGCCCTAACTTTTTTACCGTTAATAACCTGTTCAACATTCTGCAGCAGACTTCCGTTAACGCCATCATGGCGGTCGGGATGACGCTGGTCATTCTGACATCGGGGATCGACCTGTCCGTCGGTTCTCTGCTGGCATTGACCGGCGCCGTCGCGGCGTCTATCGTCGGTATCGAAGTGAATGCGCTGGTGGCCGTTGCCGCCGCGCTGGCGCTCGGTGCGGCTATTGGCGCGGTGACCGGGGTAATTGTCGCGAAAGGTCGCGTGCAGGCGTTTATCGCCACCCTGGTGATGATGCTGCTGCTGCGCGGCGTGACGATGGTTTATACCAACGGTAGCCCGATCAACACCGGCTTTAGCGATAACGCCGATCTGTTTGGCTGGTTCGGTATCGGACGCCCGCTTGGGATCCCGACGCCGGTATGGATTATGGCGATTGTCTTCCTGGCGGCCTGGTACATGCTGCACCATACTCGCCTGGGCCGTTATATTTATGCCCTGGGCGGTAACGAAGCGGCGACGCGGCTTTCCGGCATCAGCGTGAATAGAGTGAAAATCATCGTCTATGCGCTGTGCGGGATGTTGGCTTCACTGGCCGGCATCATCGAAGTGGCGCGTCTTTCCTCTGCGCAGCCGACGGCGGGGACGGGCTATGAATTAGACGCGATTGCTGCGGTCGTACTTGGCGGCACTAGCCTGGCCGGTGGTAAAGGTCGTATCGTCGGCACGCTGATTGGCGCGTTGATCCTGGGCTTCCTGAACAATGGTCTGAACCTTTTAGGCGTTTCTTCCTATTACCAGATGATCGTCAAAGCGGTGGTGATTTTGCTGGCGGTACTGGTAGATAACAAAAAGCAGTAACTGAGAACTCTACAGGACATCTTAACTATGAATATGAAAAAACTGGCGACCCTGGTCTCTGCTGTTGCTCTAAGCGCGACCGTTAGCGCAAACGCGATGGCGAAAGATACCATCGCACTGGTTATCTCTACCCTGAATAACCCCTTCTTCGTTTCTCTGAAAGACGGCGCGCAGAAAGAAGCCGATAAGCTGGGCTACAACCTGGTGGTGCTGGATTCCCAGAATAACCCGGCGAAAGAGCTGGCGAACGTACAGGACTTAACGGTTCGCGGCGCCAAACTGCTGCTGATTAACCCAACCGACTCCGATGCTGTCGGCAATGCGGTGAAGATGGCGAACCAGGCTAAAATCCCGGTTATTACCCTGGACCGCCAGGCTTCAAAAGGCGATGTGGTGAGTCATATTGCTTCCGATAACGTGCTGGGCGGTAAAATGGCCGGCGACTATATCGCGAAGAAAGTCGGGGAAAATGCGAAAGTCATTGAGCTGCAAGGCATTGCCGGTACCTCTGCGGCGCGCGAGCGCGGCGAAGGTTTCAAACAGGCCGTGGCGGCGCATAAGTTCAACGTACTGGCCAGCCAACCCGCTGACTTCGACCGTACCAAAGGTCTGAACGTGATGCAGAACCTGCTGACGGCGCATCCGGACGTGCAGGCGGTGTTTGCGCAGAACGACGAAATGGCGCTGGGCGCGCTGCGTGCGCTGCAGACTGCTGGAAAATCTGATGTGATGGTGGTTGGATTTGACGGCACTCCGGATGGCGAAAAAGCAGTAAATAGTGGCAAACTGGCAGCGACCATCGCCCAGTTGCCGGAGCAGATCGGCGTTAAAGGCGTCGAAACCGCTGATAAAGTGCTGAAGGGTGAAAAAGTGGATGCCAGCTATCCGGTTGAGCTGAAACTGGTCATTAAGCAGTAAAATGCGATTCGGGCCGGCAATGGTCCGAGGGACAACATAAAAAAGAAAAGCAGGGCATGCGCCACCGGAGTCCGGTGGCGCGCTTTCCCGGGAACAAAGATGATGAAAACCGCAGGCAAACTTGTCGTCCTTGGCAGCATCAATGCCGATCACATTCTTAACCTTGAATCCTTCCCTACTCCAGGTGAAACCGTTACCGGAAACCACTATCAAGTGGCTTTCGGCGGTAAAGGCGCCAATCAGGCTGTCGCTGCCGGGCGTAGCGGCGCGGATATTGCCTTCATTGCTTGTACTGGCGATGACGATATCGGCGAACGCGTTCGCCGCCAGCTGGCGAGCGATAACATCGACGTGGCGCCGGTGCGTGCCGTTGCTGGCGAATCAACCGGCGTGGCGTTGATCTTCGTTAACGCGGAAGGCGAGAATGTCATCGGTATTCATGCCGGCGCAAATGCTGCGCTTTCTGTTTCTCAGGTTGAGGCGGAAAAAGAACGAATTGCCAGCGCGCAGGCATTGTTAATGCAGCTGGAGTCGCCGCTGGAGAGCGTGATGGCCGCTGCGAAAATCGCTCATCAGCATCAGACTACCGTGGTGCTTAACCCTGCCCCGGCGCGCGAACTTTCAGATGAACTATTGGCGCTGGTGGATGTCATTACGCCGAATGAAACCGAAGCGGAAAAGCTGACCGGTATTCGCGTTGAAAGCGACGACGATGCCGCGAAAGCCGCCAGTGCGCTTCATGCGAAAGGGATTGGTACGGTGATGATTACTCTCGGCAGCCGCGGCGTGTGGTTAAGCTGCGAGGGCGAAAGCCGCCGGGTCCCCGGATTTAAAGTTCAGGCCATCGATACGATCGCCGCTGGCGACACTTTTAATGGCGCATTTGTCACCGCGCTGCTGGAAGGCCGTGAAGTGGCAGACGCCATCCGTTTTGCCCATGCCGCCGCCGCGATTGCCGTCACCCGTAAGGGAGCGCAACCGTCTGTGCCGTGGCGCAAAGAGATCGACGAATTCTTGCGTCAACAGGGGTAATGCTTGGCTACCATGAAGGATGTGGCCCGCGTCGCGGGCGTTTCCACCTCGACCGTTTCTCACGTCATTAATAAAGACCGCTTTGTCAGCGAGGCGATTACCGCCAAAGTTGATGCGGCGATCAAAAGTCTTAACTACGCACCTTCGGCGCTGGCGCGTAGCCTCAAGTTAAATCAGACGCGAACCATCGGCATGTTGATCACCGCCAGTACTAACCCGTTTTATTCGGAGCTGGTGCGCGGCGTGGAACGCAGCTGTTTCGAGCGCGGCTACAGCCTGGTTTTATGTAATACCGAAGGCGATGAGCAGCGGATGAATCGCAATCTGGAAACGCTGATGCAAAAACGCGTCGATGGTCTGCTGCTGCTGTGCACCGAAACGCATCAACCTTCCCAGGAGATCATGCAGCGTTATCCGTCGGTGCCGACGGTGATGATGGACTGGGCGCCGTTCGACGGCGACAGCGATCTCATTCAGGATAATTCGTTGCTCGGTGGCGATATGGCGACCCAGTATCTGATCGATCGCGGTCATACCCGTATTGCCTGCATTGCCGGGCCGCTGGATAAGACGCCGTCGCGACTGCGCCTGGAAGGCTACCATGCGGCGATGGCGCGCGCCGGGCTGGATGTCGCCGAAGGTTATGTCATTACCAGCGATTTTGAATTTGGCGGCGGTTTTACCGCGATGCAGCAACTGCTGGCGTTAACGCCACGGCCGCAGGCGGTATTTGTCGGTAATGATGCGATGGCGGTCGGCGCGTATCAGGCGCTGTATCAGGCCGGGTTGCGTATTCCGCAGGATATGGCGCTGGTGGGGTATGACGATATTGAACTGGCGCGCTATATGACCCCGCCGCTCACCACTATTCATCAACCCAAAGATGAACTGGGAGAGCTGGCTATCGATGTGCTGATTCACCGCATGGCGGATCCCGGGCAAAAACAGCAGCGCGTGCAGCTTACCCCCGAACTGGTGGTTCGCGGTTCAGCTTAGTGCTTGTGCCGCTCCGTTATCAGGTTGCGGCCATCTTTAGCTCTGAGCAGCATAAACATCAGCGCTGATACCACGGTGATCGCACCCATCGTGATAAAGGTATAGTGGAATTGTTCGATGGTGCTGGCGTTATCAAATCCTTCATAAAAACGCAGGACTGCCGCGCTGATGGCCACGCCAAGGCTAATGGACAGCTGCTGGGTTACCGCGAGTAGGCTGTTGCCGCTACTGGCATTGTCATCGGTTAAATCAGCAAGCGTAATGGTGTTCATCGAGGTGAACTGCGTGGACATCGCCATCCCCAGCACAAATAGCGGCAGTAGTAGCAGCCACAGCGGCATTCCTGGCGACTGCAACGCAAACTGCGCGATCATCAAACCAATAAAGATAGTGACCCCCACCAACGTTTTGCGATAACCAAACCAGCGTAGTATCTGTGTGACGGTCGACTTGGCGATAATCGAGCCAATGGCCGTCGGCGCAATCATGCAGCCGGCGATAATGGCCGGGTAGCCGAAACCGACCTGTAGCATCAGAGGCATCAGGAACGGTACGCAGCCGGTTCCTAACCGTGTGGCCAGGTTGCCGGCGATCCCGACAGAGAAGGTATGGGTCTTAAATAAGGAGAGTGAAATCAGCGGCGTGGGATGGCGACGAGCATGGCGAATATAGGCCAGCATGAGCACGACGCTCAGGGCGATGACGGACAGCGCCATCCAGCTGGCAACGATTTTCTCGCCAAAGAGTTCAATACCGCTGGAGAACAGCACCAGACTTAACCCAAAAAGAACAAAGCCGCTGGTATCGAAACGACGGCGGGGCGTGGTGAAGTCCGGCATATATTTGCGGGCGTAGAGAATGCCGATGATACCAATCGGGATGTTAATCAAGAAAATCCAGTGCCAGCTGGCCCAGGTGACTAACACGCCGCCGAGTACAGGACCGAGAATGGGGCCGACCAGGCCAGGCATGGTAACGAAGTTGAGTACCGGCAGCAGTTCGCTACGCGGATAGGCGCGTAACAGCGCCAGACGCGCAACCGGCATCATCATTGCGCCGCCGATCCCCTGGATGACGCGGAAGACAACCAGTTCGGGTAGCGAAGTGGAAAGCGCGCAGGCAAGGGAACCTAAGGTAAACAGGCTGACGGCAATGATAAAGACTTTGCGGGTGCCGAAGCGGTCGGCCAACCAACCGCTCACCGGGATCAGCATCGCTACCGTCAGGGTGTAGCTGATAATGGCGGATTGCATCGCCAGCGGGGAGTGACCAAGGCTATGCGCAATAGCGGGAAGCGCGGTATTAAGAATAGTGGCGTCCAGCGCCTGCATAAAGAAAGCCATGGCCGCAATCCACGGCAGTCCGGCCATACTCCGCCCTTTCTTCCCGGTCATGCCTTTTCCTTCTTTATTTACCTGTGTGGTTTGGGGTATTCAACAATGTCTGGCAGGCAAGCTGCGCGCGCGGACCATCGCTTTCCTGAATGGCGTCAACAATAGCCTGGTGCAGATCCAGTTTAACGACTTCATTTTGCGTAATCGAGGTGAAATAGGTCTGATAGACCGAATGGAATAACGACGCGAAAGAGGTGAGAAACGGGTTGCCGCTCATCGCATAAATATGTTCATGCCAGGCCATATCGACTTCAATCCAGCGTTCGCGGATAAAATGTCTTTTCAGCTCGATCATTTCTTCCATTAACGTATTGAGCTGCGCTTTCTGCTCGGAGGTACCGGCAATCGCCGCCAGAAAACAGGCCTGCGGCTCCAGGCTGCTACGCATCACCAGGAAATGGCTAACCACTTCTTCGAAATTATCTTCCGTCAGCCACCAGGCGAGTAGTTCTTTATCCAGAAAGTTCCAGCTGCTGCGCGCCAGAACGCGAGTACCGATACGCGGACGCGGAAGCAGCATGCCTTTAGCCGCCAGCGTTTTTACCGCTTCTCGTACTGCCGTCCGGCTGACGCCAAACTGTTCGCCCAGCTCCATTTCACCGGGAAGGATGCTCTCTGGCGGATATTCGCCAGTGAGGATTTTTTGGGCGATCTTCTCCGCGATGACCCAGGAGATGTTTTTTTGTGCCGCCAGCTGCTGTGCGCTTATAGACATGAATGCCGTTCCTTTCTCTTTTCTACTTCATCAGTATGCCACCTGACGGCTTATTTCGGTGGTTAAAACAGCAAAAGGGCCATTTTTTACGATTTCAACATCCGCTTTGGCGAAAAAAGAGACGGTTGAAAAGTTTTTTGAAAACAGGGCTTGTCAACGTCTCAGAACTCCCTATAATGCGCCTCCACTGACACGGAACAACGGCAAGCAAGCCGCCGGGTCAGCAGGGTTTCAGCAGTAAAATACGACGCTGAAAACCGACAGAGAAAAGTGAAAATAAACGCTTGACTCTGAATGAGGAAAACGTAATATACGGGACCTCGCAACGGTGAGCTGAAAGCCGCGTTGCAACTGCTCTTTAACAATTTATCAGACAATCTGTGTGGGCACTCAAAGTGACATGGATTCTTAACGTCCTCGGACGAAAAATGAATACCAAGTC